>CAYFUM010000019.1:0-24890 GCA_964346475.1 uncultured Peptostreptococcaceae bacterium
TTGGAAGGAAAAGAGGTTTTTATGGATACACTTTGGACAAGGGATTTTAAACTTATATTTGGAGGCACTGTAATATCTGCCATAGCAGGCCAGACCATGCAGCTGCCCCTCTCCCTGATGACCTATGCCAGTACAGGCTCTCTTAAGCTATCCAGCTACATAATGATCCTGGCCATGCTGCCAGATCTCTTCCTACCACTCCTGGTGTCGCCCTTTGTAGACAGGGCCCCCAAGAAATACATAATTGTCAGCCTAGACTACCTTATGAGCGCTGTCTTTATCTTCTTTGCCTACCTGACCAGGGGAGGCTTCGTCTACAGCCACTACATGCTGCTGGCCCTTATAGCCGGCTCCATTGGAGCTGTCTACATGATAGCCTACCAGGCCTGGTACCCCATGCTAATACCCAAGGGCCACATGCAAAGGGGCTACGCTGTAAGCTCCACCCTCTACCCCATGGTCATGATGGTCATGGCTCCAGTCTCAGCCTTTATGTACAAGCATATAGAGATGCACTATCTTTTTTTAGTGGTGGGCATCCTATCCTTTCTTGCAGCCAGTGCCGAGGTCTTTATAAAGGATCAGGGAAGAACCCCAGACCATGAGCCCGACTTTAAGGCCTTCTTCTCCGATATGAGGGAGGCAATAGATTACTTAAAAAAGGAAAGAGGTCTAATTAACATCTATACCTACATGTCCTTTTCCACGGGAACTGCCATGGCAGGCCACCTTTTTATCCAGGTCTTCTTCCAGACCTCCCTGCTCCTGGGAGTTACTAAATTTGGCTTTTTAACAACAGCCGAAACCCTGGGCAGGACTCTAGGGGGCATAATCCAGTACAAGATTATTATCCCAGCCAAAAAAAGATTCAAAATAACCCAGCTGGTCTACTACAGCTATAGCCTTCTAGATATAAGCCTTCTTTTTCTCTCCTATCCTCTAATGCTGGTAAACCGCTTTATAGCAGGCAGCATGGGAGTTACCTCGGCCACCCTAAGGGAGACCAGCGTCCAGGCCTATCTGCCAGCCAAACTAAGGGCCAAAATCCTTGCCTTTGCCCAGATGGCCACCAGTCTTTCTATGGTAATCTTCCAGTTTTTAGGCGGCATAATGGGAGACATCCTAGGCCCTAGAAGAAGCCTGGTCTACCTATCGGTATTTCTTCTTATGATGGCCTTTATCTTTATAAGTCTACCAGCCAGGATCAACGAAGAGGTCTACACAGCCACCGATGAGAAGGAGCTTTCTGTCATCTAGACCTAACTTTCATAGATACTAAAAAAGAAGCCCAGATTCGAGCTTCCTATCATCCTACTAGAGGTAAATTTGGGATCAGCCTAGGCTGGTCCTTTTTTATTAGAGGTCGTAGTTTACGCACTCCTCACTGTCCTCATTGTAGCGGGCCATGGCATAGATGGCATCGGAGAGCCTGTTAAGATACTTGATAACCAGGGGGTCAACCTCGGCTATAGAGGCTAGGGTAACAGCCCTTCTCTCAGCCCTTCTGCAGACAGTCCTTGCCACATGTAAAAAGGCCGACCTGGTGCCAGAGCCATTGACAATAAAGCAGTTCTTTCTCACAACGGCGTCCATGTACTTGTCTACAATTTTTTCAAGACCCAGGATATCCTCCTCGGTGATTTTAGCAGGAACCTTGGCCGGGTCCTGGGTGGCAAGATTTGATGCCACGGTAAAGAGCTTGTGCTGGATGGAGGTTATGGTATCTCTCATCTTCTCATCTTCAACAAAGTTCTTGGCCACCCCTAGAGAGGCCCCCAGCTCATCCACAGTTCCATAGGTGTCAACTCTGACATCATCCTTTGAAACTCTAACTTGATCAAAAAGGGAGGTTCCCCCCTTGTCTCCGCCCTTGGTGTATATTTTACTCATAATCCACCTCCTCTGCCCTTGATACCCAAAAACTATACAAAATAAAAGAGCGGGTTTCCCCGCTCCACTGACTTCTAAACCGCCTGGGCTTTAAGCCTTCTTTTTTGCAGAAGATAAACTAGAACCAGAACTCCCAGACCCGCAGCATCGGACATATAGCCAGGGTAGAGAAGAAGAAGGGCTGCAGCCAGGAGGATGATCCTCTCAAGCAACTTAGTCCTGGTTATCATATAACCCTCCACTGCCGTTGCCAGGCAGAAGATACCCAGCACCGCCGTTACTATGGTGGGAAGGGCCGTATAGATAGGTAGGAAGTTTACGGTGGAACCCACCACGCTATCCACTAGGATTAGATGGGAGTCCAGGGCAAAGACGTAGGGTACAATAAAGGCTGCAATGGCCAGCTTAAAGGCCTGGACCCCAGTCTTCATAGAGTTAGCCCCAGCTATACCCGCCCCTGCGTAGGCTGCAAGGGCCACTGGAGGGGTAACATCCGCCACCACTCCAAAGTAGAGGATAAAAAGGTGGGCTGCCATGAGATTGACACCAAGCTTGGTCAGGGCAGGAACTGCCATGGTAGCAAGAACTATATACTTGGCAGTTGTGGGTAGGCCCATTCCCAGGATAAGGGAGGCTACCATAGTAAGAAAGAGGGTAGCTAGGAGGTTACCCCTGGCTACAGTTACTATGATCTCTGCTATCCTAAGGCCAAAGCCAGTCAGGGTTACAACCCCTACTATCATACCTGCGCAGGCACAGGCGCAGGCCACACCCAGGGCGCTCTTAGCACCATTCTCCAGAGCCTGGAGGATACTCATATAGTTAAAGGACTTGTCCCTTTTAATGAGGGCTACAGCGTAGGCCACCACCACTGCCATTATCATGGCAATAAAGGCCGAGCGGGTGGGAGTATACTGTTTTACCAGCATATAGACCACAACTATAAGGGGCAAAATTAGGTAGCCACTCTCAAGGAGGATCTTTCTTACACTGGGAAGCTGGTGTTTGGGAATTCCCTGAAGGCCAAGCTTTGAAGCCTCCAGGTGGACCATGACCCCAACAGCCATGTAGTAGAGGATGGCAGGAATTACCGCCGCCAAAATTATATGGATATAGGGGATTCCTGTAAAGTCCGCCATGATAAAGGCTGCAGCTCCCATGACAGGAGGCATGATCTGGCCCCCGGTGGAGGCCGTGGCCTCTACAGCTCCAGCAAACTCTGGCTTATAGCCAGTCCTTTTCATAAGGGGTATGGTAAAGGCTCCGGTTGTCACCGTATTGGCAACGGAGCTTCCAGAGATACTTCCCATAAGACCCGAGGAGACCACACTGGTCATAGCAGGTCCACTCTTTAGGCTTCCCGTCATGGCGTAGGCTATATCTATAAAGAACCTGCCCACCCCGGTCTTGTCCAGGAAGGATCCAAAGAGGATAAACATAAAGACAAAGGTAGCCGAGACCCCCAGGGGGATACCCATTATACCCTCGGTAGTAAAGTACATATGGCTGACAATTCTAGTAACGGAGTAGCCCCTGTGGGCAAGAATTCCAGGAATTGACCTGCCAAAGTAGGCGTAGAGTAGAAAGACTATAGCCACAATGGGTAGCTCAGGTCCCACCACCCTTCTTGTCAGCTCTAGAGTAAGTAGGATGGCTGCAAAGCCAAAGTACATATCAAGCTTTGTAAGCTTGCCCCCCTTGAGGACAATGGCCTCTACATTCATAAAAACATAGCCAAAGACTATCACCGCTCCAATAATCAGAGCAAAATCAACTAGGGTTGGCCTTTTCTTATTGCTCTTACCAAAGGCAGGATAGAGTAAAAAGCCCAGGATCATTGCAAAAATAAGGTGTAAAGAGCGTTGCTTCATAGCAAGGAGGGTACCAAAGCCCCCGGTATAAAGATGAAAGAGGCTCATGGCTATGGCAACTACAGAAACCAGCAGGGCAAAGGGCCCTGTTAGTTTTCTCAGTTTAGAAGTCTCTAAGTCGTACTGCTCCAGCAGGTCCTCCACCTGGTCCAGAGCTGCTCCACTATCTATATCAAGAAGGCCTTCATCCTTCTCTAAGATAACTTCCTCCAATATTTCTTCTTCTAACATTTTGTCATTGTCCAAAGTAGCTACCTCCTATGTATAATTTCCAGCGGGGCTGCCTTCCCACATGGAAGTTCACAGCCTGGCCTGGATGACTAAAGTGACTAAAGTAAATTTCCCTGCTGCCAACAAGCAGTCTATGCTCAGCTATCTTCTTACCAGTCCTGTATATGACCTCTTCAAAGCCTTTATTAATGTTATAGATATGAAAACCTTGGGGGGTTATTTCAAAGTCATATTCAGTGGTGGCAGGAAGACCAGCTCCATAGGAATAAAACCAGGTATCAGTCAGGATAATCTCACCTGCCTGAATCCTATAGTTCTCCCTGACATCGGTTTTTTCCACCGAGTGGGTGTAGATAACAGAAAACTCCCCTAGGGGGAAGAGGGCCAGGGTTCTTGAGCTGGAGTCTGTGATTTCCAGCACCCCGGTGGGATAAATAAAAAAAAATAAAATAAGTACTAAAAGGAGGAAAGGTATAAGAACCTTCCCTCCCCTTAATTTAATTGCCAATTCCCATCTCATCAAAGTACTTTTTCGCACCGGGATGTAGTTCAATACTCATGCCATCTAGGGCTGTTTCAAGAGTAATGTCCTCACCCCTTTGATGGGTATCCACAATAACCTGGCGTTTTTCATACATGTTCTTAACTATGTTGTAGACCAGCTCCTCATCCATATCCTTGGGAACTATTAGCATAGCCATAACTGCGGGGGATACCACATCCTCCTCCTGGCCCTTATAGCTGCCAGCAGGTACAGTTACAGGAGTATAGAAGGGATACTTAGCTGCTAAAGACTCAATCTTGTCCTCTTCAACATTGATAACCACTATGTCATTGGTCTGGGCTAGCTCAGCAACAGCTGAGGTTGGAATAGCTCCAGTGATAAAGGAAGCATCAATCTGCTTATTCTTCATGTTATCAGTGGCCTCATTAAAGGAGAGGTAGTCTGCCTTGGCTAGATCATCATAGGTTAGATCAAACTCTGCGAGAATTTGACGGGCATTTACTTCAGTACCAGAGCCTGGAGCACCCACCGCAACCCTCTTACCAGCAAGGTCTGCCACAGAAGTAATTCCACTTTCTGCAGTGGCTATAATCTGAACAACCTCTGGATAAAGGGTAGCAATACCTGCAATATTCTCAACCTTGTCCTGGCCTTCATAGGTCTCAATACCATGGACAGCGTAATAGACAACGTCGTTTTGTACAAAGGCTACCTCTGACTCACCATCACTGACCAGGGTAACATTCTCTACAGAAGCACCGGTAGCTGTGGCTGTGGCCTGTACACCCATGTCACTATCATTTAAAATTACTGCAATGGCACCACCTAAAGGATAGTAGGTTCCGCCTGTTCCACCTGTAGCTATAGAAAGAAACTCAACTGGTCCGGCGGGTTTTGCTGCTGGTTCTTCGGGTTTTTCCTCGGCTGGTTTTTCCTCGGCTTGCTCCTCACCGGCTGGCTCCTCGGGTGCTTTTTCTGCCCCACCGCAGCCAAAAACCATGGTCAAGAGTAAGCTAGCAATTAAAAGTAAGAGTAATTTTTTCTTCATATACAAGCCTCCTTATACTTTGTCTAGATTAATAATAAACATTTTTGGCTTTTATGTCAAGAGAGTCACCATTGGGGCGAGTCTTCGTTTATATAAAGCAGAGACTAATCACAATTTATTTAGAATAAAAAAGGAGTGGTTTCCCACTCCTAAATTTTTTCTACTACCAGGCCCTGCCTGTAGTCTATCAGGGTCTTATCCCCGGGACCTATCTCACCCCTTATAATGGCCAGGGCGTAGAGGGTTTCTATATTTCTTTGGATAAAGCGCTTCATGGGCCTAGCTCCAAAGCGCACATCATAGGACTCTGCTATAACATAGTCCTTGGCAGCTTCACTAATAGAAAGCTCTATATCCTGCTCAGAAAGTCTCTCCCTTAGTTCTCCCAGCATAAGCTCGATTATCCTTTTCATATCCTCTTTAGTCAGAGGATTGTAGACCACCATCTCATCTAGGCGGTTTAAAAACTCTGGCTTGAAGTAGTTGTGGAGCTCTGCTAAAACTTCCTTTTTAACATCCTCAGTCAGACCCTCACCCTCCATGCTTCTAAGGAGTCTCTGGGAGCCTATATTTGAGGTCATAATGATAATGGTATTTTTAAAGTCCACGGTCCTGCCCTTGGAGTCGGTAATCCTGCCATCATCTAGGACCTGCAGCAGGATGTTAAAGACATCTCCATGGGCCTTTTCTATCTCATCAAAGAGGATGACACTGTAGGGATGGTGTCTAACCGCCTCGGTTAGTTGGCCTCCCTCATCGTAGCCCACATAGCCTGGAGGGGCTCCTATCATCCTGGCCACTGAGTGTCTTTCCATGTACTCACTCATATCGATCCTTATCATGTTCTTCTCTGAATCAAAGAGCTGCCTGGCCAGGCTCCTGGCAAGCTCGGTCTTCCCAACACCGGTGGGACCTAGAAAGAGAAAGCTTCCCACGGGTTTTGAAGGATCCTTAACTCCAGCTCTAGAGCGAATTATGGCCTCGGAGACCCTCTTTACTGCCTCCTCCTGGCCTATGACCTCCCTAGCTAGAGAGGCTTCTAGATCCATGAGCTTTCTTCTCTCGGTCTCCATGAGTTTCTCAAGGGGGATACCTGTCCAGCGGGAAACCACCCCTGCAATCTCCTCCTCGGTGACCTCTTCTCTAAGGAGCTCATAGCTGGCCTGGGAAGAAGCCTCCCTACTCTCCTCCAGCTTCTTCTTAAGTTCAGGCAGGACTCCATAGCTAAGTTCGGCTACCCTCTGCAGGTCATAGGCCCTCTCAGCAGCCTCTATTTGATTTTGGATATCCTCAATTTGGAGCTTGATCTCCCCCTGGGCTGAGACGGCCTCCTTCTCACTGAGCCACTTTTCACTCAGCTTCTCAAAGTCTTCTTTAAGCTGGTCCCTCTCCTCTTCAAGGACCTTCCTTCTTAAATCCGCCTTGTCTCCCATCTCCTTTTTCAGGGCCTCCAGCTCTATCTCCTTGGTCATGAGCTTTCTTGAGATCTCATCCATCTCCTGGGGCATGGACTCCATCTCGGTCTTTATAAGGGCGCAGGCCTCATCCACCAGGTCTATGGCCTTATCAGGCAGGAACCTATCGGAGATATACCTATCCGACAGGACTGCAGCTTCTATTAGGGCTCCATCGGTAATGGATACCCCGTGGAAGATCTCATAGCGCTCCTTAAGGCCCCTGAGGATAGTCACTGTATCCTCCACGCTGGGCTCCAGGACCATTACCGGCTGGAAGCGCCTCTCTAGAGCAGCGTCCTTTTCTATATACTTCTGGTACTCACCTAAAGTAGTGGCGCCTATGGCATTGAGCTCCCCTCTAGCCAGCAGGGGTTTTAGCATGTTGCCGGCGTCCATGGAGCCTTCGGCCTTGCCAGCCCCCACAATGTTGTGGAGCTCATCTATAAAGAGGAGGATCTGGCCATCACTGGCTTTCACCTCATCCAGGACGCTCTTTAGCCTTTCCTCAAACTCTCCCCTGTACTTGGCCCCTGCCATAAGGGCTCCCATATCCAGGGAAAAAATGGTCTTGTCCTTCATGCTATCGGGAACATCCCCCCTGACAATTCTCTGGGCCAGACCTTCAGCAATGGCAGTCTTACCTACCCCGGGTTCACCAATGAGGACAGGGTTGTTTTTAGTCTTTCTAGAGAGGATCCTAATAGTCCTTCTTATCTCTTCGTCCCTGCCAATAACAGGGTCCAGTTTATTCTCCCTGGCCATTTCAACAAGGTCGGTGCCATACTTCTCTAGAACATTGTAGGTGTCCTCGGGATTATCCGAGGTTACCCTCTTAGAACCCCGGATTTCCTTTAGAGCCTGTAGGAGCTTCTCCTTAGTAAGACCCTGGGAGACAAGGAGCTCCTTAAGACCTCCCCCGCCCTCCAGGGCAGAAAGAAGGACATGCTCCACCGATATATAGTCGTCCTTCATGGACTGGGCTATCTTGTCGGCCCTCATTAAGAGGCTATTGGTCTGGTTTGATAGATAGACCTGGCTGGCCCCGGAAACCTTGGGCTTTTTTGATACTAGCTCCCGAAGTCTTTCTCTTAGGCCCTCCACTTTTACATCTGCTTTTTCTAAAATTTCTACACAAAATCCACCCTCCTCCAAGAGCCCAAGAAGAACATGCTCGGGATCAAGGAGGCTATTGGCATACTCACTGGCAATAAAGTTAGCCTGATTTATGCCCTGGATTAGGCTTTTTGTCATTTTTTCATAATCCATAATCTCCTCCTGTTAGCACTCTGGTCTAGTGAGTGCTAATTTAATTATACACGAAAGTAGGTATAAATCAAGAAGAAAATCCCTACTTTTTTATAACCTTGTCCTCGTCATACCTGTCGATAAAGTGGGGCTTTCTCTCAGAATAACCTAGGGCCACAATAGAGAAGGGCACCAGGTGCTCCTCAAGATCCAGAAGCTTTTTTACATGTCCCTCCCTGCCATCATCGGGATAGAGGCTGACCCAGACCGAGGCAAGGCCCAGCCCCGTAGCCTGGAGGAGGACATTTTGGGTAGCGGCTGCCAGGTCCTGGGGCCACCTATCGGGAGAGGCAAGGTCCCTGGTATCCGCCAGCATGAGTAGGGCCAGGGGGGCCTGGGCCAGCATCTTGCCATAGGTAAGGCCCTCAGCCAGTTTATCCAGTAGCTCCCTGTCCTCCAGGACCATAAACCTCCAGGGCTGCTGGTTCTTGGCCGAGGGGGCCTGCATGGCTGCCCTTAAAAGTTCCTCCACCATGTCCCCGGGAACCCTCCTGTCTTCAAAACTCCTTATACTCCTTCTTAACTTAATAACTTCCACTTCAACCTCCTTATACTATGTAATTTTTATACCCCTCTGTGCTAAACTAATAGCGGAGGAAGTATGAAAAAGATAATTGTAATCCTGATAATTTTGGCCCTGCTCTTCTACCTCAGCGGCCTGGACCTAGATACCCTCAAATACTTTGAAGGAAAGAGAATTCAGGGCCTAAACCAGCTGGCCCTACTTCTGGCCTATCTTGGCTCCAGCTCTTTTCTTATACCCTTTAATCTGATTTTTTTATACATCTTTAGAAAGCTCAGGTTTGGTATCATCCTGCCCCTGGCCACCCTGTCAAGCTGGGTCTTAAACCACCTGGTAAAGGAGCTCATTAGAAGGCCAAGGCCCCCGGTTAGCTCCCTTGCTATTGAAAAGAGCTTCTCCTTTCCCAGTGGCCACGCCATGGTCAGCGCCAGCTTTATCCTTCTTATGGCCTACTTTATAAAAAACCAGTATAAAAGAAATATTGATATCTACGCCTACTCCTACCTGGGCCTTATGATGCTAAGCCGGGTCTACATCGGGGTCCACTACCCCAGCGACGTCCTGGTGGGAGCTGCCCTGGGCCTTGTTTTTTCAAAACTTATTATAAAAAGAAGTGGAGACTATCATGTTAGTAAGAGTAACTAGAGGAGAGATAAGCGACCTAGTCTACCGGGGTCATATAGTGGTTGCAGGGCCAGGAGGCCAGGTCCTCTACCAGCACGGAGACAGAAAGCTTTTGGTCTTTCCAAGAAGTGCCACCAAGGCCCTCCAGGCCCTGGTGGCCCTTGAGACCGGAGCCCTGGACCACTACAGGATTTCCGACAAGGAGTTAGCCCTTATGTGCGGCAGCCATGGAGGCACCAAGGAGCATGTCGAGACCCTAAAGTCCATTCTAGCCAAGGCCGGCCTTGATGAGAGCTATCTAAGGTGTGGTTCCCATTATCCCCTGGATAAAAAAGCCAGGGAGGCTATGAGAAAAAGGGGTGAAAAACCCAGCCCTTCCCACAATAACTGCTCGGCAAAACATGCAGCTATGCTCCTAAGTGCTAAGTATCTTGGAGAAGACCTGGCTAGCTATATGGAAATTGACCACCCCCACCAAGGGAGGATCCTGGCCCTTCTTTCAGACTTTACTGACTACAAGAAGGAGGACTTTAAACTGGCTATAGATGGCTGCGGAGTTCCCGTCCATGCTGCTCCCATGGAAAACTGGGCCAGAGCCTATGCCCGCTTTGCAGGGGAGGACTTCTTTCCAGAAAAAAGAGCAGAAAACATAAGAAGGATAAAGACCGCCCTTAAGACCCATCCCCAGATGGTCTCCTCCAGGGGTCTTCTCTGCACCGACCTACTGGAAGCAAGTCAGAACCTCTTCCCCAAGCTAGGGGCAGGGGCCTTCTACTCCCTGGCTCTGGAAAAAGAAGAGCTAGGCGTGGTCATAAAAATAGAGTCTGGCAAGGAAGAAATCCTAGCTCCCATCATCCTAAAGGTCCTGGAAGACCTGGGTGTCCCCCTAGATAAAAAACCATTAGAAAAACACCTGAACCAGAAAATCCTAAACCACCAGGGCCAGCTTGTAGGTCAGGTCCTGGTGGACTTCCAGCTGGAGAAAGTACTATGATAGGGGCTATCTTCTATGAGCTAAACAGCCCGCCCCCGCCCCTGGACCTCTACTGCCTGGAGGAGCTTAAAAAAAGAGGAATAGAAAGGCTGGCCATCCTTCAAGATAGTCATGAGTCATTTAATGCTCTAGAAAAAGAGAGTCTAGAGGCCTTTGATAACTTCATCTTAATCAAAGACAAAAAAATTATAAAGACAAAAAAAGTTCTAGAAGAGGAAAAAAGGCTGGCCCTGGAGGCCCTCCTAGAAGGGGGATATAACTCCAATAAAGAACTCCTCTTTTTTCTAAGAGACCAAAGGTTTAAAGGATCTCTTCCCAAGGAGGACTTCTATAAAGATCTTCTAAATAGAAAACTTGTAGAGGAGGCCGAGATCTGGGAGGCTATAGACGAAGACGAAAAAAGCCAGGGCTTTCAGCTGGTAAGAAATCTTCCTATTCCCCGGGGCTCCTACCACCTGGTGGTGGAAATCCTGGTTAGACACACCACGGGAGACTATCTTATTATGAGAAGGGCTCTAAGTAAAAACAAGGCTCCAGGCCTCTGGGAGGCTTCGGCCTCGGGCAGCGCCCTGGTAGGAGAAGGCTCCCTGGAGGCAGCAAGAAGGGAGCTGGAGGAGGAGACTGGTATAGATAGGGGGGACTTCTCCTACCTATCCAGGCAGGTCTATCCAGAGCTGGGGGCAATCTTTCACAACTACCTTTGTATAACAGACTATGATAAAGAAAAAATCACCCTACAGGAGGGTGAAACCATAGACTATTCCTGGTTAAGTAAAAAAGAACTCCAGGACTTTCTCACCAGTGATAAAGCAATCTCCTGGCAGAAAAGAAGATACCAGGATCTAGCTATCCTCTTTTGAGCTTCTTCCCCCTGAGGCCCTAAGGCCTCAGATTTTTTTTGCACTGGGCTTCATAGGGCTAGCCTCCTCACCACTATCTAAAATTCACTTCCGCACTAGATCTGCACCGGCCTGCTAGGACTCTTTAATGGCTATCTAGCCTCTAGAATCAATTCGTTTTTTAGAAATCCTCTAGAAGTAGCCTTGGTAGCCTTAACAAAAGGACTGATAGCAAAGGCTAGCCCTAGGATTCCATCGATGAGAAAAAGGGGTATTTTCTTCTGGAAGAAATAGTGCTTTTCACATTGTTCCCGGGAATAAAAGGATAAATCCCACATTTTACCCGGGGTAAGAGTATAGGATCCTCACCTTTTCTAAATATAAGCTAAAAGAAATCTAGCCTCAAGCTCCTTCACTAAAAAATAAAGGGAGTCCATCCAGTGGATAGACCCCCTATTCCTCAATTAGAACTCTTAAAGCCCTAGAGTTTTTTCCTTCTTTTTCCTACAGCCAGGAGGACCCCTCCTGCTAGAAGCAGGACTAGGACCAGGTAGGCCCAGTTGTAGCTTAGAAAGATTACAAGGTCCTCCAGTGACCTAATAAAGTTTCTAAAGCCCTCTCCAAAACTGTCTTTAAACCTAACTAGAAAACCCTTCTCTGTAAAGGTCTTGACCTGGCTTATGTCCAGGTGGTAGCTGTCATAATCTATACGGGAGTCCATATCCCTGAGCTGGTTTGTAATCTGCTCCCTTTCAAACTGCAGGTCCATAATGGAGCTCTCAAGGGCTATGACATCTTCAAGATTCTCTGCCCTATCAAGGAGCTCCTTGAGCTTTGTTTCCTTAAGCTTTAAAAGCTCAATCCTAGCCTCGGTGTCCTTATAGGCCCTGGTCACATTGTCGCTGGACTGGGAGAAGTAGTTAATCTGCCCAAGCTCCTCCAGGAGGCTTCTTAGAGTCTCCACCCTACCCCTGGGTAGTCTAATAGAGTAGTAGGCATGGGCCCACTCACCGGGCTCAAGCTTTCCATCCTGGTAGCTAGAGTCTATAAAGCCCTCCTCTTTTTTTACCAGTTCCTCAAGTTTTCTTGTAGTCTCCACTATGTCCTTGGTCTCAAGACCCAGGCTGTAGGTCCTTATGATTTTTTCCTCTTCTAGGCTATAGCCTGAGTCCATGGAGGCCCCTTCAAAGTCCTCCACGGCGTACTCCATGGGAGCTTCTTCGGCCCTGGCATACTCATAGTTATAGTTTTCTCCACTTCCCATCATTTGACCCTTAGCCTTCATGCCAGGAAGAAGGCTCTGTCCTGCTATAAAAAGGACAAAGACCGCCGCCAGAGCACCTAGGCTATAGAACCATTTCTTATCCTTCATAGTCCTGCTCCTTTTAGGATGAGGAAGGCCTTTATAATGCTCCACCAGGGACCTCTCATAGTCTTCAAGGGCCTTCTTTAAATCCCTATCAAAATTCACTCTCCCCCTCCTCTCCAAAGTATATTTTTTCCAGCTCATTCCGGGCTCTTTCCTTCCTTTTTCTAACAGCTCCATGGCTGATGCCAAGAATATCCGCTATTTCCTTGTCACTATAGCCATAGACAGAACCCAGTATTAAAACAGTGCTGTAGAGGGGATTTAGGGCGTGGATGGCACTTAGAAGCTCGCTGCTATAGTCAATCTCTTCGGGGATATAGTCCGAGAGATCCTCCTCTATACCCAGCTGGTAGCGCTTTTCCCTCTTATAGATCTCAAAGGCCTTGTGCCTGGTCACCACGGTTATAAAGCCCAGGCTTGAGGGACTATCTAGATCTAGCTTGTCAAGACTCCTAGAGAGTATCAAAAGTACCTCCTGGCTGGCGTCCTCTGCCAGGTGGGAGTCCCCTAGGATACTGTAGGATATCTTCCAAATATAGTTTTTATAGTCCCTGTTTATCTTCTCAAGCTTATCCACTTTCCACCTCTTATACTATAAAGGGTAGGAGTCCCCTAAATGTGACAGGGAAAGAGTAAACTCTTTCCCTGCCACATTTAAAGGATAATTTATTTTCGTCTTAGCATCCTGATAAAGGCGCAGACAAGAAAGATAGTTCCCAGGGCAGTTAATAGGTCCCTTTTTAAATCCCTCTCCTCTATATAATCCACTGCCTTATTAAACTCATCGCTCTCAGAAATCATATGCTTTAGCTTCTCTGGGCTTTTAGCCAGTTCCTCAAAGAACTCCCTTCGCTGGAAGTGATCCAGCTGGGAAAGCTTATCGGATACGCTCTCAGCCAGCTCTTTGCCATCGAACTTTGATAGCTCCTTTTTTGCAAGATTTCCAGCTTCCTTAAACTCCTTGTTGCGAAGGTTGTCAACGACCCTCTCCAGAGGAGACATGCGCAGCCTTCTTACACTTCTTAATAAACCCTTCATAATAGCCTCCTTAACCTGCTATATATATACCCTCTTCATCCAGCCATTTATTCATATCATCTAGGACTTTTTTATCCTTTAGGCCCCTGGTTAGAGCCTCTTCAAGTTCCTTTTTTCTAAGCTCCAGTCCCTTAAAACTCTCAGCCAGAGAGGAGAAGTCCTCATCCAGGAGGGAATCTGTAAAAATCCTGGCCCCTCTGATAAGCCCCCCCTTAACATCAAAAAGAATGCTAATAAGGCCCCAGTCAAAGCGCCTTTCCACCTCCAGAGTGAACTTAGGCGTCTCTCCTATGTTCCACTGCCAGGAAAAGTACTTATTTGAATAGTCCTCATCCACCAGGTCCTGCCTATCCAGCATGTAGGCGCTGCCGGCCTGGCCTAGGTTTTTTTCAAAGCTCCTTATAAGGGCCGCCATGAGCTCCTTGACCTTCATTCCCGGTACCAGCTCATAGAGGTTGACTACCCGGCTTCTAACGGAGCCTATACCCCTAGCCTTCATCTTTAGGGGGTTGACCCTTAGATAGTCAGCCATCCTGCCTATGTCCACATCCAGCATAAGGGTGCCATGGTGGACCCTGACAGGTCCCCTCCTGCTATAGGCGTTGCCAGAAAACTTCTTTTCATCTATGAGAAGGTCATTTCTTCCGCTGAAGTAGCCTTCCAGGCCAAAGTCCTTTAGAGCCTCCAGGATGATCCTAAAGTTAAGGTCCTGGTTATAGTTTTTTTCCTGGGCTATGAAGGTAAAGTTTAGATTGCCAAGATCGTGGAAGACGGCTCCTCCACCGCTGGGCCTTCTGACCAGGATTACCTCGTCCTCTTCAACCTTCTTAAGGTCTACCTCCCTATGGGGGTTTTGATTGCGACCAATTACTATAGTGTTGTCATTTTGCCAAAGATAGAGAATATACTCATCTTCCCTACAGTTTCTTGTCAGCATCTCCTCTAGTGCCAGATTTACCCTGGGGTCATGACTACCTGAAATAAATACCTTGGTTTTCATATCAGTTAATAATCCTCTTCATCATTTTTTTCTATATCTATCTGGACTCTATCTACCCTGAGATTATCCATAGTAAGCACCTTTACCCGGACATTTTCATACTGAAAGCTATCTCCAGGTCTAGGATAACCCTGGAGTTCCTCTATACACCAGCCTCCCACGGTATCCGACTCAAAATCAAAGTCCTCTTCCTCCCACTGAACAAGGTCCAGTAGGTCTCCTATACTGACGTCGCCATCCAGCTCATAGTTGGAGTCGCCTAGCTTTATTATCTCATCATAGACCTCGTCGGTCTCATCCCAGATTTCTCCCACCAGGGTCTCCATGATGTCCTCTATGGTGACTATGCCTATGTTGGCCCCATACTCATCGGTGACTACCCCCAGGTGCATCTGGGACTGGCGCAGCATCTCAAGAGCTGCAGGGAGCCTGGTTGTCTTATAGAAGTAGATGGCAGGCTTTAGGATGTCCCTGATGCAAAGATTAGGATCATCAATAATCTTCCTATAGAAGTGGTTGAGATAGAGGATGCCCACTATGTTATCAATGCTCTTCTCATAGATGGGTATCCTGGTATAGGGAGAGGCTTGAATGGCTTCTAGGATCTCCTCCCTCTCATCGTCCAGGTCTATGGCGTAGATATCAACCCTGGGCATGAGGATCTCTCCTACACTTTTTTCAGCAAAGTCAATGGCAGAACTTATAATATTCTTTCTCTTCTCATCTATTACCCCCTCATGTTCCACGGTCTCAAGAAGGCTTACCAGCTCCTCCTCTACAGCCTCGGACTGCTCCTCGGGGTCCAGCTCCTCGCCCTTAAACTTCCTTCTAAGAAGTTCCACCAGGGGCTGGGTGAAAAAGAGCACTGGGGAAAAGATTACCATAAAGATCCTCAGGGGATAGGAGGCAAAAAGTGCGATAGGCAGGGAGTGCTTGGAGGCCATTATCTTGGGGGTTATCTCCCCAAAGATAAGAACCAAAAGGGTCATGATAAGGGCCGCCAGAGACACAGCTCCCGCCCCCACTAGCTCCAGGGCCAAATAGGTGGCCAGGGTGGAGGCAGCAATATTCACTAGGTTATTACCCACTAGGATAGTGGCTAGGGCCCTCTCATAGTTTAGGTAGATATGGTAGGCCATGGTGGCCTTTTTATTTTTTTCATCCTGCATGGTCTCTAGCCTTACCTTGTTTATTGAGGAGTAGGCTATCTCCGAAGCCGAGAAGAAGGCTGATAGGAGAAGTAGACCCAGGATATAGATTACTTCTCTCATGACTTATCCTCCGGCAGGCAGACCACTAGACTCATGATTCTTCTATTTTCCATCCTGAGTATTTCTATATCAACCCCCAGGAGACTTATCCTGTCTCCCTCCAGGGGGATCCTACCCAGGCCCTCATAGACCCAGGAGGCCAGGCTCTCATGGGCAACATCGTCCAGGTCTTCATCAAGGCCCAGGCGCTCAAAGACCTCCCCCACGTTGACCGAGGCGTCTACTTCGTAGCAGCCAGGACCCCTTTCTTTAAAGTACTCAACAGCAATATCATCCTCATCCCAGATCTCTCCCACCAGCTCTTCCAGGATGTCCTCCACGGTTACCAGGCCCACGACCCCACCAAAGGCATTGGTCACCAGGGCCACATTGACCTTTTCTCTACTCATTTCAGGAAGGATCTCATCTATGTAGCTGGAGGCGTAGACAAAAAGAGGTGGGTCTAAAAAGTCCTTGATGTCGGCGGGGCCACCCAGTTTGTAGGAGGCCTTGAGGTATCTTCTAATCTGAAGGACCCCCACCATGTTGTCTATACTATCATCATAAACCGGCACCCTGGAGTGCTTGGTATTTTTTATTATTTCAAAGTTCTTTTCTGGATCCTCCTGGAGGTCAACTGCCACCATGTCGGTCCTAACAGTCAGGATGTGCTCCACGGTCTTGTCACCAAAATTAAGGGCAGTGTGGACCCAGTGCCCCTTCTTGTCCTCCATGGCGTCTTCATTTTTAATGGTCTCAATTATGCTGTAGAACTCCTCTTCGGTGACGGTCTTGGCTTCTGCGTCATCAAAGAGCCCCGAGAGAAAGTTTCCCAGGCCAGTTAGGACGTAGGATATGGGCCTGAAGAGTTTGGTTAGAAAGTAAAGTAGAGGTGCCACCATAAGAGAGGTTGACTCGCTATAGGCCTTGCCTAGGGTCTTTGGCAGCATCTCAGCTATTAGGAAAATTGTAATTGTCACAACCACGGTGGAATAGACCAGGGCTGCTGAGCCCCAAAGCCGGGTTACTATCAGTGCACTGACCGAGGCAGCCGACACATGGGCAATGTTATTGCCTATGAGCAGGGTGCTCAGGGTCTCATCAAAATGCGAAAGTAAGTAGAGGGTTTTGGAAGCTCTCCTATCACCCTTGTCCCCCCGAATTTTTATGCGGGAGTGATTAACCGATGCCAGGGATATTTCCGCTGCTGCAAAGTAGCCCCCCAGGGCGATAAAAAAAAGTAGTAAAGCGTAAAGCCACCACTCAACCTCGTCCATATAGAAACCTTCCTCCTTGTTAATATCTAGTGTTTTTTAGTACCTAAAGTGTATATGAAAGGCCCCCTCTTGTCAATTAAGGAGGGGCCTATTAGTTAAGACCAAAGTAGATTAGAAGTCCAGCTAGAATAAGGGCCATGATAAGATCAAAGAAGGAGGATTTTTCCTCGCGGATTTTTCTTTTTATCCTGGCCTTTGAGTCCTTATTTAAAAGGGTAAAAACTCCTTTTTTTTCATCAAAGCTCTCACCTTCGTCGAGAAGCTTTTCATAGCCCTCAGGATCTTTAATATTTATAAGGCTCCTATACTGACTTGGGTAGAGCTTTTTACTGGCCCCATAGACCAGGCCAAAGCCCAGGGCTAGGATTATTATTCTAAGGCTAAGAGAGCCAGCTAGACTTATCCTCTGGCTCATAGAAATGGCCAGAAGAAAAAGAAGCATTACTCCATTGTCAGTCCCCCTGGGTACCAGGCTGATCCTTTTAAAGTAGACCAGGAGCTGGAGCACCAGGGCCAGCAGGATATAGCCCAGGACAAAGGGCTTTAATAATAAGGCGCACATAGTTTTTCCTTTTTATAAAAGGACCCCTCCCGGAGGAAGGGCCACTTCTTACTCGTCTTTTACCAGCTGGTAGAGGGTTTTTACAAGAAAGCCCGTCCCCCCCTTGGGATAGTAGGCCCTGGGGCTATCTTCATAGCTAACCCCAGCTATATCCACATGGACCCAGGGGGTATCCACTACAAATTCCTTGAGGAACATACCAGCGGAGATGCCTCCACCCAGGCGGCCTCCAGTGTTTTTAATGTCGGCAAAGGTGGACTTGTTCTTTTCTGCGTACTCATCAAAGCTGGGTAGGGCCCAGACAGACTCACCCATCTTATTTCCTGCATGGGAGAGGGTTTTTACCAGGTCTTCATCATTGTAGATGGCACCTGCACTGAGGTTACCCAGGGCTACTGCCATGGCTCCCGTCAGGGTAGCTGCATCTATAATATACCTGGGCTTTATGACAGTGGAGGTATAGTAGAGGGCGTCGGCCAGGGTTAGTCTTCCCTCGGCGTCGGTGTTGGCAACCTCAATACTCTTACCTGCCATGGAGGAGATGATGTCTCCTGTCTTGTAGGCACTGCCATCTATTAGGTTTTCTGTGGCTGCTATAACTCCTATTACGTGGCTTTCAAGGCCTGCTGCGGCTATGGCCTTTAGGGCTCCTATTACTACAGCTGCTCCCGCCATGTCTCCGTGCATGGTGACCATGCCCTCGGCCGGCTTTATGCTGTAGCCACCTGAGTCATAGGTAAGTCCCTTGCCCACCAGGGCCAGGGGCTCCCTGTCGCTATTTTTATAGGTCATTACTATAAGCTGGGGCTCCTTGTCAGAACCATAGCTGACTGCTAGGAAGGCTTCCATGCCAAGTTTTTCTATCTCATCCTGGCCATAGACCTCAACTTTAACTCCCAGGGGCTCTAGCTCCTTTTTGGCTCTTTCAGCCAGGGTTGCTGGATAGAGGTCAATTGCTGCGTAGTTGGTCAGGTCCCTGGCTAGAAAGACGCCGTCAAGGACTTTGTCTACTTCCTCTAGGTCCTTTCTAAGGGAAGCCTCATCCTCTACAGCCATAAAGCTTACTTCCTGTAGGTATCTTGTCTTTTTCTCACTGAGATAGTGGTCAAAGAAGTACTCACTCTGCCTTAGGCCCTCATAGACAGGCCTTGCCTCTAGCTCCCCAAGCTCCATGCTAAGGGCCGGAACCTTTAGGTCGTTTAGTCTAGTAGCCAGGTTAAAGAAGGCCCTTCTCAGGGACTCATGGTCGGTCTTTTCAAGATTCATGTAGACCTGGCCCTTTAAAGAGCGGTCAATTTCAACAAAAATCTCACCGTGTTTTAGGTCCTTGTCACTAAGGCTTAGGATAAGGTTAACATCCTTTTTTTCACCAAATAGATAATTCATTCTTCCTCCTGAAGTTTAATAAAATCCTCACAAGCTAACTATACCCTAAAATACAAATAATCCACAAAAAAACCGCTAAAAGGGGTATAATACATCTTATGAAAGCCTAGGACCAAGGAGGAAAAGATGAACTTTAACGACAAAATGCAAGACAGAAGACAATACTACAGTCACAAGTACAAGAAAATGGAGGAAGTGGGTATGGAGGAGGGTATCCCCCTCTGGGTTGCCGATATGGACCTGCCCGTCTCTCCTGCTATAACCCAGGCTCTGGTAAAAAGAGCCCAGCACCCCTATATGGGCTATACCTATATCCCTGAGGCCTACTATACCTCCTTTGCCAGCTGGCAGAAAAAAAGACTGGGTATAGAGCTTGATGTAGACCTGCTGGCCCCAGCCCATAACGTGGTGGTTGGCCTCCAGCTGGCTGTTGAGATGCTAAGAAAGCCAGGAGACAAGGTCCTGGTCCAGCCCCCTGTCTATTTCCCCTTCTACTCCATAATTGAAAAGGCCCAGTGCCAGAGGGTGGATAATCCCCTTATTGAAGAGGGTGGAGACTACCTTATGGACTTTGAGGACATGGAAAAGAAGATTGTAGAAGAAGGTGTCAAGTTCTTCATCCTCTGTAATCCCCACAATCCCGTGGGCAGGGTCTGGAAAAAAGAGGAGCTGGAAAAAGTTGCCGACATCTGCCACAGGCACGGCGTCACCGTCCTAAGCGATGAGATCCACTGTGATCTTGTCCACGAGGGTGTCCATATCCCCTTTAACCAGGTCAGTGACAGGGCCAGGGAGATATCTATTTCCTTCTACTCCTCGGGTAAGACCTTTAACCTACCAGCTATGCACTCAGCCTATACCCTCTTTAACTCCCAGGAGATGAAAAAGAAATACGAAGACATCTCCCTGCAGCAAAACAGGGGGGACGCCAACGCCTTTGGAATCGAGGCCAATATTGCCGCCTTTACAAGGAGCGAAGACTGGTACCAGGAGATGATGGCCTATTTAAAGGGCAACATTGACTATGTGGCAGACTTTGTAGAAAAAAACCTCTCACCAAAAATCAAGGTAAGAAGGCCCCAGGCCACCTTTCTTATGTGGCTAGACTGCAGGGAACTGGGCCTAGATTATGGGGAGATTGATGACTTCTTCCAGAAGAAGGCCAAACTCCTCCTAAATGACGGAGGACTCTTCGGCCAGGAGGGCCAGGGCTTTATGAGGCTAAATATAGCTGCCCCCCGCTACCTGCTAGAAGAGGCCATGGGCCAGCTAAAAAAGGCTGTGGATGAGCTCTAAGGGCAGTAGCATAAAAAAACAAGAATAACATCAGAATAGAAAATAAAAACAAAAGAAAGAAAAGACAAGGAAATAAAAGGATAGGGACCCTGGTTTTGGGCCTCTATCCTTTTATTTATCCTAGAGGCTAGCTAAAGACCTCTTTTGCAAAGCTTTCTATTTCCCTCCAGGTCCTCTCAGGATCTTCTACCACCAGCATGTGGGTGCTGGCCTCAAACTCCACAATCTCTGTGCCTGGGATCTTCCCAGCAATATACTCGGCGGTCTGTCTTGAGTAGAGGGATTTAACGCCTCCCCGAAAGATTCTAGTGGGTAGATTAATCTTTGAGAGATCCTCCCTGTAGTCGGCTGCCCCCATGGCGTGCCAGAGGCCTGTAAGGGCCAGGAGGTCTGCTGGTGGAATACCCGAGGCCAGCTGCTCTTTTGCCATGGCTTCCATGAGTTCCTCGGTCAGATAGGGTAGGACTTTTTTCATAAATTCTCCACTGAAGCTGAGGAAGTTTTCAAACATAAGGGTTAGATCTTTCTTGTTATCCTCCTCCTCATAGCTTCCATCATAGAGGCCCAGCTTCCAGCTATCATCATTTATAAGTTTTGGGGTCATATCCACTATGATGGCACCCTTTAGTCTTCCAGTACCAAACTGCCTTACATAATCAAATAGGGTCATAGCTCCCATGGACCAGCCTAGAAGAAGGACCTCTTCTAGTTCTAACTCCTCCAGGAGCTCCTCAAGGTCCTGGGCCAGCCTTTTTAGGCTGAGGCCATACTGGGGATGGTCTGAGTGGCCATGGCCCCGGTGGTCATAGCTTAGGACCTGGTAGTTCCTAGCTAGTTTATCGGCTAGAGGGCTAAAGTTATCGCTACTTCCTGACCAGCCATGGACCAGGACAATGGTCCTACCCTGGCCCTGGAGCCTATAGTTTAATTTTACTCCATCACTAGTTGTAAAGATCATTTCTCCTCCTTAATTTCCATTGTTGTATTTCTAAAAAAGTATAAAGAGCCCATAGCTATAGAGGCTACTTATTACCATAAAGGCCAAAACTATGAGCAGGGTCTTTTTTACCAGGGCAGTAAAGGGAATGTCATAGGCCTCGGTAACAATTCCCAGGCAGATATGGGTTGGGGAAATCTGACTAGCAATATAGACAGTGCTCATAATAAAGATTATAAGGCCCAGGCTTGAGCCTAGGCTGGCAACAGCCAGGGGCAGCATCATGGCTATCATGGCCTGGCTTCCTGCCAGCAGGGTCCCTACAAAAAATATAAGGCCAAAGATCAGGATGGGTGGCAGGGGCAGGCTAGAAAAGGCCTGGGGCAGGCTGTCTATTACTCCAGTAAAGACCAGGAGCTCCTTAAAAATCATGATGGTTACCGTGGTCAGGATAAGTTTATACTCAAAGGCCGATAAAAACATGGGTCTTATCTCCTGCCAGGTAAACTTATTTATAAATAGAGATAGGACTACCACCGGTATTACAGCAAGATAGACGGGCAGCTTAAAACTTAGAATTAGTATAATTGATAGGCCTATGGACCAGAGGCTTACAAAGAGGTTCTTTAGCTCCTTTTTCTTGTCCACTCCCTTGGGGGCAATTGATCTTGGAATCTTTCTCACATAGAAAATATAGCCCAGGAAAAAAAGCACAAAGACCAGGGGCAGCATGGCCAGGACAAAGGCCAGCATGTCCACTCCCGATAGAGCCATAGCCAGGATTATGGTGGCGTAGGTGGGGAGGAAGATCTCTGAAATGTGCCTAAAGTAGGTGGTCACAAAGCAGCGCTCCTCAACATCTAGATAGCCCTCTGCGGCATTGTCCACTATGGGCCTTGCTATAAGCACAGCCCCCGCCGAGGGCAGAAGGCCGATGACAAAGGGGGCCAGGGTGGCATTTATCCTCCTGGAACCAAAGAGCCTGGTGAGAGAGCTTTCAGCTAGTTTAAGGTGGTCTTTTTCCTCCATCATCCTCTGGAGGAAGGTAATGGTATAAAAGGCCAGGACCAGCTCTATAGTGGTAAGAGAAAAGGTCCCTCTTAGAAGGATCTGCCCAATTCCTCCAGGGGAGATCCTATAGAGTAGAAAGCCCAGGAGGCTGGAGGCCATCATAGCGTAGTAGAGGCCCAGGCCCCTGGACATAAGGACTAGTAAAAATACAAATAAAATTCCAAGATATAATAGATCCATAATAACTCCTAGAGTTCTAAGTAGCACTCCGAAGAGAGGCTAGATTTTTCATACTCTTCCCTGAGCATGGAGTAGAGTCTCTGGTCTAGAAAGCTACCCTGGTAGAGGTAGTTCTGTCTCAGGGTTCCCTCCCAGACAAGGCCCAGGCTCTCATAGAGGTGGATGGCCCTGGCATTGTGGGGGTAGACGTCCAGGTAGAAGCGGTTCATCTCAAGTTCCTCGAAGCAGTACTTTATAAGGCCTGCCAGGGCGCTTCTACCATAGCCCTGGTTTTTAGTCATTATAGCAATCCTCCTCAAGAGGAAGGTCCTGGACTGGTGGTTTAGCTGGACCATGGCGTAGCCCTCCATGACCCTACCTACATAGATAGATAGTAGGAGGTAGTCCTGGCTTTCCAGGTGAAAGAGGTGCTCCTCATAGCTTGAGACAAAGAGCTCGGGTCTATTTTCAAAGTGGCTTTCTATCTGCATGAGCCTTTCTAGTTCGTCTTTTCTAGTCCTTCTAAGCTCCACCTTTGAAGTTTTAATCATAAATGCTCCTCCAGAACTTCTACAAAGCCCTCCATAGCCTCCTGGTCTTCAAGAGAAAACCTATTAAGCAGGGGGCTATCAAGATCCAGTACTCCAATTACTCTGCCATTTTTTCTAATGGGTAGGACAAGTTCACTCCTAGAAGCAGAGTCGCAGGCAATGTGGCCAGGAAAGGCCTCCACGTCCTCTACCCTCTGGCTCCTGTTCTCCTTCCAGGCTCTGCCGCAGACCCCCTTGCCAAAGGAGATCCTGGTGCAGGCTGGTAGGCCCTGGAAGCTTCCCAGGATGAGCTCATCTTCCTCTACCCAGTAGAAGCCGGCCCAGTTGAGATCTCCCATTACTGCCATTATTATGGCGCTGGCATTGGCCTCCAGGGCCCTGGGGTGGCTTTCTGTTTCCACCTGGCCTAGAAGGAGGAGCTTCATATAGCTAAGTCTAGCCTTTCTATCCATAGCTTCAAGGTTTTTAATTTTAATCATCTTTTTCTCCTAGATCAGTGAGCCAAGAAAGTAGACAAAGAGCATAAGGGTGGTTAGAAAACTTCCCCGGGTCTCGTAGCTTGCCCTGGCAAAGAGCCAGCCTATAGCTAGGTAGACAAGGGTTCCTATAAAGCTTCCTATTAAGAAGTATTTTTCAAAAAATCCAAAGCCCAGGGCAAGGCCAACAAGGAGCTCCTCCTTGTCTATCAGGCCCCGGCTAAAGGCTATGGGTATAGCAAAGATTGCCAGGGAGCTATAAAGGGCTGCTAGAAAGCTGTGGACTAAAAGGTCCAGGGATATATAGGGCAGGGCGCCCCGAGCCAGGGGGCCTCTTATAAAGGACCAGATAAGAAAGGCCACTACAAAAAGAAGGGCTGCCTGGAACCAGTTTTTTACAAAGTTTACTTCTTCTACAGGCTTTCTTGTATCTCCTATGAATAAATCCCTCAGGGCCTCTTTTTTAAATAGTGCTAAATAAATAAAGGAAAAAATAATTAAAAGGGCCAGGGTAAAAAGGGAGAGCTTACTCCTGCAGAGTTTTTCCAGGGGAAGCTGGGGTATTATCCTTAGGAGGCCAAAGTAAATGGGCACCTGCCAGGGCAGGCACTCCTGTTTAAAGTGCAGGCCCATAAGCCCCAGGGCTAGCAGGAGAAGGATATTTACGTAGGCCCCACTGCCAGAAAAAATACTCGAGAGAAATCTCAAGAGGTTGTGGGACATAAAAAAGAATGATAAAACCAGGTATATCAGCCTGCGCTGCTGTCTTGTCCAGTGCATAGGCCCTCCTTTCTCTAAAGATCTTATAGGGCTATTATAGCAGGTTAGGCAGATATAACAAAACCCTTGTCACAATAGACACCTTTAAACCCTTATATACATAGGAGGATCTAATGAAAAGAAAAATATCTATAGTACTAGCCCTGCTTATGATTGCAGGCTGCAGTGCTCCAGCAGGGAGCTCTGAGATAAAAATACCGTCCCTTAGCTACAGCGATGAGGACTTTCAGGAGCGCTACGAAAAAACAAGGCCCAGCGAAGAGGCCATAGAGGCCCTCTGGGACTTTTCAAAGGATAGCTTCGAACTACTAAGAAGTGAGGACAACTCCTTCTACTCCCCCATGAGCCTCTATCTTGCCCTTAGCATGCTAAGGGAGGGAGCCAGTGGAAAGAGCCTGGAGGAGCTAAATAGCCTCCTCTATGAAGGCCTTGATACCAGGGCCCTTATAGA
>CAYFUM010000019.1:24990-27477 GCA_964346475.1 uncultured Peptostreptococcaceae bacterium
AGACTCCATGGCCCCCCACAGGGTTAACTGGTCTATTCCAAAGACCAAGGTTAAAGATGAGATGGAACTGACCTCCACTCTAAAAAGCCTAGGAGTAAACTCTATCTTTAATGAGGATGGAGAGCTCTATGGCATTTCCGATGAGGCTCTATCGGTCTCTCTAATCAAGCAGTGGACTGACTTTGAGATGGACGAAGAGGGCCTAGAGGCAGCAGCTGCCACCATGATTGGCATCAGGACTACCTCCATGCCTCCCCAGCTAGAAGAAGTGGACATGACCCTAGATAAACCCTTTACTCTACTAATTACCTTTAGGGATATCCCCCTATTTCTAGGGGATATCTACAACCCCCAGGACTAGGATAAATCCAAAGAGAAATACAAACAGTGAATCCTAACTGGTCTTAGGTTTACCTTCTACAGCAGCTCTATATCTAGGTTATGGTATGATTTCTCTAAAGGGAGGATTCTATGACTAGACTAAGCATTAATTTAAACAAGAAGGAGGAAGAGCTTTTTAGGGAGTATTCAAAGCTTATGAAGATCCCCCTATCTACTCTAGTGAAGAAGGCTCTCCTTGAAAGGATTGAAGAAGATATGGACCTGAGAGCTATCCTGGACTATGAGAAAAAACTTGAAGAAGGAGATGCTCAGTATATCTCCCTGGAAGATGTTAAAAAAAGACTGGGTATGTAACCAGCTATAAGGTCTTCTCAAAAAAAATGCTGAAAATGACTATCGGGACGATAACCAAGAAAAGAGAAAGTTCTAGTAGATCACCTTGACAAAGACTTGGTGATATAAAAAGTTCAAAGCAGGAGACAAATCTCCTGCTTCATTTTTTTATAGTACTATTTTTTTCTCCAAAGCCCCTGCACCCGGCTCTACCCTCTAGGCTTTAGCTCTTTATCTTTTTTCTGTAGAAGAGAAAGGCCAGGGCAGTAAGGACAAAGCCCACCTTAAGAAGGGGTCCATTATCTTCTTCCTCTAGCGGTGGCTCCTTTTTTTCTTCTTCGGCTTCTAGCCTTTCTTCCGGGACTATTTCCTCTAGCTCTTCTTTAAAGCTTGCCACATAGCTAAGGCCGGTGTTACTTATAAGATAGATGGTGGTGCTCTTAAGATCTAGGTCTTCTGGAAGGCTCAGATAACCCTCCTTTGTCATGTTTATCCCGTAGTTTAGACCGGCTTCACCTTCCTTTTTATAGGCTAGAAGACCTCTACCTGGCTCCCTTAGACTCTGGGAGTTAAAGGTCGGTGGAATTTCCTGAGGCATATCCCCCTCTAGGCTAACTAGACCCTCCCCTTCTTTTTTAAACTCAAGGGGAAGCCTTTTAATAAGGGTTCCCTCCACTTCCTTTTCTTCTAGGACGTAGACTATCCTGGAGGACCAGGCCTCCATAAGCTGGGAGGACTTGTAGAGGATTTTGGCCTCTTCATCGCTTTTTGCAGCACTATCTGAAACCAAAAAATAGAGCTCATCTTCCTGCCACTCATAGCCCCTTAGGGTAATTAGGTGGCCTCCTGTGGTGGTGGGAGCCCCTTCTAGATAGGGCAGGCTGCCACCTTCCTTATCCGAGTAGGCCACCGACATACCCAGGGGGTAGCCTGCGTCCAGGAGTCTTAGAAGCTCCTCTTCGTCGGCGTAGCTTACATAGGCCCTATAGCCCGCCTCCCCTGCCATGGCTAGACTAAAGGACCAGTTGCCATAGCCTCCTAGATCTCCGTCATAGCTGGCTAGGGCTACCTCTTCAGGAAGGTAGTCCTCTCCCAGGATTTCAAGCTGAGTGGCCATGGTGAGGGCTGAGCACATAACATCGGCCATCATAGGGTGTCTTAGAAGCTGGGAGTAGGCGGCTTGACCCAGGACTTTTCCTGGATGGTCCTTTTTTATGGCTTTTTTTTCTTCAACCATGGTGTTTCTTGTGGTTAGGGCTATCCTTCTCAGGGAGGTCTCACCTGTGAGCTTTCCCCTAACCTGGACCTTGGAGGAGGTTACTTCACTGCCCAGAACCCAGGCTGTATCGTAGCTCAGCTGGGCCAGGCTGTCCTGGCCAGAAAAGGACCTGCGCCTGGGAGACTTCTCCCAGAGGCCCCAGGAAAACCACTGGCTCCACTGATCTTTCTCATCATGGTAGAGCCTGGCCTCTATTTCTAGACTGGACTCACCGGGAGTCAGGCTGTTCCAGCTTATTACTAGATACTCAAAGGGCTCTAGCTCCATCTCTGGTAGGATAAAGCTTCCCTCCTGGTAACTTGTGACTATAGCCCCAGTGGAACTGTCATAGTGAGCTTTCTCAAACTCTGCTTCCTCCAGCTCCTTTTCTAGGAGGTAGAGGCTAAAGGAGGAGGCCCCTTCTGCAAAGGATACTCCCAGTAGAAATGAGCTTAGGATAAGTAGGCTGACTAGTTTTATAAAAGTTTTTCTTGTCATCTTGATTTCCCCCTAAATAAAAATAAGGATAAGCCTGGGCTTACCCTTAGAGTTTA
>CAYFUM010000020.1:0-26953 GCA_964346475.1 uncultured Peptostreptococcaceae bacterium
AGCAAAATCAAGTTAAACATGTTATAATTACCATAATCAGAAAAGAAGGGGGAGGGGATGGAAGAGTTTGTTGTCGAGATGCGGGGTATCACCAAGGCTTTTCCTGGAATTCTAGCTAATGACAATGTAAATCTACAACTAAAAAAAGGAGAAATCCACGCTCTTTTAGGGGAAAATGGAGCCGGCAAGTCTACACTAATGTCGGTGCTTTTTGGTTTTTATCAACCAGAGGCTGGGGAAATTTATGTTCGGGGCAAGAAGGTGGAGATAAAATCTCCAAACATCGCCCATGAACTGGGTATAGGCATGGTCCACCAGCACTTTCAATTGATAGATAACTTCACAGTGGTTGAGAACATAATTCTGGGGGATGAACCCGGGGGCTTCCTGGTGGATTATGATAGAGCAAGAAAAGAGGTTATCGCCCTATCTAAACAATATGGACTTGGGGTGGATCCCGATGCCAAGATTGAAGACATAAGTGTGGGCATGCAGCAAAGGGTAGAGATTCTAAAGGTCCTTTATAGGAAGGCTGAGATAATAATCCTAGATGAGCCTACAGCGGTGCTGACCCCCCAGGAGATTGAAGAACTGGTGGCTATTATGAAGAATTTTGCTGCTGAGAAAAAAAGCGTAATCCTTATAACCCACAAACTAAAGGAAATTTTAGAAGCTGCCGATAGAGTTAGCGTACTCAGGCAGGGGAAATACATAGGAACTGTGGATGTGGCTAGGACCAGTGAGGAAGAACTTGCTGAGATGATGGTAGGACGTAAGGTTAACTTCAAGGTTGATAAGGCTCCGGCTAATCCCGGTGATAAGGTCCTTGAGATTGAGGAACTCTGGGTCAAGGACCAAAGAGGGTTGGACGCCATCAAGGGGCTTAATCTCTATCTGAGAAGCGGTGAAATACTAGGTATAGCTGGGATAGATGGCAATGGCCAGCAGGAACTGGTGGAGGCTATAACAGGTCTGGCTCCAATCAGCTCTGGTGATATCCTTTTAGAGGGTAGATCCATAATTAAGGAGAGTATAAAGGAGCATATAAATAGGGGGATTGCCTATGTCCCCGAGGACCGTCAAAAAAGAGCCCTGGTAATGGATTTTCGATTGGATGAAAACATTGTACTCAAAGGCTATGAAAAAAAGCCTCTTAGTGCCAGGGGCATTCTAAACCCTAGGGAGATAGAAAAAAAAGGTAGGCAGATAGTTGAAGAATTTGATGTAAGAAGCTCCGAGGGAATTTCTACTATAGTTAGAAACATGAGTGGAGGTAACCAGCAAAAGGCCATAATAGGCAGAGAGGTGGACCTAAATCCCCTGGTTATGATTGCCTCACAGCCCTCACGGGGTCTTGATGTAGGAGCCATTGAGTACATACATAAAAGGCTTGTAGAACTAAGAGACCAGGGCAAGGCTGTGCTTCTAGTTAGCTTCGAACTGGATGAGATAATAAATGTCAGTGATAGGATAAATGTCATATATCAAGGGAAAATTACTGGTAATGTCAGGCCTGATCAGACGACGATACAAGAACTTGGACTTATGATGAGTGGATCAAAGGAGGTAGACCTTGCTTAGAAAAAGGAGCCACCTAACACTGAGTTTGGTGGCAATAAGCCTATCCTTTATAGTGGCTAGCCTTGTCATGCTGGTATCAGGGATTAATCCTAAGGTGTTTTTCATATCCCTTATTAGGACCATGACGGGGGTAAACCTGCAGGCAGTGGGAGGGGATGGCTTCTTTAATGCCAGGTACCTGGGCGAGTTTATCCAAATGGCCCTACCTATTATCCTTACAGGGCTTTCTGTGGGCTTTGCTTTTAGAACTGGACTTTTTAATATAGGAGCTGAGGGCCAGGTGATAATGGGAAGTGTTGGAGCTGTGGTTGTAGGTGTTCTTTTTAAGCTACCAGCTATTGTTCATATACCTTTAGCTATAATCGTTGCTGCCCTTTTTGGAGCCCTATGGGGCTGGATTCCAGGATACTTCAAGGCAAAGTTTGGCGTCCATGAGGTAGTTATCACAATAATGCTCAACTATACAGCCCTCTATCTGGGCAACTTTATAATCAAGGCTCTGCCAGGCAGCGATAACCAAAAAACCGTGACCCTGGCGTCCACAGTCTTGCTTCAGAGCAAATTTCTACGCTCACTTACAGGAAATTCTAGACTCCACTGGGGATTTATTGTGGTGATACTGGCTATAATTATTTATTACTTTATTATTGAAAAGACGACCTTTGGCTATGAATTAAGGGCTGTAGGTTTTAACAGGGACGCTGCCGAATATGGAGGAATCAAGGTAGCAAGCCGCATCGCTGCCTCCATGGCCATAGCCGGAGCCTTTTCGGGCCTTGCAGGAGCCATGCTCTCTCTGGGAACCTTCGACTATGGCCGGGTTATAGGAGCCTTTGAAAACTATGGATTTGATGGGATTGCTGTTGCCCTCCTTGGTGGAAATACTGCCCTGGGAATTTTCTTCGGTGGCCTCCTCTTTGGTGGTTTGAAAAGCTCCCAGACCCTGATGCAGGCCTCGGGAATTCCCCTGGAAATTGCAATAATCGTATCAGCTCTTATTATTCTATTTGTTGCAATGAATAATGGAATAGATTTGGTTCTTGAGAGATTGGAAGGAAGAAAGAGGAAAAAAGATGAAACTAATTAGCTCTATAGTGACCCTTTCTCTTATTTATGCCACTCCAATTATCATTACAGCCCTGGGAGGACTTTATAGTGAGCGCAGTGGTATAGTAAATATCGCCCTGGAAGGGATAATGGTTATTGGAGCCTTTGTGGCAGCCACCTTTACACCTCTAAACGAGGCCAGCCTAGGAGGCTGGACCCCCTGGATAGCCATTCTTCTAGGTGCCTTAGCTGGGGGCCTCTACAGCCTCATCCATGCCTTTGTCAGCATTGATTTAAGAGCGGACCAGGTAATAAGTGGCACCGCCCTTAACATGCTGGCTCTGGGCATAACAGTCTATTTTTGCCAGATTATTTTCCACCAGCAAAGGACCCAGACCTTTAGCCGGGGCTTTGTAAAGACCAATGTACCTCTCTTTTCCAAGATACCAATAATTGGCGACCTCTTTTTTAAGAGGATGTATTACACTTTTTATTTGGCAATCATCCTAGTCTTCGTGACTGCCTTTATCCTTAAGAAGACCCGCTTTGGCCTTAGGCTTAGAGCCAGTGGTGAGCACCCTTCAGCTGTTGATAGTGTGGGGGTAAGTGTCAGGAAGATGAGATACATTGGAGTTCTTATTTCTGGACTTTTAGCTGGACTATCCGGTGGCATTATGGTCTTAACCCAGGCTACCCAGTTCACCGCAGGTTCCATTCATGGGGTTGGTTTTATTTCTATGGCCGCTCTGATTTTTGGCCGGTGGAATGCCCTGGGAGTCCTAGGAGCTAGTATCTTTTTTGGCTTTTCTCAGATCTTTGCCATTTTTTCCAGAGATATACCCCTACTGGCTAAGGTGCCTTCGGAAATTTTTCAAACCATACCCTATGTATTAACAATACTGGCCATGCTACTCTTTAGCAGAAAGAGTGCAGGGCCCAAGGCAGCTGGAGAGCTCTATGATGTCTCCAAACGCTAGGTGTAGCCATGCAGCTTGATATGAATTTGGTGCTGGAGCAAAAGCAACAGCTTATTTTGACTCCGGCCCTTAAACTTAGCCTTGATATCCTCCAGGACAATTCCTTGGAGCTAAAGGAGAGGATCGAAAGGGAGCTTCTAGAAAATCCCCTCCTGGAAATAAGGGAGGGGACCAGTCCGGCTAGAAGTTTTTCTAGCTACGCACCCTGGGACCAATTAGAGGATAAACCCAGCCTTAAAGAATATCTAGTAGAACAGCTAGGTTATCTTGAGCTTGAAGAAAGGGAGAGAAAGCTATTACAAAGGCTTATAGAATATATAAACCCTCAGGGTTATCTGGTGGAGGAATTTAAGAAGGACGCCTTCTTTCTAGACTATAAGACCGAGGAACTGGAGAAGGCCCTTTGGTTTCTTCAAAGATTAAAACCAGCTGGGGTAGGGGGACGCAATTTGACAGAGTGTTTGATTCTCCAGCTAAGGGATCTAGGTCATGATACCTCCATTGCCCTGGATATAGTTACAGAGGACCTTGAGGATGTAGCCGCCCACAGGCTGGACAAACTGGCAAAAAAATACTCTGTGAGTTTGGAGTCCATTGAGGAGGCGATAAGAGTTATCCAATCTCTGGATCCAAAACCTGGACTTGCCTTTCAAAAGAGTGATAGGCAAAGTGCCCAGGTGGCAGATATAGTGATAGAAAAAAACAATGACAAACTTAGTTTTGAACTAAATGAGAGGGTTTACCCTGATGTTGTTGTTTCATCCTATTATTCCAGTCTTAGTCTGGAGGAGCTGGATGATAGGAGTAAGATATATATTTCCGACAAGACCAAGAGAGCCCAGCTTTTTTTAGAGGCTATAGCCCAGAGAAGAAAGACCATTAGTAATGTTATAAAGAGTATCCTGGATTTTCAGAGAGACTTCTTTTTTATCGGTAATAGGGGCATGGTACCCCTTAACCTGATTGATGTGGCAGAGAAAATTGACTGTCATGAGTCCACCATATCCAGGGCAATAAGTGGGAAGTTTCTCCTCTACGAAAACCTCCTCTATCCTCTTAGCTATTTCTTTCCCAGCTCCCTATCAGGAGCCAGGGGAGAGGTATCTTCCCTCTATGTCAAGAGTATGATTGAGGAGATGATAGAAGGCGAGGATAGATCAAGACCCCTTAGTGATGAGGCTCTGGCTAAAAAACTCCAGGCTCAGGATATAGAAATTGCCCGTAGAACCGTGGCCAAGTATCGTGAGGAGCTGGGCATACTATCCTCGGTCCTGCGAAAAAACTTCTAGGCTTCATAAAAGTAAGGAAACTGGGTATCTATCCTAGGACAATATACTAGTAAAGAAAGGACTTAAAATGAAAAGAGTTGCAATTAATGGTTTCGGACGAATTGGACAAGCAGTTGTTAGAATCTGGGCTCAGCAGGAAAATAAAAAGTTTGAACTGGCCCTGATAAATGGTGGAGATGTGAATAGGATCTATTCCTCTCTGAAGTATGATTCTGTCTATGGAAGGTTTCCTGGAACTATTGAAAAAGGTCAGGACTGCGTCTATGTAAATGGCGAAAAAATAGAAGTTAGAAATCAAAGGGATGAGGATAATCTCCCCTGGAAAGAGCATGGCATAGACATATTGGTGGATAGTACGGGCAGGTATCGCACCAGAGAGAGTGCCCAGATCCATCTGGACCAGGGAGCTAAGAAGATCCTTATTACAGCACCTGCCAAGGGTGATGATATAACTATCGTTATGGGAGTTAATGAAAAGGACTATGATCCAGCTAGTCACAATATTATTTCCAATGCCTCCTGTACAACCAACTGTCTGGCCCCTGTTGCCAAGGTTATCGATGAGGAGTTTGGAATTGAGTTTGGAATGATGACTACAATCCACGCCTACACCAATGACCAGGTCTTAGTCGATAGCAAGCACTCTGATCCCCGTAGAGCTAGGGCAGCTGCTCTTAACATGATTCCTACTACAACCGGTGCTGCCCAGGCTGTAGCCCTTGTACTACCCCAGTTGGAGGGTAAGTTTTCAGGAATGAGCATCCGGGTACCTACTCCTACAGTATCGGCTGTGGATCTAGTTGTTACAACAAAAAACCCTGTCAGCATTGAGGCTGTAAACCAGGCCTTAAAAGCTGCCAGTGAGGGTGAAATGGAGGGTATTCTTGGTTACAGTGAAGAGCCTCTAGTCTCGACTGACTATACAGCTGATGAGAGATCCTCTATAGTTGACGCCCTCTCCACCGATGTATTGGGGGATAGGATGATTAAGATAATCGCCTGGTATGACAATGAGTGGGGTTATGCAAGAAGAGTCGTTGATCTTTGCGAGTACATGATTGAAAAGGCTTAAAAAAGTCCCGGCAGAAGTCGGGATTTTTTGGGAGGATCTATGAAAAAAACTATTAGAGATATAGATGTAAGTGGAAAAACTGTCTTTGTCAGGGTGGATTTCAATGTGCCTCTATCTGAGGGTAGTATTAGGGATGATAGAAGGATAGTGGCCTCTCTACCTACAATAAATTACCTAAGAGAGGCTGGAGCCAAGATAATACTTGCCTCCCATCTAGGAAAACCCCAGGGAGCAGATCCTAGGCTCAGTCTAGAGCCTGTGGCCAGACATCTCAGCGGGCTTATTGAGGCTCCTGTACTCTTTCATTCTACTTCTGAGGTGGTGGATGAAGAGATTGTAAAAATGGTAGAGACTATGAAGGAAGGCCAGGTCCTTCTACTGGAAAACACCCGCTATGACAGTGGAGAGACCAAAAACAGCCAGGAACTGGCTGAAAAGTTTGCAGGCTTAGCGGATATCTTTGTCAATGACGCCTTTGGTACCTCCCACAGGGCCCATAGCTCCAACTATGGTGCTGCTAAATTACTGCCAGTTAGGGTCTCGGGTCTACTTATAGAAAAGGAGCTAAAGTACTTCTACCAGGCCCTAGAAAATCCCAGCAGGCCCTTTCTAGCCATACTTGGGGGAGCCAAGGTATCTGATAAGATTAAGGTTATAGAAAACCTGATGGATAGGGTAGATGAGATAATAGTGGCTGGAGCCATGGCCTATACCTTTATGAGGGCTCAGGGTCATAGCGTAGGCCAGTCTCTGCTAGAAGAGGACCAGGTTGACTTTGCCAAGGGCATTCTGGAGCTGGCAGAGAAAAAGAAGATTCCCTTTCATTTGCCAGTGGACTTTGCTACAGCAAGGGAGTTTGCCGATGTGGAGCCTAGCTATACCAGGGGTAGGGATATAGAGGAAGACTTCATGGGCCTTGATATAGGCCCTGAGACGATAAAGGCCTTTAATGAGGTTATAGCAAGAGCCAGAACTACGGTTTGGAATGGACCTGTGGGAGTCTTTGAGATGAAAAATTTTTCAAAGGGAACTAGAAGTGTAGCTGAGGCTCTGTCAAAAAATCCCGGTATAACCATAGTGGGAGGCGGAGATAGTGCTGCAGCCATAAGGGAGATGGACTTGGAGCAGAACTTTAGCCACATTTCCACCGGTGGTGGTGCAAGTCTAGAACTTCTTGAAGGAAAGGTGCTGCCCGGCATAGAGGTATTGGAGGAGAAATGAGAAAAAAGATTATTGCTGGCAACTGGAAGATGAATAAGGGACCCAGAGAGGCTTTAGACTTTCTAGCCAGCCTATCCTTTGAAAAAAAAGATCAGGACCGGGTAATCCTCTGTCCTTCCAATATTTGTCTTGGACCTATGCAGGGAAAACTTCCCCGAGGAGTTGAACTAGCAGCCCAAAATATCCACCAGGAGGAGGCCGGCGCCTATACTGGTGAAGTAGCGGCAGGAATGATAAGGGAACTTGGGGTGGCTATCACCCTGGTTGGCCATTCTGAAAGGCGCAGCTACTATAACGAAAGCGATGAAATAGTTAATAAAAAAGTAAAAAGAGCCCTGGAAAACTCCTTGGAGGTCATCCTCTGTGTAGGGGAGAGCCTGGAAGAAAGACAGGCAGCCAGGGAAAAAGCCCTTGTAGAAGGGCAGATTGTGAGGGCCTTAGAGGGCCTAGATGAGAAGGAGCTCAAGGGACTTATTATTGCCTATGAACCGGTCTGGGCTATAGGAACCGGCCTTAGTGCTTCGGCTGAAGATGCCCAGGAGATGAATTCTCATATTAGAGGGGTGATAGCAAGGCTTTATAATGAGGAGCTAGCACAGGGTCTTTTAATCCTCTATGGGGGCAGTGTAAGTCCTGGGAATATTAAAGAGCTAATGGCCAAGAAGGATGTGGATGGTGTACTTGTCGGTGGGGCCAGCCTGGATCCACAGAGTTTTTCTAGCCTAGTGGATTATTAAAATGAAGGCGGCACTTATAATCTTGGATGGACTAGGTCTTGCTGAACCTGGAGCTGGCAATGCTGTAGACCTGGCTAAAACCCCTAATCTGGATTATCTCATCAGTAGATATCCCACTGGCAGCCTTCTCGCCTCAGCTGAGGCTGTAGGTCTGCCAATGGGACAGATGGGTAACTCTGAGGTAGGTCATCTAAACATAGGAGCTGGCAGGGTGGTTTATCAGCCTTTACTTAGGATAAGCCGCGATATGGAGGATGGGTCATTTTTTGAAAAGGGTCTAGTTAAAAAAGCCTTGGATCCATCCTTTCCTGGGAAAACCCACCTTCTTGGACTTCTTTCTCCCGGTGGGGTCCATTCCCACCTGGACCATCTCAAGGGCCTTCTCAAGGAAGCAAGTAAGCTAGGCCTTGAAAGAGTATATGTTCACGGTTTTCTTGATGGTAGGGATACACCTCCAAATAGCGGACTGGAAGATGTAAAAAACCTGGAGGCCTATATGAAGGAAGTAGGCCTTGGTAGCTTTGCCACTATAAGCGGCAGGTACTATGCTATGGATAGGGACAGGCGCTGGGAGAGGGTAAAACTTGCCTATGATGCCATGGTCCTTGGTGAGGGAGAGAGAATCTCTGCCCTGGCTGGTATAGAAAGAAGCTATGAAAAAGGGGTCTTTGACGAGTTTGTCCTGCCCTTTGTCTGTGATGAGAAGGGCCTTATAGCCCCTGGTGATAGGGTTATTTTCTTTAACTTTAGGCCCGATAGAGCAAGGGAGTTAACCCAGGCCCTTAGCCAGGAGAATTTTGAAGGCTTTGAAAGTCTTCACCTGGACCTGGACTACTACACCATGAGCGAGTATTCCAAGGACTATAGAGGAATTCAGGTGTTTTATCCTCCTGAGACTATAGAAGATACCCTAGGAGAGGTGATATCCAGCCATGGCCTAAAGCAGTATAGGAGTGCTGAAACAGAAAAATATCCCCATATTACCTTCTTTTTCAATGGCAGTAGGGAGATCCCCTTTCCAGGTGAGGATAGGCTCCTTGTGGATTCACCCAAGGTTGCTACTTATGATCTTTTACCTGAGATGAGTGCCTATGAGGTAAGTAGGGGCCTGGTGGAAAGACTCAAAGAAAACCAGTATGATTTCTATCTTGTTAACTTTGCTAATCCTGATATGGTAGGCCACTCAGGAAGTCTTGAGGCTGCTATACAAGCAGTAGAGGCAGTGGATAGGTGCCTAGGGGAGATAGTACCACTTCTGGAGGAGAAGGGCATAGCTTTTATAATAACTGCAGACCATGGCAACGCCGAGGAGATGATCCTTCCCGCTAGTGGAAGGGCCTCCACCCAGCACAGTCTAAATCCAGTTCCAATTATTCTTGGGGGACTGGGAGATGTATGTATAGAAGAGGGTGGAAAACTCAGTGATCTTGCGCCTAGCCTACTTGAAATTTTGGGAATAGAAATACCAGCTACTATGACTGGAAGGGTGATATTTAGGAGGGAAAAATGATTATTCAAGATATTTATGCCAGAGAAATACTGGACTCCAGGGGCAATCCTACTTTGGAGGTTGAGGTTTACCTGGAGGATGGCTCCTTTGGTAGGGCTCAAATTCCAAGTGGCGCCTCCACTGGACAGTTTGAAGCAGTGGAGCTTAGGGATGGAGGAGAGCGCTATGGTGGCAAGGGGGTTTTAAAGGCAGTTGATAATGTGAATAACATCATCGCCGAGGCCCTGGTGGGAGAATATGCTCTGGATCAGGGCTGGATTGATAGGAAGCTTATTGAGCTTGATGGCAGTGAGAACAAGGCAAACCTGGGAGCCAATGCTATGCTGGGCACCTCCCTAGCCCTGGCTAGAGCCTCGGCTGAAAGCCTGGGTCTTAGTCTCTATAGGTATATTGGTGGTCTGGGAGCCAGGGAACTGCCCGTACCCATGATGAATATCTTAAATGGAGGCAGCCATGCGGATAATAATGTTGATATCCAGGAATTTATGATTATGCCCGTAGGTGCAAAGAACTTTCAGGAAGCCCTTAGGATGGGAGCTGAAATCTATCACCAACTAAAAAGTGTTTTAATTAAAAGGGGGCTTTCCACTGGGGTGGGTGATGAGGGTGGCTTTGCTCCCAATCTATCCAGTAATGAAGAGGCGCTGGAGGTTATTGTTGAGTCTATTGAGGCCCTGGGTCTTGTGGCAGGTAAGGATGTGGTCTTAGCCCTGGATGTGGCGGCCAGCGAGCTTTATAGGGAGGGCAACTACCATCTAGAGGGTGAGGGCAGGGTTCTTTCCAGTGATGAGCTTCTTGACTACTACGCAGAGTTAGTTGAAAAATATCCCATTATCTCTATAGAAGATCCCTTTGATGAGGAAGATTGGCAGGGCTTTAAGAAAATGACTGAGAGATTTGGAAAGAGGCTCCAGATAGTTGGAGATGATCTTTTTGTTACCAATACCAAAAGGCTAGCCAGGGGGATTGAGGAGAAATCTGCAAATTCAATCTTAATTAAGCTCAACCAGATAGGTACTTTAACAGAAACCCTTGAGGCTATAGAAATGGCAAACAAAGCCGGTTTCACATCGGTAATCAGCCATAGAAGTGGAGAGACCGGGGATAGCACCATAGCTGATCTAGCTGTTGCGGTAAATAGCGGTCAAATAAAGACTGGTGCCCCAGCAAGGTCTGATAGGGTGGAGAAGTATAATCAGCTCATCAGGATTGAAGATGAGCTGGGAGAAGCTGCTATATACAGTGGTCTAGGAGTTTTCTACAACTTGGACAAGCGTTAAAGTATTCCATAAAGTTGGGGGTAGGCCCTAGAGCCTACCCTTTTTAACTATCTCTTAATTTCAAAACTGTAACAAGACCATTGCCTTTCACTGTTCTTTTAACATAAGATTACCTTGACGAAAAAAATTAAATAAAGTACAATAGCACCATACCAAAAAAAGGAGAGGTGACTTATTATGAAACAAATGAGAGTAATCAGCCTGCTGCTGGTTCTGTTACTTACACTTTCACTCTTTGCCGGTTGCGGAGGTGGAGGTTCTGAAGGTGGAGATGCACCTGCTGCGACAGATGATGCCAAGGCGGGCCCTGCTGTAGATAAGGACACAGTTGTTATCTGTACAGCCGATGAAACTCCTTCACTTACAACTGCAGGACATAATGCAGTAGCTGGAGACTATGTTAATAAACTTACACACAACGGTCTTTTCCGTCTAGACAAAGAGCTAAACCCAACAACTGATCTTGTTGAAAGCTATGAAGTAGAAAAAGACGCCAATGGAGAAGACACTATCTGGCTAATGAAGCTTCACGAAGGAATCAAATTCCATGACGGCAGCGTTATGAACGCTGATGACGTTGTAGCTTCCATCGAGCATGCTAAGGTATCCCCTGATATCCAAAGCTATACCCAGTCCATTGAATCTGTTGAAAAGGTTGATGAACTTACAGTAAAAATAGTTACTGATGGACCTTCAGCAAGCCTTCTTTATGACCTAAGCCACCATGGAAACTATATTGTTCCAAAAGCTCTATTAGAAAAGGCTGAATCAGATCCTGAAATTCTTAATAAAGAACCCATCGGTGCTGGTGCCTATAAGTTTGTCAAATGGAACCGTGGCGAGCAGCTAGAGTTTACAGCCCACGAAGATTACTTCGACGCTGAAAGAGCTCCAAAAATTAAAAACATCGTATGGAAGATTATCCCTGAAGGAAACGCAAGAACTATAGCTATTGAAGCCGGCGACGTTGACTATATCATCGAAACTGACTCAACTTCCATTGCTCAACTAGATGCCAACGATAACGTTGTTGTTATGAAGACTCCTACAGTTTCCCATAACTGGCTGACTATAAATAATGAAGTTGAACCCTTTGATAACGTACTAGTACGTAAGGCTATAAATGCTGCTATCAACAAGGAAGACGTTATAACAGTTGCCCTAAGTGGCACTGGTGTTGTTGCTAGATCTCAAACACCTACAGGAATGCTGGGCGAATACACTGGCGAGTATGATGATTATGATGTAGATCTTGCAAAGAAATATATGGAAGAGTGGGGCGGTGACCCAGCTTCAATAGAGCTTGACATGATTTGCTCCAACGATACCAAGCGTCGTGCAGCTGAGGTTATTCAAGCTAATCTAAAAGAAATAGGCATTGAAGCTACAATTAGCTCCATGGACCTAGCAACCTATCTTTCTGAAACTGCCGATGGTAACTTCACTGGATTTATTGGTGGTTACACATCCAACGAGATGATGAGCTTCCTAAAGGGCGTTTATCTATCTACTAACATTGGTTCTTCCAATAAAACCAGAACCAGCGAACCTGAACTTGATGAACTGATAATCAGGGCAACTAAGACCTTAGATCAAGGTGAAAGAGAAAAGGTTCTCCAGGATGCTACTAAGTTCCTAAATGAGCTTTGTCCACAAATACCTCTATATCAAGACTACAGTCTTTCCACACATAAAGCTAATTTAAAGAATACCTTCGTAACTGCAGGTGGCTCTTTCTTCGCCCAAGAGTGGGAGTGGTAGAAATCGATTTTTAAAGTCTTTGGCTATCTCATCTTTAGGTTGAGATAGCCTTTTTTGAAAGGAACCCCATTATGTGGAAATACATTTTAAAGCGCTTGCTTTATCTTATTCCAGTTATACTAGGCGTAACACTGCTGGTCTATGTAATAATGAGTGTTGCTCCTGGTGACCCCGCCAAGGCTATCCTAGGGGACCAGGCAACGCCTGAAGCTATTGAGCAGCTTCGTGAGGAACTGGGACTGAATGATCCGATTATTGTACAATACTTACGTTATGCAGGAGGACTTATAAAAGGAGACCTGGGAATTTCCTACAAGTCTAAGGACCCTGTTATAGTTGAAATTGTAGCCCGTGTACCCACAACACTAAAACTTACTTTGTCAGCAACTATCATTGCTGTTATTGTTGCTGTCCCCTTGGGGATTATTGCAGCTGTTAGACAAAATACCCTTTTTGATGGCATGAGTATGTTTATCGCCCTTTTGGGAATTTCTATACCTATTTTCTGGCTTGGTATTTTACTACTAGTTTATTTTTCTCAGAAACTTGGATGGTTCCCATCTTCTGGTGCTGCTAGTTGGAAGAGCTTTGTCCTACCAGGGGTTGCTCTGGGCTTTCATAGTATGGCCTCTATCGCTAGGATTACCCGTTCTTCCATGCTGGAAGTTATTAGACAGGACTACATAAGAACTGCCCAAAGCAAGGGAATGCCCTATAAAGATGTTGTAATCAAGCATGCTCTGCCCAATGCTCTAATACCTACTATTACCGTAACCGGTCTTCAAATCGGTGCCCTAATGGCGGGTAGTGTGCTTACAGAGACAGTGTTTTCCCTGCCTGGGATAGGTAGGCTTATTATTAACTCGATTCAAGGGCGGGATATTCCAGTTGTTCTTGGTTGTATCCTAGTCTTCACCATAGCCTTCTCTATTGTTAACCTGCTGGTTGACCTACTCTATGCCTATGTTGATCCGCGGATCAAGGCTCAGTATTCCTAGGAGGAGATATGGAACAAAAACAATATAAAAGAAAAGGCCCTATTCTAGAGGTTATGCAAAGACTCGCAAGGAATAAAACAGCTATGGTCGGTCTTGCTATAGTTATTCTTCTAATAGCTGCTGCTATAACTGCACCGTTTTTTTATGACTATGATGAGGTCATAATTAAACAAAATATATCCAACAGGCTCCAGCATCCTAGTAAGGAATTTATCTTTGGTACCGATGACCTAGGCCGCCAAATCTTTCCTAGAATAATCTATGGAGCCAGGGTATCGCTAAGGGTTGGTTTCTCTGCTGTTGCTATGGCCTTTCTAATTGGAGGGTTTTTGGGAGCAGTGGGTGGTTATTATGGTGGTGTTATTGACAACATTATTATGAGGGTTATGGATATTTTCCTTGCCATACCAGGAACACTCTTTGCAATTACCATAGCAGCTGCTCTAGGAAATAATATTAGAAATCTTATTATTGCCCTGGGCATATCTTCGATTCCAGGCTTTGCCCGGATTCTTAGGTCTTCAGTTATAACAGTTAGAGATGTTGAGTTTATCGAGGCCGCCAAGGCAATCGGGGCGAATGACGCAAGGATTGTATTAAACCACGTTATACCTAACTCTCTTGCACCTGTTATTGTTCACACAACTCTGAACGTGGCAAGTATCATCCTTACCATAGCAGGACTTAGTTTCCTGGGCCTTGGTATAGCGCCTCCTACTCCTGAGTGGGGAGCCATGCTTTCAGCTGGTAGAACCTATATTATCGGTCATTCCTATATGACTGCCTTCCCTGGGTTTGCAATAATGACAACCATCTTGGCCCTGAACCTTCTTGGTGATGGTCTAAGGGACGCTCTAGACCCAAGGTTGAAATAGGAGTTTATAATGGATAAACCAATTTTAGATATAAAAGAATTAGTTGTAGAATACAGGACCGAGGATGGAGTTGTCCAGGCCCTTAATGGACTGGATGTTGCCATTATGCCTGGAGAGACCCATGGTCTAGTCGGCGAGACTGGTGCGGGCAAGACCACAACAGGTTTAGGAATTTTGAAACTTATACCAAATCCTCCGGGAGTTGTGGTTTCCGGTGAAATCTTCCTAGATGGAAAGAGCGTCCAGGAAGCTACAGAAAAGGAAATGGAAGCCATGAGAGGCTATGATGTCTCAATGATTTTCCAGGACCCTATGACCAGTCTGAATCCGGTTATGACTGTGGAGGAGCAGATTGCTGAGGTCTACGAGCTCCATGAGAAGATTACTGATAAGGATGCTCTAAAAAAGAGCCATGAAATCCTGGAGCTTGTTGGAATTCCCTCTAGCCGTGGAAATGAGTACCCCCACCAGTTTTCTGGTGGTATGAAGCAGAGGGTAGTAATAGCTATGGCTCTTGCAGGAAACCCCAAGCTACTTATAGCCGATGAGCCTACCACAGCTCTGGATGTTACTATCCAGGCTCAGGTTCTAGATATGATGAAGGAACTAAAGGAAAAGTATAATACCGCTATGCTTATGATTACCCATGACCTGGGTATTGTTGCTGAGATATGTGACAAGGTATCGGTGATATATGCTGGTAGGATAGTGGAGCAGGGTAATCTAGTTGATATATTTGATAATACTAGACATCCCTATACCGAGGGTCTTTTTAACTCCCTACCCAACCTTGCTGATAGGACGCAAAAGCTAAAGCCCATTAAAGGCCTTATGCCTGACCCCAGCGACCTACCCACTGGCTGCCCCTTCCATCCCCGCTGTGATTATGCCATGGATATCTGCAGCAAGGAAAAACCACCTAGGGTCTTTAGAAACCAGGAGCATTACGCAGAATGTCATCTCTATAATGAAGACAATATTAAAGAAGGTGGGGTGATTAAACGTGACTAGACCACTTATCGAAGTAAAAAATATGAGGAAGTACTTCAAGACCTCCAGGGGTATGCTCCATGCAGTGGATGATGTTAACTTTACCATTGATAAAGGCAAGACCCTGGGAGTTGTTGGAGAGAGTGGCTGCGGTAAATCCACCACTGGACGTACCCTACTGCGTCTACTTGAACCCGATGGGGGAGAGATTTACTTTGAAGGTAATGATCTTTCAAAGCTAAATAAAAAAGAGATGAGGGATATGCGAAAGGAGCTTCAGATTATTTTCCAGGACCCCTTTGCTTCTCTAAACCCCAGAAGGACCATCAGTGAGACTATCATGGAACCCATGATAATCCACAAGATGTATGACAATAATAAGAAGCGTATGGACAAGGTACGTGAAATCATGGATATAGTAGGTCTAGCCGACCGACTAGTTAACTCCTACCCCCATGAGCTGGACGGTGGAAGACGTCAGCGTATTGGTATTGCAAGGGCCTTGGCCCTGGAGCCAAAGTTCATCGTCTGTGATGAACCGGTTTCGGCCCTGGATGTTTCTATCCAGGCGCAGATTCTAAACCTCCTACAAGACCTCCAGGATCAAATGGGACTTACCTATATGTTTATAACCCATGACCTTTCTGTTGTTAATCACTTTTCTGATGACATAGCAGTAATGTATCTTGGTAAACTTATAGAGAAAGCCTCTGCAGATGACACCTTCCTTGATCCTCTGCACCCCTACACCCAGGCTCTACTTTCAGCAATTCCTGTTCCTGATATTCACTATAAGAGTGAGAGGATCCTGCTAAAGGGTGAGATTACTTCACCTATTGAGCCACCAGCGGCCTGTAGATTTGCTAATAGATGTGCCTACGCCTTTGATCGATGCTTTAAAGAAGAACCACAACTATTGGAAGTTAAACCCAACCACTGGGTTGCCTGTTTCCTACATGATAAGGAGCTAGGTTAACACCTAGCTCTTTAAATTTAAGGATGAATTATGAAAGCTATAAAAAATATTAAGCTCTATACAGGGAGCGGTGAAGTCATAGAAAATGCTACCGTGCTCTTTGATGAAAAAATCCTAGAGGTTGCTAGGGAGATAGATTTAGATGAGGGCGTTGAGGTTATCGATGGAACTGGCCTTATAATGACCCCAGGCCTTATTGACCCCCACACCCATATTTGTAATTTCCAGGGCAGGAGTACCCTTCCCGATGTAAAGGATGGCAATGAGTACTCTTCGCCTGTAACTCCCTATGTACGCGCTCTAGATGCTGTTAACCCTGAGGATGTAGCAGTGGCTAGAACCAGACAGGCTGGTTTTACCACAGTCTTTACTACCCCAGGCTCAGCCAATGTCATTGGTGGTGTGGGTTGTGCTATAAAACTAAGGGGCTCCACCGCTGAAGAAATGTATGTACCCGGTACTGATATGATGAAGATGGCCCTGGGAGAAAACCCCAAGAGGTTCTTTGGACTCCAGCAAAAACTCCCTGTAACCAGGATGGGAGTAGCCGGTCTACTAAGAAAGACCCTCTACGAAGCCAAGGTCTATAGCGATGCCCTTTTGGCCTATGAGAAGGGAGAGGGAGAAAAGCCTAGTCCAGATTTTGAAAAGGATCCCCTAGTTCCTGTGGTTAGGGGAGAGATGCGCTGTAGGATTCATGCCCATAGGGCCGATGACATAGTCACTGCAACCAGGGTAGCTAAGGAGTTTGGCCTTGACTTTGTAGTGGAGCATGCCACTGAAGGCTATAAGATTAAAGACTATCTAGCTAAGGAAAATGTCAAGTGTGTTGTTGGACCTACCACCCTAGCCCCAGCAAAACTTGAGCTCTGGGACATCTCCCTAGACAATGCCAAGGAGCTGGATGAAGCTGGGGTAACCATAGCTTTAACTGAAGATACTGACTATAATACCTGGCAACTTCTTATGAATATCGGAGTTTTAGTACGTAGAGGACTAGACTGGAACAAGGCTTTAGCAGCAGTTACACTTGAAGCAGCTAAAATTATTAAGCTGGACCACAGAGTGGGTAGTGTTGAGCCAGGTAAGGATGCAGACTTTGCGGTCTTCGATGGAGATCCATTTTCTAACTATAGTAATTGTATTATGACGATAATCGATGGAGTAATTTACAAGAATTAGAAATATATGTTATAATATAGACTATAATAAGGAGGTATTTATGAAAACAATTTCCGAAGTTTTTGAGTCTATTTGCAAATTTGAAGAAAGAGTTGGTAAGTTCTACGAGAGCATTGGAGAAGAAATCAGAAAACAATACGGGACCTTTTTTGAGAAATTAGCTGAAGATGAGTACCGCCACGCAAAAATCTATAAGGCTCTAGGAGAAAAGGCTAGTAGGGACGAGAGAGTAATTCTTTCTGATGAAGATGCAGAATTTATGAAAAACATGTTCGAAAACTCAACCCTAGGTGCTGATTTTGATTATAGTAAGCTGGGCAAGATAAGAGACCGCTGGCAGATACTGGATCTAGCTGAGCGTGTTGAGAGGGAAGCCACAGGATACGTTCAAGACATTATGGGTTTTTTTCCAGACTTTGCACCGGATGAAGTTAGAATACTCCTTAAGGAGGAAAGAAACCACCTACAGATGATCCTGGAGAAGAAAAATCAAATGACCACAGGATTCCTTGGTCTCTAGGGACTAGAAAGGGGTGGCTAGGGCCATCCTTTTTTAATGCCCAAGCTTAACAGTGGGATTTGTTATAATTAATTATCAATTAGCAGGCCTTTATCTATTGCCAAGGCAATAGGCCTATGATAACATTAATCTGTTATGGGAGGAGGTATTTATGAGCACAATGACTTTGATTTTTACAATTATATTTTTGATAGCTAGCCTTGTTCTTATTATAAGTGTTTTACTCCAATCAGGAAAATCTGCTGGACTTAGTGGATCTGTTGGTGGAGGAGCGGAGCAGCTTTTTGGGAAGCAAAAAGGCCGATCTATGGATGCCATGCTTGAGAAAATGACAACCTATGCAGCTGTAGCTTTTATGCTAAGTGCAATTATTTTGTTGGTGTTACAAAAGTACAATTAATCGAGAGGTAAAAAAATGATGGACATTCTGCCAATTGTCACTGGGCTTCTTGCTCTTGCATTTACTTATTATTTGATTGCGGTAAAAATAAATCCCGTGGATACTGGAAACGATAGGATGAGAGAAATCTCAGGCCATATCTCTGAAGGTGCCATGGCTTTTATTCGTAGAGAGTACATGTATATTGCAGTGTTTTCAGTAGCCCTTCTTATACTTTTAGCAATAGGTATTAACATAGGGACAGCAGTTGCCTTTGCTATCGGGACTATTCTTTCAGCTCTAGCCGGCTTTATAGGTATGCGAATCTCTACCAAGGCCAACGTTCGTACAGCTTCGGCTGCTATGAATGGTGGTATGAACAAGGCTCTAAGTGTCGCCTTTGGTGGTGGTGCTGTTATGGGTATGAGTGTTGTTGGTCTTGGATTTTTAGGAGTTGGGTTGGTTCTTTTTCTTTACCCTGGCCGCTATGACATAGTAACAGGCTACAGCCTTGGAGCATCTTCAATTGCTCTTTTTGCCAGAGTGGGTGGTGGAATCTACACCAAGGCCGCCGATGTTGGAGCGGACCTAGTTGGCAAGGTTGAAGCTGGAATTCCAGAAGATGACCCAAGAAATCCTGCTGTAATCGCCGATAACGTGGGAGACAACGTAGGGGATGTTGCTGGTATGGGAGCTGACCTTTTTGAATCCTATGTTGGAAGTATTGTTGCCAGTTTAACCCTGGGTGTTACCCTTGGCATAAAGGGTGCTGTGGAGTACCCCATGGTTCTAGCTGCAGTTGGTATTTTTGCAGCAATTGTCGGGACCTTTTTTGTAAGGGGTGGAGAAGATAGTAATCCTCAAAAGGCTCTTACCATGGCCACCTATGTCAGCAGTCTAGTTGTTGCCCTGGCTGCCATATACTTTAGTAATTATTATTTTGCATCTATGAATGCCGCCTATGCAATTATTGCGGGTCTAGTTTCAGGACTTTTAATTGGTCAAATAACAGAATATTATACCTCTGCAGATTATAAACATGTAAAGGAAATAGCTAACCAGTCCCAGACTGGACCAGCTACTACAATTATCTCAGGACTTGCCGTAGGCATGCTATCTACAGCTCCGCCCATTATTTTTATCAGTATAGCAATTTTAATATCCTACCACTTCCAGGGTCTCTATGGTATTGCCCTAGCAGCTCTAGGTATGCTTAGCACAGCTGGCATCACGGTAGCAGTTGATGCCTATGGTCCTATTGCTGATAATGCTGGTGGAATTGCAGAAATGAGCGAGCTTCCAGAGGAGGTTCGTGAAATAACAGATAAGCTGGACTCAGTTGGTAATACCACTGCAGCTATTGGTAAGGGCTTTGCTATTGGTTCAGCTGCTCTTACAGCCCTAGGACTTTTTGCTTCCTATGCTCAGGCTGTTGGTCTAACCACCATTGATATTTTAAATCCCAAGGTTACTGTTGGACTTTTTGTAGGCGGTATGCTGCCCTTTGTCTTCTCATCTCTAACTATGAACTCAGTGGGTAAGGCAGCCTATCACATGATTGAAGAAGTTCGTCGTCAGTTCAGGGAAATCCCTGGTATTATGGAGTACGAGGCTACCCCAGACTACAAGCGCTGTGTTGATATCTCCACAGCAGCTGCCTTGAAGGAAATGATAGTTCCCGGCCTTATGGCTGTTGTAGTTCCTCTACTAGTAGGTAAGTTCCTAGGAACCGATGCACTGGGTGGGCTTTTAGCAGGGGCTCTGGTTACTGGAGTACTCATGGCAATATTCATGGCAAACTCCGGTGGTGCCTGGGACAATGCCAAGAAGTATATTGAGGAAGGCAACTATGGCGGTAAGGGTTCTGAAGCCCATATGGCTGGAGTTGTTGGTGATACTGTTGGTGACCCCTTCAAAGACACCTCAGGACCTTCTTTAAATATTCTAATAAAGCTTATGACCGTAGTCTCACTGGTCTTTGCAAGCGTACTATAAGAAAACCCTTCGGGGTTTTTTTATTGACGATAATCCTACCATGGAGTAGAATTTGATAGTAGTTAATATAAGCTGGGGGTTGACATGAACATAGTTGTTTTTGCTGGCAGCGCTGAGGCAAGACGATGGATAAACCAAAGTAGGAAGAAAAATTATAAACTCTTTGTCTTTGTGGATTCAGAAATTGGAAGGGAGCTTTTGCCCCAGGAAAATGAAAATCTGAGGATTTTTGTGTCCAAGGGGGAGATGGAGGAAAATCTAGGCAGTCTTCCTGAAGAAGTAGCCCTTATTATTGATGGCAGTTTTCCCTATGTCCAGGATTTTTCAAGAAGAATTGAAAGACTTGCGCGGAGACTGGAGAGCCCTTATATACGACTCTTAGCAGAGGAAAAAATTCCTCAGGGAGTTAGGGTCTTCTCCTCAGCCAAGGAGGCCAGGGACTATTTAGAGAAGACTAAGGGAAATATTCTTATAACCAGCTCGATGAAGAGCTTGGTGGAATTTGTTTGCCCTAGGTTCCATCTTAGAATCTTTGCCCGGGTAGAACCCAGGCTTGAGAATATTGAAAAGCTATTAGACCTGGGACTGGGCCACAGGCAGATTATTGCTTTGACGGGTCCCTTTAGTGAGAAAATGAACTTGGCTATGATAGACCAGTATAATATTAAGTACCTGGTGACCGAGGAAAGCGGCCTTCAGGAAGCAGTGGAAGAGAAGACTTTGGCAGCCATCAAAAAGGGTGTTGAGCTTCTGGTTATAAGAGATGAAGATAGAAGGGGTTACTCCTTAGGGGAAATAGATGAAGAGATAGATAGGCTTGAGGCTCTAGACAGATAATTCTAGGGCTTCTTACCCCTTTTATCTAGAAGGTTAAGCCAGCTATTAACTTTTAGGGATACAAAAATATCCACTAGAGCTAGAACCAGGGCCACTAGCAAATAAAGACCTGCAGACCTTGTTTTAATTAGGCCCAGCTTCTCAAGGAAATAAATTGCCGTTAGAACTAGTGTTAGAAGCAGGATGGTAACTAGGATGGATTTAAGGGGATTTTTTCTCATGGAACCTCCTGGTTATATTCTACCACAGGGTTTGAAAGAAGAGGTATCTACTTATGTTTCTAAGCTATGAGGAGATGGGGGACATCCTAGACAAGCTGGCAGAGGAACTTCCTCAGGTCTTCTTTGAGCAGCTAAATCTAGGGATTGTACTGATAGAAGAAGTAAAGTACCACAGGGAAGCTAGGGATGGAGACCTTCTAATCCTGGGAGAGTATCATAGAAGTAGGCTGGGCAGACAAATAAAAATCTACTACGGCTCCTTTAAAAAACTCTATAGTAGGGCCAGCAGAGAAGATCTTATCATGCATTTAAGGGATACCCTACGCCACGAATTTACCCATCATGTAGAAGATTTGGCGGGGGAGAGAAGCCTGGAAATAGAGGATGAAATAAAACTTGCCAATTGGAGGGAAAGAGGAAAGAATGAATTTGGAGAGAATTAAAAGACTTAGTGAAGCCTTTGGACCAGCAGGATTTGAAGGTGATGTTGCTAGGCTGATACCTGAAATCTATAAGGGTGGAGCTGAGCTTATAAGTGATACCATGAACAATGTATATCTGGGTCTTAAAGAAAAGAAAGGACTGAGGGTTCTGCTAGATGCCCATATTGATGAAGTGGGTTTTATGGTAAGCTATGTCGCTGATAATGGTATGCTGGCTCTTCATCCCCTGGGTGGCTGGGTTGAGTACAACCTTCCCTCCCAGAGCTTTCTTATTAAAAATAAAAAGGGAGAGCTGATTCCAGGAATAGTTGCTTCTAAGCCTCCCCACTTTATGAGTGAAGAGGAAAGAAAATCTGGACTTAAGCTTGAGCATTTAATGGTGGATATTGGAGCATCAACCAGTACCCAGGTTTATGAGCTTGGGATAGGTATTGGTTCACCTATGGTTCCCGAGGTAGGCTTTAGAAGCTTTCCGGAAAGGGATTTAATCCTGGGTAAAGCCTTTGATTGTAGGTTGGGAGTAGCAGCCCTCCTAGAGGTTTTTGAAAAACTTGAGGGCGAGAAGCTGGATGTAGAACTGGTGGCAGCTCTATCTACCCAGGAGGAGGGCGGCCTTAGAGGAGCTAGTGTTACAGCGGCCAGGGTTAAGCCGGATCTTGCTATTGTCTTTGAAGGAAGCCCTGCCGATGATAGCTTCTTATCCCCTCCCAGAGCCCAGACCCTGCTTCACGGGGGTCCTATGCTTCGCCATGTGGATAGGGGGATGCTAACCCATCCAGGCTTTCAGTCTCTGGCCTTAGAGCTTGCTAGGAAGAAGTCCCTGCCCTTCCAGGAGGCAGTGCGCAGTGGAGGCTCTACCAATGGATCTCCCATCCACCTCAGTGGGGAAGGTGTACCCACTATTGTACTGGGAATCCCTGTAAGGTATATTCATTCCCACTTTGGCTATGCCAGTATTAAGGACTATAGGGCTACGGTGGAGCTAGCCATGGAGATTGTCAGAAATCTAAATAATGAAGTTTATGATTCCTTTAAACCTTTTTAAGTGATAAAGCCGGCTGAGCCGGCTTTATAATTTAAAGTTATTAGAGAAAATAAGAGCAATTAAACCCGAAAACACCAGTAGTTTTATAGGGCTGATTTTTTTCCTTTGAAGGAGGTAGACTCCTAGAAGGAAAAAACCAAACTCATAGAAGTGAAATTTCTCTCCCTGGAGCATAGCTACTTCAATTAGACTTAAAGCAGCAGAGCTTATAAGAGCTATAACTGCGGGCCTTAGGCCATAGAGGATTTTCTCCATGATTTTTACCCCTCCTCCTCTTTTGTGATAGAGGACAAGGGCCAGGCTTGTCACAATAAACATGGAGGGCAGCACAGTGGAAAAACTTGCGATCAGAGCTCCAGGGATTCCCGCTACCTTGATTCCTACAAAGGTGGCTGCATTTATAGCTAGGGGTCCAGGAGTCATTTCCGCTATAGTTACTATGTCGTAGAACTCCTTGAGGCTAAGCCAGGAGTTCTTTATGGCAACCTGCTCCTTGATAAGGGGAAGGGCTGCATAGCCTCCGCCTACGCTGAAGATCCCGATCTGCATAAAGGATAGAAAGAGTTTTATATAAATCATGACTTCCTCCAAATCCCAAAGGCAGCAAAGGAGACTAGTAGAAGGTAGATGGGTATCTGATAGTATAGTATTAGGATAAGGGCAAGGAGGACCAGGATGAAGTCCCAGGGTTTTGAGTCGCCAGCCAAGTTGCTAAAAAGGTTAATTACCAGGTCGGCAATTATAGCTGCAACGGCTACCTGCATGCCCTTCATAACCAGGGCGACAAGGCTTGAATTTATAAACTCCCTATAGATCAGGGATATGATACTTATAATAAAAAAGGGAGGTAGTACAGCCCCCAAGACAGCCACTAGACTACCGCCAAGGCCTGCCAGCCTAAAGCCTAGAAGAATCCAGGCGTTTACAGCTACAGCTCCAGGAGCACTTTGAGCAATGGCGGCTATATCCATCATTTCCTCGTGGCGGAGTAATTCCAATTCTTCGACGAACTTCTTTTCTAGCATGCCTATCATAACAAAACCACCACCAAAGGTTATGGTGCTAAATTTTAGGGCCGTTGTGAAGATCTGCCATTTGCTTACTTTCATGCTCCCTCCTGACTACAGTATACAATAGATTGAGGAAGTTTTACATTTAAGTCTAGTCCGAGAAAGTGGTTACTTTTTTAACTTTATCCTCTATTTAATATTTACAGGTAATTCCAGACTCTAAATAGGGACAATAGGATCTACAGGTAAGGGAAATTTTCTCTTCTGGTAAAAAATCATCTAGGATTGCAGGTCTAGCCTGGGAAAAGTGAAAAAAAATAAATTTAAATGGAATTTCTTTGGCTTTTTAAAGACAAGTGGAGAGCAATTTATTATGTATTTGTTGGGACTAAACTAGCCAATAAAGCTAGGAATTTCAATCTTCTATGCTATACTATTACTGTTAGCTGAGAATGCATAGTTGTGTCCATTAGGAGAGCAAATGAAGATTATAACCAATAATCCTTGGGTAAAGCAGAAGTATGAGAAGAGCTATAAAGTGGAGTGTGAGGAGCTGGGCTATCTTGAGCTTTTGGAGCTAGTTAGAGATGGTATCCATCGGGGCGATAAGCTTCTTAGCCATCCTCTGAGTGGTAGCGTTAAGCCCAATGAAACCCCCTATAAGTCTGTACTTGTAGAAGAGGGATCCGGGGCTTTAGATGTTGATTCTCTACTTATAATAGAGGACGCCATAGTTATGGCAAGGAACTTGCTGAAAACTCCTAAGCTTTTCCTGGAAGACAATCAAAGAATGCAAGATCTACGCATGATTGATCTTTCGCTACTGGACAGTGCACTCGAAAAATAGAAAGGAATGGGAAGTAGATTTATGAGCAAAATTTTCGATTTAATTATCGTCGGTGCTGGCCCAGCTGGTCTGGCCACAGCTCTTTATGCTGGTCGTGCCAAACTGGACACCCTGCTACTTGAAAAAGAGAAGGCTGGCGGACAAATAGTCACCACAGACGAAATTGAAAACTATCCTGGTTCACCCCAGGATGAAACCGGGCCAAAACTAGTTGGTCGTATGATTGAACAAGTCAAACACTTTGGTGTTGACCTTCGTATTGAAGAAGTAACTAGCCTTGAACTTGATGGTAAAATCAAAAAAGTAAAAACCAACAAGGGAGAGTATGAGGCTAAGGCTGTTGTTCTAGCTACTGGTGCAGTTCCCCGTAAGCTTGATGTACCTGGCGAGAAGGAATTTACCGGCCGTGGGGTAAGTTATTGTGCGACCTGTGATGCAGCCTTTTATGAGGATCTTGAGATCTATGTAATAGGTGGTGGAGATACTGCAGTTGAAGAAGCTATCTACCTGACCAAGTTTGCTCGTAAGGTCTATGTAGTTCACAGACGTGATGAGTTAAGAGCTGCTAAATCTATTCAAGAAAAGGCTATGGCCAATGAGAAAATAGAATTCATTTGGAATAGTGTTGTCAAGGAAATTAGTGGTGAAAGTGGAGTAGTTGATAGAATGGTACTCCATAATCGCGTAACAGGTGAAGATACTGAGTATCTAGCCGATGAAGATGACGGAATATTTGGAGTTTTTGTACAGGTTGGTTATCTGCCTGAGACAAACACCTTCAAGGAAATGATCAAGCTAAATGACGGTGGTTATATCGATGCCGACGAGGAACTGGAAACTAACCTAGAAGGAGTCTTTGCTGCTGGAGATGTCAGAGGCAAGGTTCTTCGCCAGGTTGTAACTGCTACTAGTGATGGCGCTGTTGCTGCTATCCAAGCTGAAAAATATATTGAAAGTATGTTTTAGGAGGAAAGATGTTAGAACTAGATAAGAATACCTTTGGTCCAGAAGTACTTGAAGTTGAAGGTCCCGTCCTAGTGGATTTTTGGGGACAGAGCTGTGAGCCCTGCAAGGCTCTCATGCCACACATCCATGCCCTTGAAGAAAAGTATGGTGACAAGATAAAGTTTGCTTCCTTTGATATAGCCAAGGGCCGCCGTGTAGCCATGGCTCAAGGAGTAGCTGGTCTACCTGCAATTTACATCTACAAAGACGGTGCTATGGTGGATGATCTTCGTGGCGATGCTGCCACAGCCGATGCTGTTGAAGAATTAATTAAAAAATACATTTAATTTAATGAAAGGAGGTGGGCTATGCAACTTGAATTAGGCAATATCTTTATTAAAGATGTTCAGTTTGCATCAACGACCCACGTAAAGGATGGCGTTCTTTATGTAAATAAAGAGGAGCTAGAAGCGCTAATCCGAGAAGATGAACACATCACTGATGTTCAAATCGACCTTGCTAGACCAGGGGAGAGTGTTAGAATAACTCCTGTAAAGGATGTTATCGAGCCCCGTGTCAAGGTTGAAGGAGAGGGTGGTATTTTCCCCGGCGTGATTAACAAGGTTAATCAGGTAGGTTCTGGTAGGACCCATGTTCTAAAGGGAGCTGCCGTTGTAACTGCCGGTAGAATCGTTGGTTTCCAAGAGGGTATCATTGATATGAGTGGCCCAGGAGCTGATTATACACCTTTTTCTAAGCTGAATAATGTTGTAATCACTATGGACGTTAAAGAAGAAATCCTACAACACGCCCACGAAGAAATCCTTCGTCTAGCAGGGCTAAAAGCTGCTCTTTACCTAGGAGAAGCTGCCAGGGAAGTAGAGCCTGATGAAGTGAAGTCCTATGAAACACTGCCCCTACTGAAGTCTGTTGAAAAGTATCCAGAACTTCCCAAGGTGGCCTACGTTCAGATGCTTCAGTCTCAAGGTCTTCTCCATGACACCTATGTCTATGGGGTTGATGCAAAGAAGACACTATCTACCTTTATCTATCCTACAGAAATCATGGATGGCGCTATCATTAGTGGTAACTGTGTTTCTGCTTGTGATAAAAATACGACCTATCACCACCTAAACAATCCTGTTGTGGCTGATTTGTTCGAAAAGCACGGTAAAGAACTGAACTTTGTTGGTGTTATTATCACCAATGAAAACG
>CAYFUM010000021.1:0-25396 GCA_964346475.1 uncultured Peptostreptococcaceae bacterium
TGGGGTGCCTTATCAATATACCCTAAATGTTTACCTCGGTCAAGGATATATATAGCTTTTATCTTTAAAGATTTGTAATAAACTCCGGCCTGCAAACATCAGCTGGTTTTAGCTTATAAATCATGTCTTTTCGCTCAATTACTATCTCTACCCTATCCTTTAAAGAGTCATCTTTAAGGATCTCCTCGAAGAGCCTTCTATTGGGATTCATTGCAATGGGGTTTCCACTCATTCTCAGCATAGTAATATCCCCGGAAGTGTCACCATAGGCATAGGAGTTTTTTAGATCTATGCCATGGTGGTCTACCAGCTCCTGCATGGCCTTTTCCTTACTGACATAGTCCCACATTGGTAGGACCTCACCTGTAAAGATGTTCTCCTCCATTATATAGGAAGAGGCCCTAAAATCTGTCGCCTTATATTTGTCTGCCATACGGGAAACAAGAAAATCTGGGCTACCAGAAATAAAGAAAATAGCATGTCCCTGCTCCTGGTGCCACTTGAGTTTCTTTCTTGTATAGACATAGGTCTTTTCCCAGTTCATGTTAATGACTTGCCTTGCTATAAATTCAATTGCCTTCATGTCTATACCCTTAAGGGAGTTCTTAAAGGCTGAAGTGACATCTAAAAGATACATTTCATAGTCACCTCTTCTTATATTCCAGTCAGTAAAATGGTCTCTAACCTCCTGGATATAAACAGCAGCGTCTATGACTTCATATTTAATAAGCTTCTTAAAGTGCTCAATCAAGAGTGAGTTCCTAAATAAAGTTCCATCTATATCATAAAAAGCTGCCCTCATATCATCTCCTTTTCAATAGATTATACCATTAGAGGCTAAGCTATGGTAAACTAATCTAGCGGAGGTAATAAATGGAAAATATTAAAAAACAGCTGGTAGAACTCCTGGATATCCCCAGCCCTATCGGATATACCAAGGAGGCTATCGACTATCTAAAAAAAGAAGCAGAGAAGACTGGTTTTGAAATCACTAGTCTAAAAAAAGGTGCTTTTTACCTTACTATTCCTGGTAAAGTAAAGGAAGCAACCCTCTTAAATGCCCACGTTGATACTCTAGGCGCCATGGTAAGGGAGCTTAAGCCAAACGGCCGCCTCAAGCTAGTGGCCCTGGGCGGTATGCCTTGGGGAGGGGTTGAAGCAGAAAACCTTCTAATCCACACTAAGACTGGCAAGAGCTATAGCGGAACCCTGATGCCTGTAAAAAGCAGCGTCCATGTATATGGCAACAAGGTAAGAGAAGAGCTCAGAGAACCAGATACCGTAGAAGTTCGCCTTGATGAGCTAGTAAAGAGCAGGGAAGATCTCTTGGAACTTGGTATTGATGTAGGTGACTTTGTTAGCTTTGATCCCAGGACCAAGGTCCTGGAAAACGGCTTCATTAAAAGCAGATATCTTGATGACAAAAGCTGCTGTGTCCTGCTACTGGCCCTTGCAAATAAACTAAGGGAAGAAAACATCACACCCAGAAAAACCCTCCATCTCTTCTTTAGTAATTATGAAGAGCTGGGCCATGGTATCTATGGTGTACCTGAAAATGTAGATGAATCTATAAGCCTTGACATAGGCTGCGTTGGTGAAGGTCAAACCGCTTCAGAAGACAAGGTAACTATCTTTGCCAAGGATGGTAAAACTCCCTACGACTATGAACTAGTAAAGGAGTTGGTTGATCTAGCTGAAGAAAACAAGATTCCCTACAACATAGATGTTATAGAAAACTATGCATCAGATACCACAGCCTCCCTGGCCCAGGGCAGGGATATGAGATTTGCCTGCCTAGGCCCTGGAGTTGAAAGCACCCATCACTATGAAAGAACCCACCAGGAGGCTCTTAAGGCCACCCTGGACCTAATTTATAACTACGTAAAATAAGTAAAACCACCCCTCTGGGTGGTTTTTAAGTAGTAAGAAAAATCCTTTAATCCTAGCTGACCCTCTAAATAAAGAGGAGGGCCAGGGATATGATTATACCTGTATAGAGTAACACCATAAGACAATAACCCATAATATCCCTGGCGCCTAGACCTGCAACTCCTAGAGCTGGCAGAGCCCAGAAGGGCTGGATCATATTGGTCCAGGCATCACCCCAGGAAATAGCCAGGGCAGTCTTGGCAGGGTCAACCCCAAGCTGCATAGATGCAGGCATCATGATAGGGCCTTGAACAGCCCACTGGCCCCCACCTGAGGGAACAAAGAAATTAACAATTCCCGCACTCCAGAAGGCAAAGAGGGGATAGGTTTTTGGTGTTGATATAGCTACAAACCACTGGGAAATAACCCCAGCTAGGGAAATACCCGCTTCACTTTGGCCTGTTAAAATACCCATTATACCTGCATAAAAAGGAAACTGTAAAATTACACCGCCAGCTCCCTTAACAGCATTATCCACTGCCCTAACATAATTAATTGGAGTTTTATGAAAGGCAATACCTAGAATAAGGAAGATAAAGTTAACTATGTTTAAGCTTAGATCAAAGCCCCTAGTATAGAAGTGGTAGACCAGGTAGATAAGTCCAAGAAGTGCAATAAAACCTGATAGTAAAACAGAGTTTTCCATAAGCTCTGCAGGAGTTGAGTCCTTGGTCTTTACAAACTTGACTTCCTCAACCTCCTCTAGGAGTTTAGGATCTACTGTAACCACATCCTCTTTATTGGGATGCATAGCTCTATTTAAAAAGGGCAAGGTAAGTATAATAAACCAGACAACAATAAGGTTCCAGGGAGAAAATAGAGTTTGAGATACAGGAATAGCTTCAGTAATAAGACCACCAGAGATTGTAGTTAGCTGAGCAACATCCGAGGCAACCTGAAGGGGAATAGAACCACTAATTCCATTATGCCAAACAACAAAGCCTGAGTAGGCAGAAGCTATAAGAAGTCTATAGTCAACTCCCTTGACATTTCTTGCAAGCTCCCTTGCTAAAAGAGCACCGACAATTAGTCCAAAGCCCCAGTTGATCCAGCAGGCAATGGCAGAAACAAAGGATACAATTAAAATGGCTTGAAGTGGAGTCTTGGCCTTCTTGGCAATATTTCTAAGAAAACCCTTGATTAGACCCGAAGTTGCAAAGGCATTTCCCAAAACAAGAACCAGTGCCATCTGCATGGAAAATAGTAGCAGACCCCAAACTCCATTCCCCCAGTGGAGAATCATTTGCAGGGGTCCCTGGCCGGTAGTGATGATTGCCAGTACAAAGGCGAGGACCGTTAGCATAATACAAAAAATGAATGCATCAGGCAGGAGTCTCTCAACCATCTTTACACTGGCATTTGTCATTTTTTTAAACATTCCAACCTCCTTTTAAGTCCTATGGAACCTTTAAATATGTAAGTTGCTACTAATCTGCAACAACTACCTTTATTGTAATCCCTTAAAAAAAACATGTCAAGACAAAGAAAAAAGACCCCGGGGGGTCCTTCTCTTAACGTTTTGAGAATTGTGGAGATTTCCTAGCTTTCTTAAGGCCGTATTTCTTACGTTCCTTCATACGAGGATCTCTTGTTAAATAACCTGCACTCTTAAGCTTTGGTTTGTTCTCTTCATCAACATTTACTAGAGCACGGCTAAGTCCGTGGCGAATTGCACCGGTTTGTCCAGTGAAGCCACCACCGTGTACGTTGACAAATACATCAAAGCTACCCTCAGCACCAACTATTTCTAGTGGTCTTCTGATTTCTTGAATTAATATTTCGTGATCGAAATATTCTTCAACAGGTCTTTTATTTACAACAATCTCACCGCTACCGGGTACTAGACGTACACGGGCAACAGATTTTTTCCTTCTACCAGTTCCTTGAAATTGAACAGCCATCTTTCCTCCTATAAATCCAGTGCTTCTGGTTGCTGTGCACTATGGGTATGTTCAGGGCCAGCAAAGACTCTGAGCTTCTTTAGCATTTGTCTTCCCAGCGAGTTCTTTGGAAGCATACCTTTAACAGCTTGCATCATGACTTTTTCAGGTTGACGGGTGATCATTTCCTGGAAGTTGCGTTCCTTTAATCCTCCCATATAGCCAGTATGCCATCTATACATCTTGTCCTGGCGCTTGTTTCCAGTTACATGTATCTTTTCAGCATTAACTACGATGACATAATCACCGGTATCTACATGGGGTGTATAAATTGGCTTGTGTTTACCTCTTAGGATTTTGGCGATTTCTGAAGCCAATCTACCTAGTGTTTTACCTTCAGCATCAACTACATACCACTTGCGTTGAACTTCTGCAGGTTTTGCTACAAATGTTTTCATTTCTTATCCTCCCTAGTTTGTGGGGCAGGGAAAATTGATTACCATGATTATTCTATAGGACAGGCTAGAACCTGTCAAGAAGAAAATCCGAATTTCCCTTTATATTTCGCTCTTATTTCCTTATCCTCTAGATCTAAATAATCAGCAAGTTCTTCTTGTGAATAAAAGACCTCTGCCAGAAATAATCCCTCAGCTGGAGCCACCTGTCTTGTTTCTTTCCTATCCCTTTTTAAAAGAATTTTCTTAGTGGCACTAGGCTGATATTTACCCAGGCCTACATTATTCAAATAGGCCACCATTATTCTCACCATCCTATAGAGAAAGCCATCGCCAATAAAGACAAGGTCTAGGCCCTTTGGGGACTCAAGAATTTTAATCTTGTAAATAGTCCTGATGGTGGATTCCTCTTTTTTCCTCCTATTGGAAAAATTATAAAAGTCATGGCTGCCTTCAAGATGCCTAGCTGCATATCTCAGGGCTTCAAGGTCCAGCTCTTTTTTTAAATAAAGACTATAGGGTCTGAGAAAAAGATTATCCTCATAGCTAATCCTATAGATATAGGATTTAGCTAGAGCGTCATATCTAGGATGCAGATTATCGACTTTAAGATTATTTAACTGAATATCCCTGGGTAGAAACCTCTTAATTACATAGGCCAGCCTATCAAGCTCCATGATCTTTGGTGCTTCAAAGCTAACCCTTTGGTCTAGGGCGTGAACGCCTGCATCGGTTCGCCCTGAAGCCTGGATCCTTATCTTCTCCTTAAAGATATAGCTCAGTAAATCCTCGAGATCCCCTTGAACTGTCCTAAGCTCCTCCTGGTACTGATAGCCATGGAAGTCTCTCCCATCATAGGCCAGGGACATTAAATAGCTTTGGCTAGCCATAGTATTACTCCAAAAATAAAAAGGAAGGAAATAAAAAAGATATAATCTCTTCTTTCATACTTAAGTTCATGGAGCCTGGTTCTTCCCTCCCCTCCATGATAGCACCTGGCCTCCATGGCATCGGCTAGCTCAGCTGCCCTCTGTATGGAAGATAAAAAGAGGGGGACAAGGATGGGCACCAAGGCCCTAGCCCTTTTGAAAATATTTCCACTTTCAAAGTCTGCTCCCCTGGCCATTTGTGCCTTCATTATCTTATCAGTTTCAGCTGTGAGAGTGGGGATAAAACGCAGGGCTATGCCCATCATCATACTCATTTCGTGGACAGGAAAACCCAGTTTTTTTAGTGGGGAAAAGATACTCTCCATAGCATAGGTAAGCTTAATGGGACTGGTTGTCAAGGTAAGAAGGGAGCTGCCCATTATCAATAGAAAGAGCCTGCTCATCATTAGTAAAGCTACCTTAACCCCTTCTCTAGAAATAGAGATTTTCCAAAAGCCCCATATTCTTTCACCTGGGGTTAAAAAAAGGTTCATTATAAAGGCAAAAACCAGGATAAAAAGAATGGGCTTTATGCCCCTTAAAATATAAGCCATAGGCACCCTGGATAGCTTAATAACTAAAAGTAGAGCAAGAAATAGAAGTCCATACTGCAGAGGGCTTTTTAGAAGAAATATCCCAATAATGTAAAAAAAGCTAACTAAAAATTTAGTCCTGGGATCAAGGGAATGCACCAGAGAATCCACTGGATAATATTGGCCCAGTGTCATATCCTTAATCATCTTTACCCTCCAAAATAACCCTTAAAGCTTCATCTAGCCTGTAGTAATTTCTCTTATACTGGCATCCCCTTTCCCTTAGCCTAGCAAAAAGTTTGGCAATAACGGGAATATCAAGACCTACTTGAAGCAAGAGTTCTTCTTCTTCAAAAACCTCCTCGGTAGGTTTGTCCAGAACAAGTTTTCCTTGGGAAAGCACTAAAATCCTATCGGCAACCTTGGATATTTCTTCCATGGAGTGGGAAATAAATATCAGGGTAAGTTTGCCCTTTAGCACCATAAGTTGATTTAGAAGTTTTTCCCTACCATGGGGATCCAAGCCAGCAGTGGGCTCATCCAGCATAAGAATCCTCGGCTTCATAGCTAAAACCCCTGCTATGGCTGCCCTTCTTTTTTCTCCACCACTGAGTTCTAGAGGGGACTTATCCCTATAGCTATCATCAAGGCCAACAAGCTCCATAGCCTCCCCTACCCTCTTACCTATCTCATCCTCACTTAAGCCCTGGTTTCTAGGACCAAAGGCAATGTCCTTTTCCACGCTCTCTTCAAAGAGCTGGTACTCTGGATACTGAAAGACCAGCCCCACCTCCTTGCGTAGTTCAGCCAGGTTTTTAGCTCCCCTGCTGATGGAGGTGCCGGCTACCTCTATAGTGCCACTATCGGGCTTAAGAAGACCGTTTAGAAGCTGGAGGAGGGTGGACTTTCCACTTCCTGTATGACCAATAATGCCAACAGTCTCACCACTTTTAATTTCAAAACTAATGCCATCGATAGCTGTGGTTTCATAGAGGGACTTGGGATTATACACATAGGAAACATTATTTAATCTAATGGACATAGCTGCCTCACAAGGTCCTTCTCATCATAGATGGGAAAGTTTATATCTCTGCCTGCTTTTTTTAGTTCCATAGCAAGATCAATTATCTCTGGAACTTTTAAATCATAGCTTTTAAGAAGATCCACATGCATAAATAGCTCCTCGGGCTTCATATCCAGGGCCAATCTTCCACCTTCAAGGACAAGAACCCTGTCTGCACCTAGGACCTCCTCCATAAAGTGGGTTATAAGAATAATAGTGATGCCCTGCCTATGAAGCTCCTGGATGGTATTCATAACTTCTTTTCTTCCACTGGGGTCCAGCATGGATGTGGACTCATCAAAGATAATGACTCTGGGCTCCATAGCTAGAACACCAGCTATAGCAATCCTCTGTTTTTGACCACCACTGAGCATATGAGGAGGCCTATGCCTATAATCCTCCATGTCCAGGATATCCAGCACCCTATCAATCCTACTTGCAATTTCCTCCCTAGGCACCCCAAGGTTTTCTGGGCCAAAGGCTATATCCTCTTCAACCACTGTAGCAATTATTTGATTATCTGGGTTTTGGAAGATCATTCCTGCAGTCCTGCGAATATCCAGGATTTTATCCTTATCTTTGGTATTCATCCCTGCTACCAGCATATCGCCACTACTAGGAAGATAGAGGGCATTAATAAGCCTGGCCAAGGTTGACTTTCCAGAACCATTATGGCCAATTATAGCTAGAAAACTACCCTCTTCAACTTTAAAACTGATATTGTCGATGGCGGGCTTAGAACCCTCCTCATAGAAAAAGCTGAGATTTCTACAGTCTATCATCCTTATCTCCTAGTGAAAAAAAGGGACCTAGTCCCTTTTATACCAATTCTATCTTTGCCATAGGAGCAGCGTCGCCTCTTCTATGACCAAGCTTATAAATTCTTGTGTAACCGCCATTACGCTCTTCGTATTTAGGGGCAATTTCATCAAATAATTTAGTTACAACACCCTTATCAAGTAGGTAGGATGCTGCTTGTCTATGGGCATGGAGATCTCCACGCTTGCCTAGAGTAATCATCTTCTCAACAGAACGACGTACTTCCTTGGCTTTGGCCACAGTAGTGATAACACTACCATTACGTAGAAGCTCTGTGCTCATGCCTCTAAGCATTAAACGGCGATGGGCTGAATCCCTGCCCAGTTTTCTATAGGACATAGGAAGTCTCCTTTCTTTTATTCTTCACTCTCTTTTAAAGAAATTCCGATTTCAGTAAGCTTCTCTTTGATTTCTGAAAGAGACTTCTTTCCTAGATTGCGGTATTTCATAAGATCATCTTCAGTTTTTTCCATGAGCTCTTCAATGGTATTGATGCCCCCCCTCTTTAGAGCATTGCTGCTCCTCTTTGAGAGTTCTAGCTCCTCAATTACCATCTCCAGGACCTTTTCCTTTTCTTCTTGCTCTCTCTCGAAAAGGATCTCCATTTTTTCTACATCCTCTGTCAGCTTAACATAGAGCTCTAAGTGATCATTAAGGACCTTGGCCGCCATACTAATAGCTTCCTCAGGTCGAATAGAACCGTCGGTACGGATCTCATGAATCAGTCTATCATAATCACTGCTCTTTCCAACCCTGGTTGGTTCAACACGGAAGTTGGAACTTCTTACTGGTGAGTAGATGGAATCCACTGCGATAACATGTAAAGAGTCTTCTATTTCTTGCTTATTGTCTTCAGCTGAAACATAACCTCTACCCTTGGCCAAACGCATCTCCATAAAGAAGGGCTTGTTTTCAGTCAGGGTAGCGATATGAAGTTCAGGATTGATAATATCAACGTCGGCATCAGCAATGATATCGCCAGCAGTAATCTCCTGGGCTTGATTCACATCAATTCGAAGAGTTTTTTCCTCATCATCGGAATTTATTGTGGCCACGAGTTCCTTGACATTGAGAATGATATCTACGACATCCTCTTTCACCCCATCAATTGTAGAAAATTCATGGAGAATATCATCAAACTTAACCCATTTAACGGCACAGCCCGGTAAAGAGGATAGCATGATCCTCCTTAGACTGTTACCTAGGGTTTGTCCATATCCTCTCTCAAGAGGCTCCACGGTAAGGACGAGATGGTTTTCCTTCTCATCAAAGTCAGAAAAGGTCAAGTTAGGTTTTTCTATTTCTATCATGACGTCCCTCCTGTCAAATTTAACGTGAATAGAACTCTGTGATCATGTGCTCTTCTATAGGATAGTCAATATGATCTCTTGTAGGAAGAGTTAGAATTTTACCACTTAGCTTCTCCCTATCAACCTCTAGCCAGTTTTGTACTCCAGCAAAGGTCTCGCTCATAGCCTTGAACTTAGGTGATTTCTTACTTCTTTCCTTGACTTCGATTACATCGCCCTCCTTTAGAATCTGAGAAGGTATGTCAACCTTCTTGCCGTTTAATCTAAAGTGGCCATGGACTACCAGCTGACGGGCTTCGCGTCTTGTAGCAGCAAATCCCATGCGATAGACAACATTATCAAATCTCAGCTCTAGAAGTTGAAGTAGGTTCTCAGCAGCAACGCCGGGCATTTTTTCAGCGCGGTTGAAGAGAAGCTTAAACTGCTTTTCTTGCATACCGTAGATGAATTTTGCCTTTTGTTTTTCTCTAAGCTGCATACCATACTGGCTTAACTTCCTGGTTGTTTGCATAGATTGACGTTTTGATTTTTTATTAATTCCAACGACTTGAGGTTCTATTTCAAGACGTCGGGTCCTTTTTAAAATTGGTCCACGTTCCCTAGCCATGATCCCTCCTATACCCTTCTTCTTTTAGGTGGTCTACATCCATTGTGTGGAATAGGTGTCACATCATTAATGCTGTAGATGTCCAGCCCACTGGTTTGAAGTGCACGTATTGCAGCTTCTCTCCCGGAGCCGGGACCCTTTACATAGACCTGTACTGATTTAAGTCCATGCTCCATGGCGGCCTTGGCAGCTACTTCTGCAGCCTGCTGGGCAGCAAAGGGAGTTGACTTTCTTGAACCACGAAATCCAAGAGAGCCTGCACTGGACCAGGAAAGAGCATTGCCCTGGAGGTCAGTTAGGGTAACTATAGTGTTATTAAAGGTTGATTGAATATGGGCTTGACCACGTTCAACATTTTTTCTCTCGCGACGGCGTCTACCCCTTTGTACTTTACCCTTGGTACCTTTTTTAACTGTAGCCATACTGCCTCCTATTTTTTCTTCTTAGCCATGGTCTTTTTAGGACCTTTACGTGTTCTAGCATTTGTCTGAGTACGTTGGCCACGGGTAGGTAGATTTCTACGGTGACGAATTCCCCTTAGACATCCAATTTCTTGAAGTCTTTTGATATTCATAGACACTTCACGTCTTAGATCACCCTCTACAGATAGATTCTGATCTATATAACGGCGAAGGCTACTGACTTCATCCTCTGTTAGATCTTTTACCCTTGTGCTAGGGTCAACCTGGGATCCTTCCAGGATACGCTTAGATGTGGTGGGACCAACACCATAGATATAGGTAAGGGCAATTTCAACCCTCTTATCCCTTGGAAGGTCCACTCCAGCGATTCTCGCCATTTATTCCTCCTAATTAGCCTTGACGCTGTTTGTGTTTGGGGTTCTCACAGATAACCATGACCCTGCCCCTGCGCCTAATAACTTTACATTTCTCACATATTGGTTTAACTGATGGTCGTACCTTCATACTTCTAACCTTTCCCTCGCCATGTGATTCGACCCTTGGTCAAATCATAGGGGGATAACTCTACTGTTACCTTATCCCCTGGCATAATACGAATATAATTCATTCGAAGTTTACCTGATAAGTGGGCCATGATTTTGTGACCATTATCCAGTTCAACTCGAAACTTTGCATTGGGTAGTGCATCTAGGACAACACCCTTAAGCTCTATGCTGTCTTTTGCCATCTAACTCCCTTTCCTTGGCATTAAGCGTTGCAATTCTTTTCGAAGTAAAGCATTGTTCCTGCTCGTCTTTGCCTCTTCTAATCTTTCAGTTTTCCTATTGGTCTTTTGAAGATGTATTACCTTCTTCTTTTTAGGTCTATCTAATTTTCTTAGATCACCATCCACCAGTAATACATAGTTCTCATCGAGACATTCCAAAACTATTAAACTTCTCTTCTTATCGCGACCAGCCTTGCTGATCACAATATCCCCAGGCCTAAACACTACTCATCGCCCCAGGTAAGAAGCTCTGGTTCTGCTTCTGTTATAAGCACAGTATGTTCATAATGTGCAGAAGGCAGTCCATCCATAGTTTTCACGGTCCATCCATCCCTTTCCATAAATATATCCTTTTTACCTAGATTTATCATGGGTTCTATTGCCAAAACCATGCCTCGGGATAGCTTTGGGCCTCTTCCAGGTTCTCCATAGTTTGGAATAGCTGGATCTTCATGGAGATCCTTTCCAATACCATGACCTGTAAACTCCCTGACTACCGAAAAGCCATGGGCTTCACTGTGTCTTTGAATCGCACTGGATATATCGCTAAGCCTATATCCCTCACGACAGAATTCAAGACCTTTAAAAAAAGATTCTTTGGTTACAGAAACGAGCTTTTTCTTTTCTTCATCCACTTGGCCAACGAAAAGGGTTCTTGCTGCATCGGAATGATATTCCTGATAGATAAGGCCAAGGTCGAGACTCACGATATCCCCCTCTTTAAAGATTATATCCTTACTAGGAATACCATGAATGACGGTATCATTGAGAGAAATACAGCTGGATGCAGGAAAGCCTTGATAGCCCAGAAAGGAAGGTTTTCCATCCTCTTCTATAATGAATTGGTGGATAAGCCTGTCCAGTTCAAAACTTGACATTCCGGGCCTTATTGCCTCCCTGGCTCTTTTATGAACCCGGGCCAGCCTCCTGCCTGCCTCCCGCATAATATCTATTTCTCTTGCTGATTTTAAAATAATCATCCTAAACCTCTAAATGATCTATGATCATCTTGAAAACTTCTTCAGGGCCACCGGCACCGGCAATTTCCAGCAGGTTTTCCTGTTTTTTATAGAAGTCAATAAGAGGCTCTGTTTGTTTTTTATAAACGTCCAGTCTGTTTTTTACGGTTTCTTCCTTGTCATCGCTTCTCTGATATAGGGCCTTCTCACCACATACATCACAGATACCTTCTAGCTTTGGTGGCATATTATCAAGATGATAGCTGGCCCCGCAGTTACTACACATCCTCCTGCCTGTCGCCCTCTGAATCAGGATTTCTTCTTCTACTCTTAGTAGAATAACCCTATCCAGTGGCTTTTCTTTCTCCAGCAAATAGGAGGAAAGTGAGTCGGCCTGGACTGTAGTCCTGGGATAGCCATCAAAGAGAAAACCCTTATCAAGATCAGTCCTATCTAATTCACTTCTTACAAGTCCTAAAATGAGATCATCTGGAACTAAATCCCCCCTATCCATATAGGTCTTGGCCTTTAATCCTAGTTCAGTCTCTTCAGAAACATTTCTTCTGAGGATATCGCCCGTACTAATATGGGGGATTCCAAAGTGCTCACATAGTAACTTTGCTTGGGTTCCCTTACCTGCCATAGGAGGTCCTAGTAGTATAAGTCTCATTTTATCACCTCAAAAATCCTTTGTAGTGACGCATCACCAGCTGAGCTTCAATTTGTTTCATAGTTTCAAGGGCAACGCCTATAACTATTAGAAGCGATGTACCACCAAATCTGATTCCCAGACTTGAATAAGCCAGGAGGACGTTGGGGATACTTGCGATGATAGCTAGAAAGATTGCACCGACAATGGTCAGACGGTTTAATGATCTACTGATAAAGTTAGCAGTAGGTTTTCCTGGCCTTATACCTGGTATAAAACCGCCATTCTTCTTCATATTATCGGCTATTTCATCGGGGTTAAAAGTAACCGATGTGTAAAAGTACGTAAAAAATACAATCAGTAGTGCGTTTAGTGTATTGTAGAGTATTGTCTTAGCGTCAAAGATCTGCAGAGCTCCTGCCCAGAATTTTGAATTAGGGAAGAAGGGTGCAATGGTTTGTGGAATAGCCAGAATACTTGTAGCAAATATTACAGGTATAACTCCCGTTTGGTTAACCTTTAGGGGAATATGACTACTCTGCCCACCATACATCTTCCTACCAATAACACGCTTTGAATACTGAACTGGTATTTTGCGCTGACCTTCCTGGATATAGATTACTGCAGCAATCAATCCAAGGGCTCCCACTAGGAAGAAGAGAATTGTCAGAATATTTACCTCTCCTGCTTTTAGTCTTAGGAAGATGTTATAGAGTCCAGTTGGTAGTCCAGAAATAATACCGGCAAAAATGAAAAGTGAAATTCCATTTCCTATACCATTCTCATTGATTTTTTCTCCCAAAAACATTAAGAAAGCAGTACCAGCGGCCATAGCCACTATAGCTACAAATTTACTTAAAAAGTTATTTACTATAAAGGCTGCAGCAAAAATTGAATTGGAAATTGCAAAGCCTTGTAGTACAGCTAGTAGTACAGTGAGATAGCGGGTATAACGAGCCAGGGTTTTTCTTCCAGATTCCCCTTCCTTTGCCAGTTCTTCCAGTTTTGGAATAGCTATCTGTAAAAGCTGCATGACAATAGTGGAAGTAATATAGGGTGCAATACCCAGGGCAAATACTGAGAAACGCTTAAAGGACCCACCGCTCATTAGGTTAAAAAATCCTAGAAGACCTGCATCGGTCTCCACCATGGATTTGAGCTTCATGCTATCAACACCAGGAATCGGAAGATTTGAACCTATCCGAAAGATTATTAGCATCATAAAGGTGTAGATAATCTTCTTTCTCAGATCTGGAATCTTCCACGCCTTCTTAAGGGTATCAAGCATTAGATCACCTCAACTTTTCCGCCGGCCTTCTCTATCTTTTCAACAGCTGAAGCAGAAAACTTATGTGCCTTAACTTCCAGTGCACGGCTAAGTTCACCTTCACCTAAAACCTTCAGCCCATCCTGTAGTTTTTTTATTACACCCATTTCTAAAAGAAGTTCTGGTGTAATAACATTTTCCTCAAGATTTTCAAGTTGCGACAGGTTTACAATTGTGTAGCGTGTCGCAAATCTATAGTTGCTAAAACCTCTTTTAGGTAGCCTTCTGTAGATGGGTAGCTGACCACCTTCAAAACCTATACGGACTCCTCCACCAGAACGGGCATTTTGTCCGTCGTGGCCTCTACCTGAGGTCTTACCCCATCCAGAAGCCTGACCTCTACCTACGCGACGTCTCCCCTTCTTTGAGCCAGGAGCTGGCTTTAATTCATATAATTTCACATCAACCTCCTAGTCAAGTTCCTCTACACTTAGTAGATGGGAGCACTTAGCAATCATGCCCCTTGTTATAGGAGTATCCTGACGGATGACTTCCTGACCTAATTTCTTAAGTCCCAGGGCCTCTACATTCTTGCGATGAACAGGTTTTGAACCAATTGTGCTATAGATTAGCTTAATTTTTAATTGCTTCATTCTATTCCTCCCTACCGAGGATCTCTTTAGTGGTCTTGCCACGGAGTCTGGCTACTTGCTTGAGTGTAGAGAGATTTAATAGTCCATCCATGGTTGCATCCACCATGTTTTTAGGATTATTGGAACCAAGGCTTTTAGCCCTTACATCAGCATATCCAGCAAGTTGTAGTACGCTACGCACTGGACCTCCAGCAATAACCCCTGTTCCCTTGGGAGCAGGCATTATAACCACTTGTCCGCTTCCACTGCGGCCTTTAATGGCATGGGGTACTGTGGTACCTAGAAGGGGAACTTGGACTACGTTTTTCTTGGCATTGGTTACAGCCTTTTTTATTGCGGCTGGGACCTCAAGGGCCTTACCAGTTCCAACACCTACACGGCCTTTACCATCACCTACAACAACCAAAGCACTAAAGCGGAAGTTTCTTCCACCCTTAACAACCTTAGTTACTCGGTTAATGAAAACGACTTGTTCATCGAATTCAGATTTTATTTCTCGTCTATCTTTCACCTTAACCTCCTAAAACTGTAGACCGGATTCCCTTGCACCATCGGCAAGTTCCTTGACGCGGCCATGGTAGAGATATCCTCCTCGGTCAAAGACAACTTTACTTATGCCTTTTTCCACTGCCTTTTTTCCGATCAGTTGACCCACAGCTTTGGCGGCTTCTTTATTGGATCCATTGGGGAAATCAGCCTTTAGTTCAGGCTCCATACTGGAAGCACTGACTAGAGTAACACCTTCAACATCATCTATGATTTGAGCATAGATATATTTATTTGAGCGGAAGACACATAGCCTTGGAATTTCAGGAGTGCCACTGATTTTTCCACGTACACGCTTATGGCGATGTAGTCTTGCTTTATTACGAATAAATTCTTTTCTCATAGCCTACTCCTTTCTTTATTTCCCGGCTTTTCCTTCTTTACGCCTTACTACTTCATCATGGTATCTAACGCCCTTGCCTTTATAGGGCTCAGGCTCCCTCCAGGAACGAATCTTAGCAGCGTAGTTGCCTACTTGTTGCCTATTGATTCCCTTTACAATTATTTCAGTATTAGTAGGAACCTCTACAGTTATTCCCTCAGGATCCTCCATATTTATGTGATGGGAGTGGCCTAGTTGAAGGTTTAATATCTTACCTTCCTTACTTGCCCTGTATCCAACTCCTTCAATACGAAGTTTCTTCTCATAGCCCTCGGTAACTCCCACTACCATATTTTGGATTAGTGAGCGGTATAGACCATGGAGGCTACGATTTCTCTTGTTGTCATTAGGCCTTTTAACAAGTAATTGGCCTTCTTCTACAACCACTGAAATTGCAGGATCAACCTCTTGGCTAAGAACACCTTTAGGCCCCTTAATTTCAACGATATTATCTTTAATAGTGGCTTCTACCCCGGCAGGCAGAAGGATAGGCAATTTACCAATTCTTGACATATCTTCCTCCTCTTACCAGACGTAGCAGATGACTTCGCCACCCACTCCTAGCTTCCTTGCTTCTTTGTCAGTAATAATCCCTTGGCTACTAGAAATTATGGATATACCCAGACCACCTAGGACCAGGGGAACCTCATCATTTTTAGCATATACGCGGAGTCCTGGCTTGGAAATTCTCTTTAGACCACGGATTACACGTTCCTTTTCACGGGAATACTTAAGTTCTACCTTTAAAACACCCTGCTTGTTATCTTCGATGATTTCATAGCCCTTTATAAAGCCCTCATCCAAGAGAATTTTGGCAATGGCTACCTTCATGTTTGAAGAAGGAATTTCCACTGTAGCATGATGCTCTTTATTAGCATTGCGTATACGCGTTAGCATATCAGCAATAGGATCAGTTATTCTCATAGTTATTCTCCTTTCCTACCAACTGGCTTTACGAACACCTGGGAGTTCACCCTTGTAGGCCAGTTCTCGGAAGCAAATTCTGCAAATGCCAAATCTTCTCATAACGGAATGAGGACGACCACAAATACTACAACGTGTATAGGCACGGGTAGAATATTTGGCTTTTCTGGCTTGCTTGATTTTTAATGATTTCTTTGCCACTTTATCCTCCTATTTCCTGTAGGGCAGACCTAGCTCAGTCAAAAGTGCTCTGCCTTCTTCATCAGTCTTGGCTGTTGTAACAAATACAATATCCATCCCACGGACAGAATCCACGTCATCGTATTTAATCTCTGGGAAAATAAGTTGTTCCTTAACTCCCATGGAGAAATTGCCACGACCGTCAAAACTATTGGGATTTAGGCCCCTAAAGTCCCTTACTCTAGGTAGAGCAATGGTGATGAATCTATCAAGGAACTCATACATGCGATCTCCTCTTAGGGTAACGCTGAGTCCTACATTCATACCTTCACGAACTTTAAAGTTAGCAACACTCTTCTTAGCCTTGGTGACAACTGGTTGCTGCCCTGTAATTTTTCTGATTTCTTCAACGGCATTCTGGAGAACCTTGGTATTATCCTTAGCCTCACTAAGACCCATATTTAAAACAATTTTATCTAGCTTGGGAATCTCCATCACTGAACGATAGGAGAATTTCTCCATCAGAGCAGGACCCACAACTTCATTATATTTTTCTTTTAATCTTGCCATGTGTTCCTCCTGATTAGTCCAGTGTTTCGCCAGACTTTACTACAACACGTACTTTCTTTCCGTTTTCTAGTAATTTATAGCGAATCCTTGAAGCGACCTTCCTTGATTTGTCATAGAACATAACATTTGACACATGAATAGGGGCCTCTTTATGGATTATCCCACCGGTATTATCTCTCACATTGGGTTTTTGGTGCTTGGTTATCATGTTGCAGCCAGATACAATAAGGCGCTGAGCCTTAGGAAAGACTGCTATTACTTCACCAGTTTTACCCTTGTCTTTACCTGCGATTATTTTAACTGTATCGCCTTTTCTTATTCTCAATTTAGACCTCCTATAGTACTTCAGGTGCCAGGGAGAGAATTTTTTGGAATTTCTTTCCTCGAAGCTCTCTAGCTACTGGGCCAAAAATACGGGTACCAACGGGGTTAAGGTCTTCTTTGATAATGACTCCTGCGTTATCATCAAAACGCACATATATCCCATCTTTTCTATGGATACCATGCTTGGTTCTAACGACAACAGCCTTTACAATATCACCTTTTTTTACAACGCCCCCTGGTGTTGCGTGCTTAACAGTACATACACATACATCACCCACACGGGCATAACGTTTCATAGATCCTCCCAGAACACGAATAACGAGGAGTTCTTTTGCTCCGGAATTATCTGCAACAACCATTCTAGATTCTTGCTGTAGCATGAATACCTCCTTATTTTGCTCTTTCTACGATCTCAACCAGTCTCCAGTCCTTGGTCTTACTGAGAGGTCTGGTTTGCATGATGCGTACTCTATCGCCTTCTCTAGCATCATTAAGCTCATCATGAGCCTTGTATTTGACAGTTGATTTTACTTTCTTCTTGTAAAAGGGATGAGATACATAGCGTTCCAGTCGGACGACAATGGTCTTATCCATTTTGTCGGAAATTACCGTACCGACGCGGACTTTTCTTTTATTGCGTTCCACTACCTGCCTCCTATGCTCTCAACTCTGCTTCATGAAGGACAGTTTTTACTCTTGCAATGTCCTTCTTGACGAGTTTGATTTGTGATGTGTTTTCTAGCTGTCCTGTAGCTAGTTGGAAACGAAGATTAAACAGCTCACCCTTTAAATCCAACAGCTTAACACCCAGTTCCTGGGGAGTCATCTCACGTAATTCTTTAACCTTCATGGGAACCTCCCTCTTCTCCCTTAATTACAAATTTACACTTAATTGGGAGTTTGTTAGCCGCAAGCCTCATAGCTTCGCGTGCCAAGTCCTCGTCTACAGCGCTGAGTTCAAACATAACACGACCTGGCTTAACTACAGCCGCGTGATACTCTGGAGCACCTTTACCAGCACCCATTCTGGTCTCAGCAGGTTTTTGTGTTACAGGCTTATGGGGGAAGATTTTTATCCAAACCTTACCGCCCCTTCTGATCTTCCTGTTGATAGCAATACGGGCTGCTTCTATTTGATTGGCAGTAATCCATGCCGGTTCCAGGGCTACCAAGCCATATTGGCCATAGGTAATCGTATTTCCTCTTTCGGAATTGCCCTTCATGCGGCCACGATGTACCCTACGCCTTTTTTCTCTTTTAGGCATTAACATGGTTTGCCTCCTTACTTATTATTCTGACGTGGACGTCTGCCACGGCTAGGGCCGCTGCGACGAGCTCCACGGGGTTGACGCTTCTTAGCTTCTTGACGGACAAGAACTCGTCCTTCATTAGGTTGAGCTAAAATTTCTCCCTTATACATCCAAACCTTGACACCTAGTTTTCCATAGGTTGTGTCAGCTTCTGCAAAGCCATAGTCGATATTGGCTCTCAGTGTAGATAGGGGAACATTTCCTTCACTATAGGCCTGGCTACGAGCCATATCAGCTCCACCTAGACGACCTGAAACCATTACCTTTATTCCTTCAATTCCAGTGCGCTGGGCGCGGCCAATTGCCTGCTTCATAGCTCTTCTAAAGGATACACGTCTCTCTAGACTTTCGGCTATGTTTTGGGCTAGGAGCTTGGCATCCCCATCAATATTCTGAACTTCAGAAACATCAATGTGGACATTCTTTCCAGTCATTTTCTGGATATCACCACGGATAAGTTTAATAGTTTCTCCACCCTTACCAACAATCATACCTGGCTTGGAGGTAAAAACATTTAGAGCAATGTTATTGCTACCTGTCCTGTCAATATAAATTCTGGAAATTCCAGCTTTATAGTAATTCTTTTCAATATATTCTCTAATTTTGTAGTCTTCTAAAACTAAGGCTGGCATATCCTTGGCTTCTGCATACCACTTTGAATCCCAATCCTTTATAACACCTACTCGAAGACCATGTGGGCTAACTTTTTGTCCCATGATTCCTCCTACTCTCTTTCTTCCACAACGATGCCAATATGGCTGGTGCGTCTTAGTCTGGGCATTGCCCTACCATGGCTACCGGCTTTCCATCTCTTTAGATGGGGTCCTTGATTGGCGTAAACCTGACTGATATAAAGATCCATTTCTTCCATATCATGGTTGTTTACTGCGTTGGCAACTGCTGAGTTCAGCACTTGAAGTAATAAACGAGCTGATTTTGTTGGTGTAAATTGAAGGATTGCTTTAGCTTCATCAACACTTTTTCCACGAATCAAGTCGCAAACAGGCTTAACCTTTGTGGAGGGAATACGAATATATTTGGCTTCTGCTCTTGCTTTCATCTTCTCCTCCTACTTTCCTTTTAGTCTCTTATCACCAGCGTGGCCTCTAAAGGTCCTTGTTGGTGCGAATTCTCCAAGCTTATGGCCTACCATATCCTCAACTATATAAACTGGAATATGTTTTCTTCCATCATGTACAGCTATTGTATGACCAACCATTTGAGGGAAGATGGTGGAGGACCTTGACCATGTCTTAACTACTTTTTTCTCATTACGAGAATTCATTTCTTCTATTTTTTTCAATAGACCCTTATGGGCAAAGGGCCCTTTTTTCATAGATCTACTCACGGGTATCTCCTCTCAATTACTTAGTTCTCTTCCTAATAATATACTTATCAGAAGTCTTGTTTTTCTTCCTTGTTTTATAGCCCAGTGTTGGCTTACCCCAGGGTGTAACTGGTGAAGTACGTCCGATAGGAGCCTTACCTTCTCCACCACCGTGGGGGTGGTCAACTGGGTTCATGACTGAACCTCTGACATGGGGCCTAAAGCCTAGATGACGACGGATACCCGCTTTACCATAGTTAATATTCTCATGCTCCAGGTTACCGATTTGACCGATTGAAGCCCTGCACTCCTGGTGAATAAGTCTAACTTCGCCTGAGGGTAGTCTTATCTGGGCATACTTGCCCTCTTTAGCCATAAGCTGGGCATAGGCGCCGGCTGAACGGGCAAGTTGTCCGCCCTTACCAGCCTTCATTTCAACATTGTGGATATGGGTACCTAGGGGGATGTTCCTCAGTGGAAGAGCGTTACCTACCTGGATATCCACATTTTCACCGGACTCCACTGTCTGACCTACTTGAAGTTTATTTGGGGCAAGGATGTATCTTTTTTCTCCGTCAGCATAGTGTAGAAGAGCAATATAGCAAGTCCTGTTGGGATCATACTCTATTGAAGCTACCCTTGCTGGGATGTTGTCCTTACGTCTCTTAAAGTCAATAATTCTATATTTTCTACGATTTCCACCGCCACGGTGACGAACTGTAATACGACCATCGTCATTTCTACCTGCTGTCTTCTTAATTGGAGCCAGCAGAGTTTTTTCTGGCTTTGAAGCAGTTATCTCCTCAAAGCTTGGAACAATACGATGACGCATACCCGCGGAAGTAGGTTTATAGCTTTTTACTGCCATGGTTTACTCCTCTCTAGATACCTTCAAAGAACTCTATTTCTTTGCTCTCTGGAGAAAGGGAAACAATGGCCTTTTTCCAGTTTCTTGTAGTTCCTTCAAAACGTCCCTGTCTTTTTGGCTTGCCCTTAACATTCATAGTGTTAACAGCAGTTACCTTGACGTCGAAAATTTCTTCAATAGCATCCTTAATCTGATACTTATTTGCCTTTGGATGAACCCTAAAAGTGTATTTCTTTTCAGAGGTAAGTCCCAAGCTATTTTCAGATACGATGGGAGCTATAATAATATCATAGGCTGTCATTATGCATATACCTCCTCAAGTTTATCTAGAGCAGCTACTGTGAAGATGATCTTGTCATAATTTAGCACAGTATAGGTGTTGATGTTATTAACTGATATACTCTCAACCTTAGGTAGATTTGAAATGGACCTGACAACAGCAGTATCATTTCTATCTAGAATAACCAAGGTTTTTTCATTAATGTTTAAATTTCTCAGAACCTCTATCATAGCCTTAGTACTAGGAGCTTCAAAGCTCAGCTCATCTAGAAGGACTATGGACTCTGAACTAGCCTTGGTGCTAAGGGCACTCTTAAGAGCTAATTGTCTAATCTTTCTTGGAAGGGTATATCCGAAATCTCTAGGTTTCTTTGCAAATACCACTCCACCGCCTACCCAGATTGGGGAGCGGCTACTACCGTGTCTTGCACGGCCTGTTCCCTTTTGTCTCCAGGGCTTCCTTCCACCACCGCGAACTTCGGCGCGAGTCTTACTAGCAAAGGAGCCTTGACGTTGGTTCGCAAGATAGTTTACGACAGCTTCATGCATTACATGGGTATTGGGTTCAACTCCAAAAACCTTTGGTGAAAGCTCTCTTTGCGCTACTTGCTCGCCCTTTTGATTAAATATTTGTATAGTCACAGTAATACTCCTTTACTCTACTTAGAAACCTTTACCGATGGTTTCAGGGAAACTATGCCCTTGCGTGGTCCAGGTACTGCACCCTTTACCAGTAAAAGGTTTCTATCTGCATCAACTCGAACAATTTCTAAGTTCTGAACAGTCACTCTATCATAGCCCATGCGACCTGGTCCTCTTTGTCCTTTGACAACGCGACCGGGTGTAGCACTGGCACTTCTTGCACCAGGTGTTCTATGGAATTTAGAACCATGGCTTTGGGGTCCCCTGGACTCATTGTAACGCTTGATGATACCAACGGTTCCCTTACCCTTCGAAATACCAGTTATATCCACGCGCTGACCAGCTTTAAAGATATCTGCTTTAATTTCCTGGCCCAAGCTATAGCTTTCAGGATCCTCAACGGGAAATTCCATAACTCTTTTTTTGGCTTCCAGACCTGCTTTTTCAAAGTGGCCAAGTTCTGGCTTGTTTAAACGACTTTTCTTTTCTTCTCCAAAGGCAACTTGAAGGGCATCATAGCCATCCTTTTCCTTGGTTTTAATTTGTGTTACATAGATAGGGCCCGCTTCTAGAACAGTTACAGCTGTCTGTACACCTGCTTCATTAAAGACCTGGGTCATGCCTATCTTTTTACCTAATAGACCTAACATTTTTCCTCCTCATTTTACAGCGGATTGCAGAGCAATCATACTAAAACATCCTATAGTTTAATTTCGATATCCACACCGGCAGGCAGGTCTAGCCTGGTAAGTGCATCTACAGTTTTTTTAGTAGGTCTTTGGATATCAATTAGTCTCTTGTGGGTGCGCAGTTCAAATTGTTCCCTGGAGTCTTTATTGACGTGGGGGGAACGGATGATAGTAAATATTTCCTTCCTGGTTGGCAGGGGAATTGGTCCAGCTACCTCAGCTCCAGTTGTCTTGGCTGTCTCTACTATCTTGGCTGCAGATGCATCAAGAATTTTGTGATCAAATGATTTTAGTCTGATGCGGATTTTTTGTCCTTCGTTCATTACTTCCTCCTATTATTTTATGTACACCCGACCGGGTGTACCCATTACCCTATGTCCAGCGCTTTTCTCACAGGAAAAGCTACTCCATCGAAAATGTCCCGGTAGGTGGGTAACCTTCGACTTCAACATTATTTGGACACGCTAGATAATACTAATGCATATTACCTTGAAAGTCAAGGCTTTTTGCAAATTTAGCAAAGAAAAAACCCTTTAAGGGTTTGAAACAATTTTTGGGATTTTCTACCAAGCCTTATTTCTCAAAAACCTTTCTATATAGCCTAAATTATATACCCCAAAATAAGACTAAAACTCATATAAGCAGGTTAAAAGCTATTAAAGACCTATCCTCTTTACTAAAAGCTTTGCTTCTAGAATAGAGGGGACCTGATATCAACTTCTCAAACATCATGCAAGAAAGCTACTCAAAAAACAGCCTAGATCTTGTAGGATAGGACTAGGAGAGAAACTCCCCTAGTCCTTTCTAGATTTATCGATAGTGCATAATCCTGGGATACTTTAGCCTGCATAATTAAGTTAAGAAGCCCAATCTTGTACCTACCAAGTGACACTGCTCATTATAGCCATTACATCTTGGTCTGAGAGTAGCTCCCCTAGACTATCATGATCTGATGTAGATGCTTTAATTGTCAGAACCTTTCCTTCTAAAGGTACGTGAATCTCAAGTTCTGGACCAAAGAACTCACTGTCTAGCATGAGGACAACACAGGGATGAGAATTGTAGGTACTCTTATAGAGCTGGGCACTTTCTTCGCTTAGCTTATAATCAAGCTCTTCAATTACATCCTCTATGGTCTTGGTAACAGGAACATAGCCCTCATCAAAGTAGGTATTTATCCAGGTAGAGCCCCGTCGTACTTCGATACCCACAATCATCGCTTCCTCGGCTTCAAAGCCTGCTGGATACTCTACCTTTATACCATCAAGGCTAAAGCTCTCGGTTGCCCCTGAAAACTTAGCTTCGGGGAGGCCGGCATTGCCTCTACCCTCTCCTGGCTTAGGCCTATTTGCTTCCAAGGCTAGGAGATAGTCCTTATAGCCTATGGGATAATGGTCTCTATTTTCTATCTCCTCATCCCATAGTTCACCATAGGGGCGAAATGCCATGGTATATTCAAAACCCTGGTCTTCAAAATATGGATCTTCATATTCGTCAAGCATAACAAGAAGTTTGCCCTGGGCATTGGGAGCTAGAGCCAGCCACCAAGCGTCAAGATCAGTAAGGTCCATATCAAAAAATGTACCCTTCTTTGCCTCAATGTGATTATCATCACTGCTTATGTCTAGATAGGCCACCAATTCATGATCTGCCGTATCCTCATCATCATCAAAAGCAATTCTTAGGGTGCCCTGACCCTCATCATCGACATCAATGAACATGTAGACATCCCTATAAACATCTTCGTAGGGTTCCCATTCTTCCCCATAGGCTTCCAGGATCCAAAAATATCCATACCATTTGCCTTGCCAAGGAGAACCCCCTGTGCTAGTGGAAAAACTAGAAGCAGCCTCCAGTATTTCCCCCAGCTTTTTATCCGGTGCTCTAGCAAAAACTATAACCATACCTTCACCCGATATGTCAGGCAGTACCAGTCTATCATTTTCTAGAGTAAGAAGGAGCTCTTCACCTTCATCTACAATAGCTATCCCCCCCTCTGCCTCTTTCCAATCAAAGCTTAGGGATGATTCTTCATAGCTATCTCCACCATAAAGAAAATCTACATAGACAAGTTCCCCCTTGCCACCCTCAAGAAGCTCCAGGTAAATCCCCTCTGGAAAGAGGTCACTACTATCATGTTCGCTACCAGATTCTATTAAGACAACCGATTCCCAAAGCCCTTCAAAGCCAAGCTTTGTAGCTTGCTCTTCTTTTTTTGGAGCCTTTGCACTTCCATTTTTACTAAGGTATAGTCCAGTATCTTCACCCATAAATCCATCTAAGTAAAGAAGGTCATCTTCTAGCCAGCCTTCAAGGTTTTCATCCAACATGGTGACTAGGATTTTTTCATCCTTTTCTTCCCATTGAAAGCTATCATCGATTTTTTCGCCATCCTCGTCTACAAGATTTTCAGACAGAATTTTGCCCTTTCCCTCAGCAAAAAACTCAAGAGCAAATTCTCCTTCCAAGAATTCGGCTGCATCATAACTGTCGCCATAAGCGGAGAGTGAGACAGCCTTCCAAACACCAAGATAGTGACTATCCTGGGCTTTCTTACCACAGGCAGTCATGGAAAAAATCATCAGCATTATCACCAGACCAAGAATCAATGTTTTTCTAAGACTAAAGGACCTTCTTCTAGTTTTCATCCTATGTATCTCCTCTCCTTTATAAGAAACACCCTTATTATACATAATCAACTTGTCAATCCACTTAAATCCTAAGGACCCGGACCCCTAGATTTATCCCTCGACCTAAGTTTTTTCTTTCCATCCTCTATTTGTAGTCATCTATTAAGAGATAATCTAATAGTTAGAGTTCACTGGGCCAAGCAAAACCCACCAGCCAAATTTAGCCTTAAAATCCAAAGCTATTGTTACCTATTATATCACTTTTTATGATTATATTAAAGCAATCTATTGAAAGTATATTTTATTAATTATTTGTTCTTAATCTTGTCTTAGCTCTGTCCAATAGTCCTAACTTGCAAGAAAAAAACTAGCTGAGAAAACTCAGCTAGTTAATATTTACTTCTGCTTGGTGGGGCCTTGGATTACTCAATAATCTCTACAACAGCACCAGCACCTACTGTACGACCACCCTCACGGATGGAGA
>CAYFUM010000022.1:0-7315 GCA_964346475.1 uncultured Peptostreptococcaceae bacterium
AAGTACGCTATCATGTGGAAACCGTCACCATGGATATGTATGCACCTTACATTCACGTTGAGGCTCTGGTCCGACTTGCCCTATAGGTAAGACTTTCAAGTTAGATGGATATTTCTCTTAAAAATTAGGCTAATAAAGCCTAGAGTAGAAACTCAAAGGGTCGAACTAGGTAGGAAAGTAGAGTCATTAGTATTTTTTTACCTGCTTTAACTTCGCTTTCTTCAAGGCCTTCTCTGGGGATGTAGTTGTAGTCTGGTCCCACCTCGAGACTGGAGGCCATATATACTTCAAGGCCTCTTCTTAGACTGGTGCTAGCCTCTTTTCCATGGATTATCACCATGGACTCGGTGCTTAAAAAGGCACTCCTGGGATCTCCGTTAAAGGAGCCAAGGGCCATGATATCATCGTCTATTATAAAGGCCTTGGTGTGGAGAGAGTTTTTAGACTGGTACTCAAAGATTCTAAGGCCCCAATCTACCATGTCTTTTCTATGGTTTAAATAACCTGAAAAAGCTGGATAATTGGGACTTGAGGCCAGGGAATTGGTTAGGAGAATCACTTCCCTTCCCTCTAGATTCTCTGGCTCAAAGTAGGAGCTTACCATAGCCTTGGCCGGAATGGTGTAGGGGCTTTGGATAAAGACCTCCTTTTTAGAATTTTTAATTAGCTGGGATAATTCATACCAAATCCAGGGCTCCTTACTAAAGCGCTCTATTGGATTGTGGATAAAACTTATTTTATTGGTGGGTAGGGAGGCTGCCTCAAGGTTAGGAGCCTCTTCCATAAAGTCCATATATTCTAGCCTTACTTCGTCCAGTTTATTTCTGAGCTCCTCATACTTGAGCTGGGCTTTTTTATGTCTTATAAGTAGGACTGGTTTTCTAGAGGACTTGGAATACCTGTGATTCCAGATCTTGTCAAAGTAATCTGACATGGAGGATATAACAGACTCCCTCTCTGGGCCTGTGCTTATAATCACCACATCTCTATCCAGAGTGACTTTATCCTGGTACCAGTAGGGATCAAAATACTTGTCTCCAATATTTCTGCCACCTATCATGGCGTATTTATCATCAGCTATTATATATTTATCATGCATCCTATTGTTAAGGGTCCAGGGCATGAAGGGGTTTAGGGGTTCATAGAACTTTATTTCCATCCTGGGGTGGAGGATTGAGGCGTAGAGGATGGGTTTTAAATCTCCCTTTATCCCATGGAAGATTCCATCCAGGAGTAGATTAACCTGGACCCCCCTATCGGCAGCTTCCAGTAGGGCTGCAAAAAAAAGATCGGGAGATTCACCGGTTTCTATAGAAAAGTAGGCAATATCTAGCTTTTTTTCTGCCTGAGCTATAATTTTCATCCTAGCAAGGCCTGCGCTGGAAGGACTATCAAGAATTACCAGCCTATCGCTTCCCCTCTTATCTGAAAAAAACCTATTAGGGTCAGAGTCCCTAGCATAGGTTGTGGATGTCTTTTTAGGTATTCGAAAAACCAGAACACCAGTTACTATGGCGTAGAGGCCTCCAGCCAGAGCCAGTAACCTAAAGAGCTTTCTTATTTTTCTACTTACTTTCTTTCTTGGCATGCCTATCCTTTCACAAACTATTAATTGGTTTATACCCCTTATGACCTGTAAATATATTACAATCCCCGACCTATTTCTAGTCTAGATTCCAGCTTTTTCTGAGTCTAGTCTAGACTCCTTTAAGTTGGATTAATTTTCTATTAGCTGGCTAGAAAACTTTACATCAGAATAACACTAAGGGAGAATAGTTTCTTCTACTAGTTCTTGACTGGTGACTTGTAGGTGAAAAAAGACTAGGCTCTAGGAGGATTATCAGAAAATTCTTCTTATAGGTCAAAGATTTGTACTTTTTATACAGGGGACTACTTGAAAAAGCCAGAAAGATTTGGTTAATTTGTATGTTGAACTTGTTTTTCTCCTCTGCTAGGCTTAGGTTAGTTTAGTTAGCTCTAGTGCTGAGTTTACTTGCCTATAGCTTCTAGTGTGATTTTAGCTTAGGGGACTAGGAATAATTTGGGAGGTCAGATAGCTTGAAAAAATTAGATTTAATAATCAAAAATGGCAGAGTAGTCCTGGAAGATAGGGTGGACCAGGTGGACATTGGGATTGAGGCTGGTAGGATAGTAGCCCTGGAGCAGGGGCTAGAGGAGGCTGCTAGGATTATTGATGCTGAGGGGCTTATAGTCCTACCTGGTATGGTGGACCCCCATGTTCATGTATCAGAGCCAGGTAGAAGTGAGTGGGAGGGCTATGTAACTGCCACCAGAGCTGCAGCTAGAGGAGGGGTTACGACTTTTCTAGAGATGCCCCTTAATCAGCTACCTGTAACGGCTAATGTTAAGGCCCTTGAAATAAAGTTTAAGGCGGCCGAGGGTAAAAAACTTGTGGACATCGCTCCCTATAGCGCTCTGGTTCCTAGTAACCTAGAGGATTTAGAAGAAATGGATAGGGCGGGAGTTGCGGGCTACAAGGCCTTTATGTCCAGCGTTGGCGATGGCACTAAAGAGGGTGATATGGCCAGGGCCGATGACTATACCCTCTATGAAGGCATGAAAAAAATAGCAAGAACAGGAAAACCACTACTTGTCCACTGCGAAAATGCAGAACTTACCGATAGACTAGGGGAGGCCTATGAAAAAAAAGGCCCCAATAATCTTTTTAATTATGTCGAGTCCAGACCTGTCTTTACCGAGCTTGAGGCCATAAGAAGGGCAATTTTTCTGGCTAAGGAGACGGGGGTTAGGCTCTATATCTGTCATATCAGCTGCCCTGAGGGAATAGAAGAGGTAAAAAAAGCTAGACGAGATGGCCTGGAGGTCTACGCTGAGTCCTGTACCCACTACTTTGCCTTTAGCCAGGAAGAGCTAGATGACATTGGAAATACTGCCAAGTGCTCACCCCCTATAAGAAATAAGGACAATCAGAATAGGCTCTTTGAAAAACTCCTCAGTGGGGATATTGATACCATTGCCTCAGACCACTCACCCTCCACTGCAAAACTCAAGGAAGGTCCTGCCTTTTCAGCCTGGGGAGGCATAGCCTCTCTTCAAAACTCTCTTGATGTGCTCTTTGATGAGGCAGTTCAAAAAAGAGGAATGAGCCTGGAGAGCTTTGCCAGGGTCACAGCCACTAACGCAGCCAGGATCTTTGGCCTTGAAAAGAAGGGTTCCATTGCTCTTGGGAAGGATGCGGATTTAGTCTTGATTAGGGAAAATTCCCCCTATAGACTTAGAACAGAGGATCTGGAGTACAAAAACAAAATCTCTGCCTATGTAGGAAGAAAAATAGGCGCCCAGGTAGTAAAAACCTTCCTTAGGGGCCAGGAAATCTATGACATAAAAAGAGGGGTCTTAGAGGAGTTTCCAGGGGAGTTTATACTGGTGAAAAATTAAAAACAGGGGGAGCACTGCTCCCTTTTTTCTTGCTAAAACCAAACTTTCCTTTGATTTTTATAGTTTTATTTCTGCCTATCCTCTATACTATTTATGTCTAGAGTAGAGAGCATAAAATTAAGAAGGAGAAGATTGTTATGAAGACCAGGATGACAAGAGGAAATCTCTTTTTGGCAGAAAGCCTTATCGAAGATATAATGGCTTACTTTCAGGCTGTAGGTCTTATAGCCGCTGTAGTGGATAGGGAGGGAAACTACCTCTATAAAAAATCCTGGGGCTACGCCGATGGAGAAAAAAAGACAAAAATTAATGAGGATACCATCTTTGGGATAGCCTCAATTACTAAGTCCTTTACAGCCCTAAGTATAATGCAGCTAGAAGAGAGAGGGATATTAAGTGTCAAAGATAGGGTAGCAGATTATCTGGAGGAGTACCGGGGCTCCCAGGCAGAGGGGGTAAGAATTGAGCATTTTTTGAGCCACAGCCCTGGCTACTTTCCCCTGGCAAGAATTCTTGTCAAGGAGGTAGGAGATAGGCTGGGACTTGAAGGAGAGTTGGCTCGCAGCCTTCCTCTGGCAGAGGAGGGAGGTCGACTGGTGGCTAAAAGGCTTAGTGAGCTGGGTGAAGAAGGAATACTTGGCCAGCCGGGCCAGTACTTTTCCTACTGTAATGATGGCTATGGTCTTCTTTCTGAGATAATAAGAATCCATGGAGGGGAGAAGTCCTTTGCTGATTACCTTGAAAAAAATATACTAGGCCCTCTGGGTATGACTAGGAGCTTTTGTGATTTTTTAAAAGGAGCCAGGGATGACAATGCAGCCAGCCTCTACAAAATAGAGGAGGGAAAGCTCCTGGAATCAAGAGACTATCATGATAACGCCTTTGTTCTAAATGGGGGTGGGGCTCTTAAGTCCACCCTTAGAGATTTAAAGAGCTATCTAGGGGTCTATCTCAGTGAGGGTAATGGGGTTATTTCCTGGCCTTCTGTGGAGGCCATGATAGAAAAGCGGATGGACTATCTAGAAAGGGATGGCTATGGCTATGGCCTCTATACCAGGGACCATGAGGGCTATAGAGTTACCGGCCATGGGGGTAGTCTCAGCGGTGTATCTTCAAACCTAGCCTGGTCCCAGGAGCTGGGAGTAGGGATTATTATTCTTTCAAATACCAGTGGAGTCCCTGTTAGCAGGATATCCGATGCCCTTTTTAGGGTTGTTGCTGGAAAGTCTCCTCTGGATACAAGGGACTACAGGCAGAAAAGCTGGGATAAAGATACTATTTCCAAAGTTCTAGGCAACTATAGCTCTGGAGAGGGTACAAACCTCAAGCTCTTTATGGATAAAGACCTTGAGATAGAGGTGGATGGTGAGAGAAAGCTTCTTGTTCCCATCTCAGAGAATTCAGCCCTGGTCAGGGAAAAATTTATTGATACCTATTTAGAGATTCGCTGGAAGAAGAATGGAGAGGTCCTGGGTCTGAGCCTGGGTTCTAGGATAATACCAAAAGTAGAGGAGTAGCCATGTCAAACAAAACAAGTTTTCTAGCAAGTGGAGACATATTTATAACCAGGAGGATTGCCCAGGGAGGTTATGAGGGATATGGGGATCTTGTGGACCTAATAAAAAAGCACGATGTAGCCTTTACAAACCTTGAAATGACCTTCCATGAAAGCCAGGGCTATCCTGCAGCTGAAAGCGGTGGAACCTGGGCCATGATGGAGCCCGGTGCCCTGGATGATATAAAGGCCATGGGTTTTAACATATTTAATACAGCTAATAATCACTCAGGAGACTATGGTGAGGGGGGAATCCTTGCCACTATAGAAAATCTTAAAAAAAGAGATATGGTCTTTTCGGGAACAGGAGAAAACCTAGCCCAGGCTTCAAGGCCAGCCTATCTTGAAACTAGAAATAATAGGGTAGCCCTTATCAGCGTCTCATCTACCTTTTCTGAGGCCTCTAGAGCAGGAGGTCAGTCCCAGGAGCTTAAGGGAAGGCCAGGTCTAAATCCCCTGAGGTTTAAGACCTACTACCATGTGGATAAAGAGAACTTCGAGAAGGCTAGGGAGCTGGTTGAGCTTACCTATGTCAATGCCTCTCTGGACTTCTCTATTAGAAATGGCTATAAAAAAGCCTTTGAGGCCCAGGAGCTTCCTCTGGGAGAGTCTGGAATTTTTATCCTAGATGAAGAAAACTGGGTGGAAACCCTCCCCCTTGAGGAGGATATGAAAAGAATTGAAGAGGAGATAGTGGAGGCAAAAAAGCAGGCGGATATAGTAATAGTTAGCCTCCATGCCCACGAATTTACAGGCCATGACTCTATTAAACCGGCCATGTTCCTTGAGAGCTTTTCTAGAAGCTGTATTGATGCCGGAGCCCAGGCCGTTCTGGGCCATGGGCCCCATGAACTAAGGGCCATAGAAATCTATAGGGGATGTCCAATCTTCTATAGTCTGGGCAACTTTCTTTTCCAAACCGAGACCATAGCCCTCCAACCCCGGGAAGCCTTTATAAACAAGGGAATGGATCCAGACACCAAAATAGGGGCCTTTATGGAGGAAAGAAGTAAAAAGGGTACAGTGGGCTACGGGGTCCAGGAGAATATCTGGAGGTCAGTTCTTGCTAGCTGGGTCATGGAAAAAGGCCAGATAAAGGAAATAGTACTTACTCCCATAGAAATGGGCCTCCTAGCAAGAAGGTCCCAGAAGGGTCTTCCTAGACTCAGTGGTGATGAGTCTACCCTAGAGTATCTAGCCAGTCTTAGCGAAGAGTATGGAACAAAAATTGAGATTGAGGATGGCCTTGGCTATATTAGGTTATGAAAAGGACTAATCTAATAATCATCCTACCAGAAATCTACGGAATAAATGACTTTATAAAAGGCCAGGCCAGCCTCTACCTGGGTCTGGGTTTTGATGTGGAGATTTTTAACTATGGTAGAAGCTTCTCCTACTCAGAGGAGAAGGAAGCCTACAGGTTTTTTATGGAAGAAAAGGGCTTTGATACTGGAGAGATCGAGGAGCTAGTGAGAGAAAAAAGAAGGCACTATGAAAAAATCCTTCTTCTTGGCTTTAGCGTAGGAGCAAGTCTTGCCTATAGGGCTGGCTCCAGGGTCCCTCTAGAGGGAGTCGTCTGCCTCTATGGCTCCAGGATTAGAGACTACCTGGATGAAAAACCTAGTCTACCAAGCCTTGTGATTTTATCCCAGGATGAAGACTATTATTTAGAGGAAGACCAGCTAAGACTCGTAAAACTAGCTGGGCCCCATGGCTTTATGGATAGCTACTCTTCTGGTTTTAAAGAAGAGGCTAGAGCTAGGGCCCAGGAACTTATAGAAGGATTTTTAAGGAGGCTTTAGTGGCAAATATAATGGTGCAGGGGACAACTTCCTCTGCAGGGAAGAGTCTAGTTTGTCTTGGCCTATGTAGGGTTTTTAAAGAGGATGGCTACAGGGTGGCTCCCTTTAAATCTCAGAACATGTCTTCTAATTATTATGAGAATGATAGGGGTGAAAAACTCAGTCTTTCCCAGTCCCTCCAGGCCCTGGCCTCGGATCTTGAGCCTGGCCCAAGACTCAATCCTATCCTTCTTATACCAAGAAGTGAAAGTGGTTCCCTGGTTGTGGTAAAGGGCCAGGAGGAAGGTGCTCTGGAGGCCAGGGATTATTTTAAATATAGAAAAACCCTGGGAAAGATGGTGCTGGAGGAGTACAGGTCCCTGGAGAAGGACTTTGACATAATAGTCCTTGAAGGGGCAGGGAGCCCCGCTGAGATAAACCTAAGAAAGGACGACCTGGTAAATATGGGCCTAGCCCAGATGGTGGACGCCCCGGTTCTTTTGGTGGCAGATATAGATAGAGGAGGGGTCTTTGCCTCCCTCTATGGCACTATAATGCT
>CAYFUM010000022.1:7415-24631 GCA_964346475.1 uncultured Peptostreptococcaceae bacterium
TGGCAGATATAGATAGAGGAGGGGTCTTTGCCTCCCTCTATGGCACTATAATGCTGCTTAGTCCTGAGGAGCGGGCCAGGGTCAAGGGCCTTATTATTAATAAATTCAGGGGCGATATTGAGCTTTTGAAGCCCGGCCTTGACATGTTTAAAGCCTATGTGGATATCCCTGTGGTGGGGGTCCTGCCCTATATTGAGCTTGCTATAGAGGATAGAGCTATTTTCAGCGATGAGAAAATTCAGGCCAGGGAGTTTTCCAAGGTGGAGGACCTCCTAAGAAAAAACCTGGATATGGACTTTATCTACAGGCTGGTAAAGAGGTGATCTATCTAGCAGTAGTTTTGGACTTTCTAGTGGGGGACCCAGAAAATCTCTTCCATCCCGTTAGGCTTATGGGTAGGATAATAGAGTCAGAAGAAAGGCTTCTTAGAAGGCTTTTTAAAAGTCCCAGGGGACTTAGGCTAGCAGGTCTTATAATGGTTCTTGTAAATATCCTTCTTAGCCTTTTAGCCAGCCTTGGAATTTTATATTTACTGGGTCCTGGCCTTCCTGCTAGTATCTTTTCTCTCTATCTTATCTTTAGCTCCCTTGCTGCAAGAAACCTCTACGATGAGGCCATGAAGGTGAAAAAAGCCCTGGGGGATGGTCTTGATGCTGCCCGCTACAGGCTCTCCTTTATAGTGGGCAGGGATACCGGGGAGCTTGATGATAGAGGAGTTGTTAGAGCTACAGTGGAAACCGTGGCAGAAAACACCTCCGATGGCGTAATAGCCCCTCTTTTTTACCTAATGATTTTTGGGCCAGCAGGGGCGATAACCTATAAATTTATAAACACCATGGACTCCATGGTGGGCTATAAAAATGAACTCTACAAAGACCTGGGCTATTATCCAGCTAAGCTGGATGATCTTGTTAATCTTCTTCCAGCTAGACTAACTGGCCTACTAATGCTCATCTCATCCTTGGGGAAGTATGACTCTATCAGAGCTTTTAAAATTATGCTGAGGGATAGAAAAAACCATCTCAGTCCCAACGCCGCCTATCCCGAGGCTGCCGTAGCAGGTCTTCTTGGTATTAGGCTGGGGGGCCCCAGTCTTTATAGGGGGAAGCTGGTAGATAAGAAGAGTTTGGGAGATGAAATAAATTCTCCTGAAGGGGGCCATATAAAAGAGGCCCTGATGATTATGTTTAGGAGTGAAATCCTACTCCTTCTGCTCTATACCTTTACTATTTATTTTTTAAGGAGATATATATGATTCACGGCGGAGATCTGGTGAGCTATGAGGACTACTACCATGGGAAACTGGTGGATTTTTCCTCCAACATAAATCCCCTGGGCTATCCCCGGGGCCTGGAGGAGGTCCTAGAGGCTGCTTTTTCCAGCCTTCTTTCCTATCCCGATATAAAGTATAGAAGGCTAAAGTCCAGCGTAGCTGGCTACCTGGGATGTCCAGAGGAAAACCTCCTTCTAGGAAATGGCTCCGTTGAACTAATAGACGTCTTTATTTCCAGGGCTGCCAGGGTGGTGCTCTTCACCCCAAGTTTTGTAGAGTATGAGATAAGGGCCAAAGTCCACGCTAAGGAGCTGGTATTTCTTGACTATGGTGAGGACTTTAGCCTAGAGATAGAGGGGCTAGGGGAGCTTCTTAGAGAGGGGGACCTACTTGTTCTAGGAAACCCCAATAACCCCACGGGCCTTAGGATTGAAGAGAAACTTCTCTTAGAAATCTACAGGCATGTTAGAGAAAAAAAAGCCCTCCTTCTTCTGGATGAAGCCTTCTATGAGTTTTGCCCCAGGGACTATGATAGCCTGGAGCTTTTTAAAGAGGAAGACTATAGGGGCCTTGGGATTCTCAGGGCAGCCACCAAGTTCTTTGCCCTGCCAGGGCTGAGGCTGGGCTATGGAGTCTCCTCCCTAGACCAGGTGGAAAAAATAAATAAAACCCTCCTTCCCTGGAACATAAACTCCCTGGCCGAAGCGGCAGGTAACCATATCTTTAGAGACAGGACCTACATAGAAAGCTCCCAGGCCTACATTGAAGCTGAGAGAAGCTTTCTAGAGGAAAACCTGGCCAGACTTAGATCCATTAGGGTCTTTCCCAGTCAGAGCAACTTTATCCTAATTAAGCTTCATGGAATGGATGAAGATAGAGCCTTTAAGTTTTTCCTAGAAAGAGGCCTTCTTATAAGAAAGTGCTCAAACTTTAGGGGACTTGATAGGAGCTATATTAGGGTTGCAGTCAAGGACAGGGAAAATAATACTAGACTCCTTGATGTTTTTAGAGAACTTGAGGATCTACAAAGAAAGAGTCCAGTTTAGGGGCCATCTTCAGTAAAGCCCAGGTCTCTAGATCCCTGGAGTTCTAATGAAATTAGAGATATTTAAGCCTCCTAGGTAGACTATCTGTAAATATATGATTCATTGCATGGTGCATCAAAGGAAAAGATTCACCTTGTAATGAATCATTTTTTTACTTAGAGGGCTGGTCCAGTCTGCTATAAGTAGCAGGGCCAGTTGATTTAGAAGTTAGCTATAGGGAAAATAACACTGGTCTCCTTGATGTTTTAAAGAACTGGATGGATTAGTTTAGAAAGAGGCCTGCTAATAGGCTATCCTCAGTAAAGCTCATGGTGTAGAGGATATTTTTATTTTCATACTCAACCTTAACCTTACAAAGGGCGTAGGTGGTTTCATTCTTGGGATCTGTGAAGTCTGCCTTGGAGGTCTTGATAATATTCTTGTAGTCTCCCGCCTCCTCTACTAGAGAGTAGACCTGGTCTGTGGAGCCTCTAAGAGCCTGGCTGAGCTCCTCTGTCGATAGGCTAAAAAGCTCCTCGTCGGATTTTGAGTGGAGGCTACCAAGGACCCTTTGGATATTTTTATCAATCTGGTCCTCATCAAAGTTTTCACCTAGAGAGCTGCCGCAGCCTACTATAAGTAGCAGGGCCAGTAGGTAGATAAGAGTTTTTCTCATATATCCTTCTCCTTTCTTCTGGTTAATCTATAGGCGTAGACAAAAAGAATTAGGCTCTGTGTAATTAAAAGGCCGTAGACAAAGAGGCCGCTTCCCAGGACCTGGCCTAGGGGAAGGGAAAAGTTTATAAGGCCATGGGCCAGGATGGCTAGGGGTAGATAGAAGGAAGTCTTCCCTGAAACCACTCCCTTAAAGACAAGGATAGAAAGGGCCATGTGGATAAGTATAGCTAAGGACCTCTCTATCAGGGCGGGTGCTAGAAGGCCAAGGGGATAGGCAAATATATAGTCCTTGAGCAGGTAAATGGCCTCCATTAGGCCGTGGCCCAGGCCAAAGAGAAGGGCCTGGCGGACCCAGTTTCCCCTGTTTTTTAAATGGAACTTGATAAAGAAAAACCGGCCTATTTCTTCAAAGATTCCCGCAGATAGGCCTATTAGAAAGCCAGATAGAAGAAAGTGGCTATTTATAAGGGCGGTAAAGGCCGCGCTTTCCATAAATAGAGAAAGTAGGGGGAGTCTTAGATAGATTTGACTTAGGGCGAAACTTGCCATGCCCATTAAAAAACTGGTCATAGGTCCTCCTTTTTCTAAAGCCTTCTTAATTTATACTACAATAAATAATTTTTAATGTACATAGGAGTTTTATCGGGGTATAGGAAAGAAAAGGAGGTTGAGGATGATTGATTATAAAGATGTACTAGAATTTTGGTTTGACCCTGAAAATTTACCCCTTCACTTTGTTGAAGATGAGGCCTTTGATGAGAAAATCAGAAGCAGGTTTTTGGAGACCTGGGAGAGGGCTTCCCAGGGACTTCTTATGGACTGGAGGGAGAGTCTAAAGGGAAGGCTGGCGGAAATTATAGTCCTGGACCAGTTTTCTAGGAATCTTTTTAGAAATGACATCAGGACCTATACCCAGGATAAAATGGCTATTGCCCTGTCCCAGGAAGCCATAAAGCATCCTGAATATAAGGACCTTAGCCCAGATGAAAAACGCTATATCCTCCTGCCCTTTATGCACTCTGAGTCCCTAGAGCTCCATGACTGGGCTAGGCCTCTTTTTGAGACCATGGGAGATGATAATACCCTCTACTTTGAGGAGCTCCACTATGAGGTCCTAGAGAAATTTGGTCGCTACCCCTATCAGAATAAAGATCTTGGCAGGGAGTCTAGCCCCGAGGAGAGGGCCTACCTGGAGGAGAAGGCTGGCAGGCATTATAGTAAATAGGAGAAATAATTCTCCTATACATATTTGATTTAAATCATAGAAATTTTGAGATAATGTAGTATAATAAATTTAACTAAATGGTCAGTATTCTATAAAGGAGTGTAGTATGAAGGAAAAAGTAAAAAATAATGTCTATTGGATCGGTAAGATAGACTGGGAATTAGAGAAATTCCACGGTGATGATTACTCAATTAGCAACGGATCTTCACAAAATGCATACCTAATAGAAGAAGAAAAAACCATACTTATTGATACAGTTTGGTCTCCCCATAAGGATGAGTTTATAGCCAACCTGGAGAAGGTAGTGGATCTAGACAAGCTGGATGCTGTAATTGTCCAGCATGGTGAAGTGGACCACTCCGGTGGACTCCCCCTACTTATGGAAAAAAGACCTGACTTACCTATCTACTGTACTGCCAATGGCGTAAAGAGCTTGGTGGGCCAGTTCCACCATCCTGAGTGGAACTTTAATGTTGTTAAAACCGGTGACACCCTGAATGTGGGACCTGGTAAGGATCTTGTCTTTGTAGAGATGGCCATGCTTCACTGGCCAGACTCCATGGCTAGCTATCTAACAGGGGATAACATCCTCTTTAGTAACGACGCCTTTGGCCAGCACTTTGCAGTAGGAGAATTATACAATGATCAGGCTGACCAGTGCCTACTTATGAAGGAGTGCATCAAGTATTATGCCAACATCCTAACCCCCTTCCAGGCCATTGCTAAAAAGAAGCTGGCAGAAGTTATTGGCATGAATCTTCCAATAGAAATAATTGCACCTAGCCACGGCGTTATCTGGAGAGATAATCCCCTACAAATCGTTGAAAAATATGTAGAGTGGAGTGACCAGTACAAGGAAAATCAGATAACAATTGCCTACGACAGCATGTGGGAGGGTACTATGAAACTAGCCCACGCTCTGGAAAGGCATCTGAGAAATCTATCTCCTGAGACCGTGGTCAAGGTCTTTAACGTAGCTACCACCGACAAGAATGAGGTTATGACCGAGGTCTTTAAGTCCAAGGCCATTGCTGTGGGTTCACCCACTGTCAGCAATGATATCCTCTCTTCAGTAGGTGGCTGGCTCTACTTCCTCAAGGAACTTAGATTCAAGGGCAAGAAGGCTGCAGCCTTTGGTTGCTATGGTTGGTCCGGTGAAGGCAATTCCAAGCTCAAGGGCCTTCTGGCTGAAGCAGGCTTTGAAGTAGTCGACGCCGAGCACAGGGTCAACTGGGCTCCCAAGGAAGAAGACTTTGATGCAATGAAGGAAGTTGCGAGGGCACTATTAGCTGAGTAGAAAAAAACCTAGCACCCAGGGTCAGGCTTTGGCTCTGGGTGTTTTTTCTTATAATAAAGACCAGGGGATGGATGAATTTTGCGTGAAGGGATCTAGATTTATAGGAGTGGCTATGAAAGAGGGGGAATTTTCTTACCTGGATAGGAAGATATCCTACAGGCTCCAGGGTAGGGGGAGGCCTATAGTTTTTATCCACGGTTTTGCAGGCTCCAAGGAGGATTTTTCTGGAGTGGCTAGGAGGCTCTCTAAAAACTATACCTGTCTAAGCTATGACCTTGTGGGCCATGGCTTAAGCTCCTCCCAGGGGGACTACAGCCTTGATGGCCTGGCCCAGGATTTGGCAGAACTCCTGGCCTATTTAAATATAAAGGAGCCAGTCCTTGTTGGCTTTTCCCTGGGAGGCCAGCTAGCCCTGGACTATCTCTTAAATTGGGGGCAGGCCAGGGGCCTCATTCTGGTGGACACATCTCCCAGGCTTCTTAAGGGAGATGCAGCCAAGCTTGGTATCTATAGCCAGGAGGAGGTGGATAGGACCCTTAGTCTTATGGAGGAGGACTTCCATCTTTTCTACCGGGGCTTTCTCAGGAGGATTCTTGGAGAGACCAGTGAGAAAAACCTTGATTTTCTCATGGAAAAAAGAGGGCCCGTGCTGGAGAAGCTCTATAAGCCTGGTCTTGCCTTGCTTTGGAGGGACATGACTAAAAAGGACTATAGTTCAAGACTCTCCGAGCTTGAGCTTGACTGCCTAATAATTAGAGGTGAAAAATCCTTCTATCCCAGGAGAATAGCAGAATTTTTTCAGGAGAATATCCGGGGCTCCAGACTGGTGGAGTTTGAAAACTCTAGCCACCAGCTTATCCTAGAAAAGCCCAGGAGTTTTCAGAAGGAGATTGAAGGCTTTATGGAGTCTTTAAAGTAGAAGAGCAGCTCCTGGGAGCTGCCCTTTTTTTAATCTATCAATTAAATTTCTTCCAGGCCGATAAGCTTAAGACCTAGACCGCCATCAACCCTTAGATCGCATCCTGTGATAAAGGAAGCTTTCTCGCTTATGAGAAATTCCACGGCGTTTGCTATATCTTCAGGTTCACCACTTCTCTTACAGGGGGTTAGCTGCTCCATGTAGGCCATTCTCTCAGGATGGGCCTTGGCGGCCTCCCTGGCCATGGGGGTCATAATAACCCCGGGAGAAACACTGACCAGGCGAGCTCTTTTTTCACCGAAGAGCGTGGCCCTGGCCTCTACTAACAGGTGGACACCCCTTTTAGACATGTTATAGGCTAGGGAAGAGTCTTCCTTACAGGCGGCGACTATTTTTTCAAAGTTATCTTCCTTTAGCGGTTCAATTAGCAGAGGATCAAGTTCAGGATCTGGGCCTAGCATATAGCCCATCATAGAGGAGATCATTACAACAACAGTTCCTTTGTCAGCCACCTTGAGGGCTTCTTCTAATAGATAGGCAGCTCCCTTGAGGTCAATTTCCAGGGTGGTATCTACACTATCACCAACTCCGCTGACTCCAGCTGAATTGACGATAGCAGCAAGCTGGCCCTCCTGGGAGACTGTCTTAAAAATCTCAGCAAGTCTTTCCCTATTGGAAAGGTCTCCCTGGAGATATTCGGCATCTACACCCAGGCTCTTTAGCTCAGCTACACTCTCTATGAGTTTTTCCTCTCTTCTTCCTGTAATAAATACCTTACCATCTTTAAATCTACTGGCTACTTATAGGCCAATTCCACTGCTTCCACCGGTAACAAGATAAACTTTCTTCATTTTTCCTCCATTTTTAAAAGGGTGCATAACCCATATCGCCCCACCACTGGTCTCTATAACTCTCATAGATCCCTGAAAACTGGGTGTAGTGTTCCTTCTCCCAATCAGCTAAAAGTTCCATTAATTTTTTTGTGTTCTCGTCGCTAGCTTCCTTGGCAGCTTCTAGATAATAGTTCATGCTCTTTAGTTCCATTTGCATGGCAACGCTATAGATAGAGGCGCCTAGCTGGAGGTCAACTCCAGTGACCTTGCCCCAATCAAATATTCCTGGGCTATCCTCCTGGTTGACTTCTTCTAGGCTAGGAGCCTGGCCCTGGGCAATTTTATCTGCCAGGGATTTGAGGTAGCTAAAGTGTCTCATTTCCTCTTCAGCAAGCTCAAGTAGACTATTTTTCGCTTCCTCGTTGGGAGCCTTTTCTGCAGCCATCTTGTAAAATTCTGCCCCCTCAACTTCATTGAGCATAGCTTGGGCTAGTAACTCTAAATCCTTTTTCATCTTATCTCCTTTCACTATTTTTACCTATTATCCCACATTTGAATGAAAAAATTAACTAAATTTTTACACCATGAAGAATTTATTTCTCTTTAGCCAGGCTTTAGGATAATTTCTATAATTATGGTAGAGGGCTCTTATCCTGGGTATACATTTGATAATAATTATCAGATTGGAGGTTTTATGGCTGTCTACAGAACCAAGCACAGAGAAAAACTTCTAGAGTTTTTTTCCAACAATAAAAAAAAGAGTTTTACTGCAGCAGGTCTTCACCAGAGGATGGAGGAGGAAGGTTATAAGATGGGAATTGCCACCCTTTATAGGCAGCTGGCAAGTCTTTACAGGGAAGGCTATCTGGGCTCAATTCAAGAGGAGGGCCAGGCAGATAGCTACTTCTATGTAGGAAACCCTGGTCAGTGTATCCTCCACTACCACTTAAAGTGCCTGGACTGTGGAAGGCTCCATCATCTGGAGTGCCAGATTATGGAGGCCATGGAGGAGCATGTAAGAGTTCACCACAATTTTATTATTGATAGAGAAGAGAGTGTACTCTACGGCAGGTGCGCTAGCTGTAGAGAAAGGATATAATAATGAAAAAATTACTATTAGCGAGTCTAGTCCTACTACTACTGGTTAGTTGTAGCCCTGGAGTCCAGGAAAAGAGCCAGGGCCTCAGTATTGTCACCACCTCCTTTCCCCTCTATGATTTTGCCAGGGAAATAGCGGGAGATGATGCCAATGTGGAGATCCTCCTGCCACCGGGTGCCGAGGTCCACAGCTTTGAAGTGACCCCCAGCGATATTAAAAAAATAAATTCCTCTGACCTCTTTTTATACATTGGAGGATCCAGCGATGAGTGGATGGAGGCCATGCTGGATGCCAGTGAGCTGGAGGGAAAAAACAGCCTCAGGCTCATGGAGCTGGTGGAACTTCTAGAAGAGGAGGAGAGCGCCAGCATGGTGGAAGAGGAGGATGGGCATCATGACGAGTATGATGAACACATCTGGCTTTCTATGGACAATGCCCAGCTTATGGTGGAGGCCATAGCCCAGGCCATGGCAGAGCTTGATAAGGAAAATGGCTCCTCCTATCTAAAAAGGGCCAGTGAATATAATTCAAAAATAGCCGCTCTAATGGAGGACTACCAGGCCATGGTAGCAGCTTCAAAAAGAAAGGAAATCATAGTTGGGGATAGGTTTCCCCTCCTCTATCTTGTAAAGAGCCTGGGGCTTTCCTATGACGCCGCCTATCCTGGCTGCTCAGCCAATGTTGAAGAGAATGCCCAGGCTATAAAGGGTCTTATTGACAGGGTAAGGGCAGAGGATATCCCCATAGTCTTTACCATTGAAATGAGTAGGGGCACTATAGCCGATAGGATTGTAGAAGAAACCGGAGCCAGTCGAAGGATGCTCCACTCCATCCAAAATATCTCCAAGGAGGAGATGGAAGCGGGGGAGGGCTATTATAGCCTCATGAAGAAAAATCTTGAGGTCTTAGAGGAGGCGCTAAACTAATGCTAATATGTGCCCATCATTTGGAATTTTCCTATGGAGATATAAAGATCCTTGAGGGGGTCAACCTGGATGTAGAAAGGGGTGACTATATAGTGGTGGCTGGGCCCAATGGAGCAGGTAAGTCCACCCTGATCAAGGGGCTAGTTGGCCTTAAAAGACCCCAGCAGGGGGTTATAAGCTATGGCCTTGAGAAGGGGGGCCTGGGCTATATGCCCCAGCAGCAGGCCTTCCAGAGGGACTTTCCTGCCAGTGTGGAGGAAATAGCCAGGACAGGCCTTCTAAGGAGCAAGGGCCTTTCTCCCTTTTATACAAAGTCCCAGCGCAGGGAGGTGCTGAGGATCCTCAGCCTGCTGGGCCTGGCCGGTAAGGCCAAGAAGAGCTTTTCCACCCTGTCCGGGGGCCAGCAGCAGAGAGTCCTTCTAGCTAGAGCCCTCCTGGCCTCCCAGGAGCTCCTGGTCCTAGATGAACCCACAGCGGGCCTGGACCCGGTGGTAACAGCAGATTTTTATAAGCTTCTTGCAGAACTTAACAAAAAGGGAACAGCCCTGGTCATGGTCAGCCATGATTTAAACCTGGCTCTAGAGGATGCCGGCAAGGTCCTCTACCTAGATGAGGGTTCTGCTAGCCTCTATGATAAGGAAGACTTTATCAAGTCAGATATCGCTAGAAAGGTTGTGAGCAAATGGCCCTGTTAGTTGAGATGTTTAGCTATAGTTTTATGACCCGGGGCTTTATTGTAGGCTTTATTATAAGCCTCTGTGCAGCCCTTCTTGGCAGCCCCCTGGTGCTAAAGCGCTATTCCATGATAGGTGACGGCCTCTCCCATGTGAGCTTTGGTGCCATGGCTGTGGCAACCGCCCTAAACTGGGCTCCCCTTAGCCTGGCTATACCCCTGGTTATTCTGGCTAGTATAGTCCTTTTAAACCTCAGTGAAAAGGGAAGTCTTAGGGGAGACGCCTTTTTGGGACTTATATCCACAGGTTCCATGGCCATTGGAGTAAGTGCCATGAGCCTGACAAGGGGCATGAATATAGATGTAACCAACTACATGTTTGGTAGCATCCTCTCCATGACCCAGCAGGATATCTATCTGAGCCTGGTCCTGGGGACAATAATAATTATTAGCTTTGTGTTTTTTTACCATGAGATTTTCTCAGTTACCTTTGATGAGTCCTTTGCCAGGGTTAGTGGTGGCCCCTACAAGGCCTACAAGATGCTCCTGGCCCTTCTTACCGCCATTACCATAGTCCTGGGCATGAGGATGATGGGGGCCATGCTCATATCCTCCCTTATCCTTTTTCCTGCCTTTAGTGCCATGCAGGTCTTTGGCAGATTTAAAGAGCTCATACTGGTTTCAGCCCTGCTGGGGGTTGTTTCCTTCCTTGTGGGTATGGTGCTGAGCTATATCTATGGCCTACCAACCGGGGCCAGTATTGTCCTTATAAATATGGCCTTCTTTCTACTTTTCTACCTTATCGGTAGAGCTAGAAGGGGCTAGGCTTGGCAGGAGTTGTATGTATTTGAAGGGGGAAGAATAAAAGAGGATGGTCCCTGGCTCCTAGGAGCCTTCTTGGGTCCACCCTCTTTTTTATTTGCTAGCCTAGACTTTAGGCCGGCCTATATTCCTTACTTTATAGGACTATGTTTTCCTGGGCGTCCTCTTCCCACTTAACGATGTTATTAATGGTTATCTCAGCTCTTCTTACCAGGGCCTCCTCTGTGGCGAAGCCTATGTGGGGAACTATGATGGTGTTGGGAGCACTTAGCAGGGGATAGTCTGTAGGAATAGGTGGTTCCATGTCAACCCTGTCTATACCTGCTCCTGCTATGACGCCCTTCTCTAAGGCCTCCGCTAGAGCGTCATTATCCACTATGGGACCAATTCCTGTATTTATCAGCAGGGAGGAGGGCTTCATTAGCTCTAGTTTTTCCTTGGAGATCATGCCCCTGGTCTTATCTGTCAGTGGCATGTGGATGGATACTATATCACTTTCCTTTAGGACATCATCCAGGGGAAGGTATCTGACACCCTTATCAAGAAGCTCCTTTTTCTCAGTCCTGCTGTAGGCAATTACCTGGCAGCCGAAGGCCAGGCCCAGCTTTGCTACTGCAGAGCCTATCTCGCCTGTTCCCAGTATTCCCAGGGTCTTACCCATAAGGTCAATCTGCCTGTAGCCCTTTCTTATGCCACCCTCTCTTGCTATGGGGTCTAAGACTACTATGTTACGTAGAAGGCCTATCATAAGGCCCAGAGCTAGCTCTGCTACGGAGTTGGTGGAATAGCCACCGGCATTGGAAACCTGGATGTTCATCTTCCTACACATATCAAGATCCACGTGGTCATAGCCAGTAAAGGCTATGGAGATAAATTTAAGCTTCTTGGCAGCAGCTATTACTTCACCCTTTAGAGGCATGTTGGCTATGATTAGGATTTCTGCATCTTTAACCCGCTCTTTAAGTAGATCTTCCTCCACCTTGTCCTCATAGATAACCAGCTCATGACCGCTGTCGATTAAAGGTTTTGTCACCTTAGCCAGTTCTTCCTTACCGATGGCCAGGGGTTCTAAAATTACGATTTTCATTTTTTCTCCTCTCCTTTGCTATGTAAAGACACAAGGTCTAGTTCTCCTACTATAATAGCACTCTTGAGCCCTTTTTTAAGTATAATCTGGGCTGGAGGGCCTTCCCCTTAAAATAACCCACAAGAGAGGATTTAAGGCTGGGGAAGACTTTGATAAATTAAATGGAAGCTAGAAGGGTTTTTTGTTATAATGTTTACATGGAGCTCATATGGTAAATATAGGAAATGATTGGGATCTTCTTCTCAGGGAGGAGTTTGACTCTCCCTACTACAAGAAGCTAAGAAGTAAGCTAATAGAGGAGTATAGGAGCCAGGAGGTCTTTCCTCCCATGGAGTACCTTTTTGAAGCGCTAAAAAGGACCTCCTTTGAGGATACCAGGGCGGTGATTTTAGGCCAGGATCCCTACCATGGTCCGGGCCAGGCCCAGGGCCTAGCCTTTTCTGTAGGCAAAGGCCAGCCTCTTCCCCCCTCCCTTAAAAACATCTATGAGGAGATATCCAGGGAATATGGCTATGAAGTTCCAGGCCATGGAGATTTAAGCTCCTGGACCCAGCAGGGAGTCCTCCTTTTGAACACCAGCCTCAGTGTTAGAAGGGGTCAGGCTGGAAGTCATAGCTCTCTAGGCTGGCAAAGGCTAACGGGAAGGATTTTGGAACTACTAGGGGAAAGCCCTAGTCCCCGGGTCTTTATGCTCTGGGGCAACCATGCCAGAAGTAAGAGGATCCATATCAGGGGGAGGGAGCACCTGGTTTTAGAAGCCCCCCATCCCAGCCCCCTGTCAGCCTATAGAGGATTTTTTGGCTGTAATCACTTTAAAATAGCCAGTGATTTTTTGGAAGAAAAGGGCAGGGGCAGCATTGATTGGAGGATTGTGTGAACCTAGATAGGTCCTATGGAGCGGTGGTAGTAAGACGCCTTGAAAGGGATTGGAAAATCCTACTTATAAAACACAGGTTTGGAGGTCATTGGTCCTTTCCCAAGGGCCATGCCAGGGAGGACGAATCCACCGAGGAGACCATCCACAGAGAGGTGGAGGAGGAGACAGGCCTTCTTGTAGAACTGGACCCCCTTTATAGCTATAGAAGCCACTATAACCTGCCCGATGGCAGGCCTAAGGAGGTCTTCTATTACTTGGCTAGACCCAAGACCGACCTCCTAGTTCACCAGTCTGAAGAGATTGATGAACTGAGCTGGTTTAGCTTTGATGAGGCCAGGTCTATCCTGACCTATGAAGAGGATAGGGCTATCCTGGACCAACTCTATGATGACCTTTGCAAGGCCAGTGTCCTGGAAAAGGCCATTGAAATTGCCCTGGACGCCCATGCAGGCCAGCTGGACAAGGCGGGCCAGGCCTATATCCTCCATCCCCTGAGGGTTATGCTAGGCCTCAGTGATGAAACCGATAGGATCTGCGCTGTCCTCCATGATGTGGTGGAGGATAGTGATACCAGCCTTGCTGATCTTAAGGCCCTTGGTTTTTCCAGGGAGGTAATTGAGACAGTAGGCTTTTTAACCAGGCGCTACAATGAGGACTATGATGATTATATTTCCAGGGTCCTCCTCAGTGAGAGGGCCTGTAGGATAAAGCTTATGGACCTTAAAGACAACATGTCCAGGACCCCCTTTGATAGGGGAAATCCCTCCTATGAAGAGCGCAGCATCAAGTATGAGAGGGCAAGAAATAGGATAAATGCAAGACTTCAAGATAGGGGTGGCATCAATGAATAATCCCATAGAGGTTGAAACAGTAATAGAAACAAAGGACCTAAATGCCATGCTCCTCATAGCCATGGTCTATGCCAATAGGGCTGTGCTTCCCATAATCCTGGGCCTATCCTTTGTCTTTTCAATAGTCAACTGGAAGCTTCTTAGGTTTGAAAGTCTTAGTTTAATCATTCTTATGTGGCTAGCCTTTGCAGGCCTTATCATCTACCTCCTATTAAGAAGAAGCCATATAAATAGCAGGGAGAGCGGAGCTCTAGGCTTTGTCAATAAGCCCCAGTACTTTAGGTTTTATGGAGATCACTTTTCCCTCAAGGCCCCAGGTTCCCAGGACTATGTGGATGTCAGCTACAGCAGGGTCAAGCAGGCGAGGAGTGTACCAGGATTTTTAATGATTGGTCTGGATAAGAAGCACTATCTCTTTTTAAGAAAAAAGGACCTAGAGGGAAGGATACCAGAAATCCTGGCCCTGATAAGAAGTACCCCCTAGAGAATTATTGTTACATTGAGAAGAAATTTATATGAAATTTTTAGATTATATTAGTCCCCTGTGGGATACTATGAAGGGAATCTTGCCACTAAGTGCAGCGCTTGTATTTATGCAGGTGGTCATTATGAGGGGTCTATGTCAAATGGTGTTGGTGGACGAAAACCGGCGCTATGATTAAGTGATTTATGAAGTGAGCTGATGGAGTGATGTTTTCCGTCAGCTCGCTTTTTTATAGTAGAGATTTCTCCCTGTAAGTGGTATGGCAGGGGCACGGGAGAGACCGATGTGGCCCACTGGCTGGGAAGGAGTATCGACCAGGCCAAGGAAGTTATTCTTATTCTCACTGAGACAGGTGAGAAGGAGAAGAAAATAATGCAGGCGGTAATCGAGGCAGGAAGGATTAAGGAACCTGGAACAGGCATAGCCTTCACTCTACCGGTAAAACATCTCTTTGGCCTTAGCTATAGGGATGAGCTGGATGAGTGGGACTAAAATACAAGGAGGCATATATGACTAATCTCAGCGGAAAGACGGTACTTATTACAGGGGGCGGCTCTGGAATAGGCTTTGGAATTGCTAAGGCCTTTAGCAATGCAGGTGCAAACCTGGTCCTTACAGGTAGAACCCTCAGTAAACTTGAAGATGCTAAAGAAAAGCTCAGCGGTGGAGGTGAGGTCCTCATAGTCACAGCCGATGGCAGTAGGGAAGAGGACGTAAAGGCTGTGGTGGAGGCCACCCTCAATAGATTTGGTAGGCTGGATGTGGTGATAAACAACGCCCAAAATTCAGCTTCATGAGTCCTGCTAAAGGACCACACTGTGGAGGACTTTGACAAGGCTATCTATTCAGGGCTCTACGCCACATTTTTCTACATGAAGCACAGCTACGAAGCCCTAAAGAAGGTCCAGGGTCGGGTTATTAACTTTGCCTCGGGAGCTGGTCTTTCAGGCAAGTCTGGTCAGTCCAGCTACGCGGCTGCCAAGGAGGGCATAAGGGGCATGAGCAGGTCTGCTGCCACCGAGTGGGGCCCCGATGGAATTACTGTCAATGTAATCTGCCCCCTGGCCATGACCGAAGGATTGGCGGCCTGGAGAGAGGCCTATCCCGAGCTCTATGAAAAAACCATATCCGCCACCCCCATGGGTCGCTTTGCAGATCCTGAGAAGGATGTGGGAGGCCTCTGTGTCTTTCTAGCTTCGGATACTGGAAGCTATATAACAGGGGAGAGCATAAGCCTGATGGGTGGCACAGGACTTAGACCCTAGATACTTAAAAAAGTGAGTCGGCACTAGCCAGGCTCACTTTTATTTTTCATGTATATCCTGTTTTTTTCTAGAGATAGAGCCTTGTTCCTACATTACAAAAGAAGAAGTCCTCTCCGTAGATTTTCTTTAAGTGGAAGGCGCTTTCACTGCCAGTACAGTGGGAGACGCCAATCCTCCCAATATCAAAATCCTTCAGGGCCTGGTAGGTCCTTTCTTTTTGCTCCTCTGAGGCCGGTCCCAGGTGGGTGCCTCCAATAAGGTGGGTGATTCTACTTTCACCGGTCTTTTCTATTACATGATTTAGGGTATTGATAAGGCCACTGTGGGCACAGCCTAGAATGAGGACCAGGCCCTGGGGTCTTTTAATAATAAGGCACTGGTCATCAAGGAGTTCATCTTCTTTGTAGCCCTCTTTATCAGCTACCATAAGCCTCTTGTCTCCCTTTTCATAGTTGGTGTTTCTTTTTATTTCCCCGCTGAGAAAGATACCAGGAGCCAGCTCTCTAAAGTTTTTATCCAGGGAGAAATCAGCTCCCAGGCTCTCAAGATAGGCTCTAGTAAAGGGCAGGCCCAGGAAGTTTTTGTCCTCCTCCTTCAGGGAAAAACTCTCCTTAAAAAGTTCAGGATGGCTATAGACCCTGGTGGGCCCTGCTAGCTTTAGGGCCCTCTCCAAGCCCCCGGTGTGGTCAAGATGGTGGTGGCTGAGGATGATTCCCTCTAGATCCTCCAGGCCTTTATTAAAAAACTTCAGATTATTCTCCAGGCCCCTACCTCCGCCGGTGTCAAAGAGGAATTTACCCTCTTCAGACTCAATAAGCACAGACCAGCCATGTTCAGCTAGGGCACCTATGTCACTGGTGGTATTTTCACACAGTACTGTAATTTCCACTTTCATAGCTATCCTTTCTAAAGAAAAGACCCTCATAAAGAAGGTCTTACTTTCTTGAACCGGGTTTTACCAGCTGGACCCCCTCCTTGCAAAGGGGGCAGTCCGCCTCTTCATAGCTAGAAACTTCCAGGGCTAGGGCGCTGTAAAGGGGGAGCTCCAGCTCCCTGCCCGAGGTCCTATCCACTATGGAGCAGATGGCAGTGACCCTTCCTCCTAATTTTTCTATAGCCCGGGCACTTTCCATGGAACTTTTAGCAGTAGTTACAACATCCTCGGCGATTAGTATTCTCATGCCTTCCTTTACTTCAAAGCCCCTTCTTAGGACCATCTCCCCATCCACCCTTTCGGTAAAGACTGCAGGAAGTCCCAGGGCCCTGGCCACCTCGTAGGCAATTATAATTCCTCCCATGGCTGGCCCCACCACCAGATCAAATTTCTGGCCCTTAAGTTTATCTACAATTATTTCTGCAACTTCCCGACACTTTTCTGGGTGCATAATGAGCTTGGCACACTGGATATAGCGGCTGGAATGCCTGCCTGAGGAGAGTTTAAAGTGTCCCTCCAGTAGGGCGCCAGATTCTAGAAGTAGCTCCATTGTTCTATCCATTACTAAATAATCCCCCTGATTTCCTCCAGGTTTTTAATACCCTGGGCTAGCATAAAGTTTTCTATTCCCTCAATTATTTCCATCATGACCCTGGGGTTATAGAAGTTGGCCGTTCCCACCTGAATCGCCAGGGAGCCAGCCATGATAAATTCTATAGCATCCTGCCAGGAGGAGATTCCTCCCAGGCCTATTATAGGCAGGTCCACTGCCTGAGCCGCCTCCCTGACCATCCTCAGGGCAATGGGCTTTATAGCAGGTCCTGAAAGGCCAGCAGTCACATTGTTAAAGACAGCCTTTCTTCCGTAGATATCTATGGCCAGGGCGTTGAAGGTATTTACCAGGCTCAGCCCATCGGCCCCGGCTTCAGCACAGGTATAGGCCATGGC
>CAYFUM010000023.1:0-23197 GCA_964346475.1 uncultured Peptostreptococcaceae bacterium
TTTCCTTCCCTCCTTATAATACTATTTTCATCGGTACTGAACCATAAAAAGGCTTTATTTTCTAGGCCTTTTAACGCCGTATTTCGATCTGGCCTGTTTTCTATCCTGAACCCCGGCTGTGTCTAATACACCGCGAACAATATGATAACGTACCCCGGGAATATCCCGGACTCTTCCACCACGGATTAAAACAACACTGTGCTCTTGAAGATTGTGTCCTTCTCCAGGTATATAGGCTGTAACTTCCATTCCATTGGTCAGACGAACTCTAGCTACTTTACGTAGAGCTGAGTTAGGCTTCTTAGGAGTAACAGTCATAACTGAAGTACAAACGCCTCTTTTTTGAGGAGCTTCGTGCTTGGTGGCTCGGTTTTGCAAAGTGTTAAAGTTTCTTTGCAGCGCAGGGGTACTTGTTTTTGTTTTCTTGTCTTCTCTTCCCTTGCGAACCAATTGGTTAATTGTTGGCATGGTCCCTCCTTTCAATGCATTTTTTTAACTAAAATCTCTTTCTAAAAATCTGGAAATCTTCCCAGTAATAGATAATATCACAAATAATCATACCTTATGAATTCTATCACTTCTACAGGGTCTCGTCAACAGGAAAATCCTCCTCGAATAACTATTTATTCGAGGAAGTTTCTATATGCCTATAACGAGATATACCCGTTCCCGCTGGAATTAGTTTCCCTATAATGACATTTTCCTTAAGGCCGATTAGTCTGTCTTCCTTGCCCTTAATAGCTGCTTCGGTTAGGACCCTGGTGGTCTCTTGGAAGGAGGCCGCAGATAGGAAGGAGTCAGTGGAGAGGCTGGCCTTGGTAATACCAAGAACAATTCTTTCACCTGTGGCAGGCTGTTTGCCCTCCTCAACTAGACTCTTATTGACTCTGACAAACCTCTGATAGTCCTCATTGGTTCCAGGAATAAAGTCTGTATCTCCCACATCTATTATTTTAATCTTAGATAGCATCTGCTTGGCAATAATTTCGATGTGTTTGTCGTTTATAGCAACTCCCTGGCTGACATAAACCTTTTGGACTTCCTTTACTATATAGTTCTCCACCCCTTCGACACCGGTAATACTAATAATCTCAGTTGGGTAGAGAGAACCATCGGTAAGCTGGTCGCCCTTTTCTACAAAGCTACCATCCTTGAAGCGAATTTTGGAACCATAGACAACCTGATAGCGATCAACGCCGCCGTCTTCCGCGGTTATTAGGATTTCCTTTCTTCTTCCCTCTTCTTCAATGGTAAGCCTACCTGAATTTCTTGCCATGAGAGCTAGTCCCTTGGGCTTTCTAGCCTCGAAGACCTCCTCTACCCTGGGTAGACCCTGGGTAATGTCAGCTCCCGCAACGCCCCCTGTATGGAAGGTCCTCATGGTCAGCTGGGTTCCAGGCTCTCCTATAGACTGGGCAGCGATGGTGCCTACAGCTTCTCCAACGTTGACGCTTCTACCATCGGCCAGGTTAACACCGTAACACTTGGCACAGACCCCGCCTTCACACTCACAGCTTAGAACACTTCTTACCAGTACTTTTTCAATACCACTATCAACAATATCCTTGGCAATGGCAGAGCTTATCATGGTGTTCTTATCACAAATGAGTCGGCCTCTTTTGGTCTTTATATCCTCGGCTGGAAAGCGGCCTAGAATCCTATCGGAAAGTTCCTCGATAATCTCATTTCCTTCTTTTATTGCAACAAGCTCGATCCCACTACTAGTCCCACAATCCTCTTCTCTGACAATTACATCCTGGGCCACATCAACTAGGCGCCTGGTTAGGTAGCCTGAGTCGGCAGTTCTAAGAGCTGTATCAGCACTCCCCTTCCTAGCTCCCGTTGTGGATATAAAGTACTCCAGGATTGACAGGCCTTCTCTAAGGCTGCCTAGGATCGGAACCTCTACTGTCCTACCAGTGGCGCTGGCCATGTTCCCCCTGATACCACATATCTGGGAGATCTGGTTGGCATTACCCCTAGCTCCTGACTGGCTCATAATAAAGAGACTGTTCATAGGACCTAGGTTTTTAATAACAGCATTTTTAATTTCATCCTTGGTTTCACCCCAAATTTTTATAACAAATTCGTGGCGCTCATCGTCACTTATCATTCCCTTGCGATAGAAGTCTACATACTTGTCTTCCAGCTTTTTGGTTTCTTTAATAAGCTCGAACTTTTCATTAGGAACAACCATATCAGCCATGGAAATAGATACTGCAGACTTGGTTGAGTATTTAAAACCAAGGTCCTTCATATTATCCAGCATCTCCGCTGTAACATGAGATCCCTTATTCTCATAGGTATGGCCTATGACATACTCTAGGATCTTCTGAGTACAAAGCTGGTCCATTTCAAGGGCAAAGGGTTCCTTTCTCCTATCCACTAAACCTATATCTTGGGGAATCTTACTATTGAAGATAAACCTTCCTACAGTGCTCTCCACAATAGCAGAACCCTTTTTACTAGTCATTCGAACCTTGACCTTGGCATGAAGATCAACGTCTCCATTTTCATGGGCCATAATCATTTCATCATAGTTTGAGAAATACTTGCCCTCTCCCTTGGCACCCTCTTGATGGAGGGTCAGGTAGTAGCAGCCCATGACCATGTCCTGGGTAGGAGTGGTAATTGGCTTACCATCCTTGGGGGCCAGGATGTTATTGGAGCTAAGCATGAGAAATCTTGCCTCAGACTGAGCCTCCACACTTAGCGGCACGTGGACCGCCATCTGGTCACCGTCAAAGTCAGCATTATAAGCTGTACAGACCAGGGGGTGGAGCTTGATGGCCTTTCCTTCTACCAGGACAGGTTCAAAGGCCTGGATACCCAGTCTATGAAGGGTTGGCGCCCGGTTTAAAAGAACAGGATGCTCCTTAATTACCTCTTCCACCACATCCCAGACCTCTGGGTGCTCCTTCTCAACCATTCTCTTGGCACTCTTAACATGGCCTACCCTATCATCACTCATGAGTTTTCTCATAACAAAGGGCTTGTAGAGTTCTAGGGCCATTTTTTTAGGAATACCACACTGGTAAAACTTAAGTTCAGGACCAACCACAATAACCGAGCGGCCTGAGTAGTCAACACGCTTACCCAGTAGGTTCTGTCTAAAGCGACCCTGCTTACCCTTGAGCATGTCACTAAGGGATTTGAGAGCTCTTTTCCCAGGGCCTGTTACAGGCCTTCCCCTACGGCCATTATCCACCAGGGAGTCAACCGACTCCTGTAACATCCGCTTCTCATTTTTTATTATTATTTCTGGAGCCCTTAGATCAAGGAGCTTCTTTAGTCTGTTGTTTCTGTTAATAACCCTTCTATAGAGGTCATTTAAGTCCGAGGCTGCAAAGCGTCCCCCGTCCAGCTGGACCATGGGTCTAAGATCCGGTGGTATTACAGGAACTGCATCCAAGATCATCCACTCAGGTTTATTTCCTGAGTTCCTGAAGGACTCCACCACATCGAGGCGCCTTATGGCCTTGGATTTTCTTTGTCCCGTGGTGGTCTCAATGGTTTCCCTCAGTTCTTCACTGAGTTCATCAAGTTCTAGCTCCATGAGGAGTTCTTTGACAGCTTCGGCGCCCATGCCGGCTCTAAAGCGACTTCCAAAGACATCTCTATTTTCTGCATACTCCAGCTCAGAAAGAATCTGATATTTCATAAGGGTTGTGTCACCCTCATCTAAAACGATATAGGAGGCAAAATAGAGGACCTTTTCCAGGTTTTTAGGTGAAATGTTCAGCAGAATTCCCATTTTTGAAGGTATTCCTCTGAAGTACCATATATGGGAAACTGGGGCAGCCAGTTCTATATGGCCCATCCTCTCACGACGTACGCTGGCCTTGGTTACTTCAACACCACATTTGTCGCAAATTACACCCTTGAAACGGATGCGCTTATACTTGCCACAATGACACTCCCAGTCCTTGGTAGGACCAAAGATTTTTTCACAGAAAAGGCCTTCCTTTTCTGGCTTTAAAGTTCGATAGTTTATTGTTTCTGGTTTTTTTACTTCACCGTAGGACCATTCTCTGATCTTTTCAGGGGAAGCAAGTCCGATTCTTATAGAATCAAAATTATTAAATTCTAACAAAGGCCTCTCCCTTCCTACTCCTCATCCTCTTCATCTTCATCTTCTTGAGGATCTTCTTCAGCACCAGTGTCCTCTAAATCAACCTCTTCGAAATCCTGTATGCTTTCTTCGTCGTATTGGTTATTATCCTGGCTACCTGCTATAAGTTCCTGGGTATCCCCACTGATCTCATAATCATCCTCAAGCTCCAGATTAATTTCCTTGCCCTCTTCATCTAAGACTTTTACATCCAGAGCCAGGGACTGGAATTCTTTAATCAGAACTTTAAAGGACTCAGGTATTCCTGGACTTGGTATATCCTCGCCCTTGACTATGGCTTCATAGGCCTTGACCCTGCCAAGGACATCATCACTTTTTATGGTAAGGACCTCCTGGAGGGTATAGGCGGCACCATAGGCCTCCAGAGCCCAGACCTCCATCTCTCCAAACCTCTGTCCACCAAACTGGGCTTTACCACCCAGGGGCTGCTGAGTAACTAGAGAATAGGGCCCAGTAGATCTTGCGTGAATCTTATCATCAACAAGGTGATGGAGCTTTAACATATACATGTAGCCCACTGATACTGGCTGGTCAAAATACTCACCTGTCCTGCCATCCCTCAGAGGTAGCCTACCGTCCTTGGCAAAGCCCGCCTTGGTAAGGAGCTCCTCTATTTGCGACTCATTGGCACCATCGAAGACCGGCGTAGCTACCTTTAGCCCCAGATTCTTGGCTGCAAGACCCAGGTGGACTTCCAATACCTGGCCTACGTTCATCCGGGAAGGCACTCCCAGAGGACTTAGTAGAATCTGCAGTGGTCTACCATCGTCTAGGAAGGGCATATCCTCCTTGGGGAGGATCCTTGAAATAACACCCTTATTACCATGGCGGCCCGCCATCTTATCACCAACATTTATTTTTCTCTTTTTCGCAATGAAAACCCTGACCAGTTCGTTGACACCTGGAGTCATCTCATCGCCATTTTCTCTACTAAAGAGTTTGACATCCACCACTATTCCCGAGGCTCCATGGGGTACTGTCAAAGAGGTATCCCTTACCTCTCTAGCCTTCTTACCAAAAATTGCTCTAAGAAGTCTCTCCTCAGGGGTAAGCTCTGTTTCTCCCTTGGGGGTTACCTTGCCCACCAGGATATCACCAGAATCCACCTCCGCTCCAATTCGAACAATCCCACGATGGTCAAGCTCCTTGAGAGCCTCCTCACCAACGTTGGGGATGTCCCTGGTAATCTCCTCGGCACCAAGTTTTGTGTCCCTGGCTTCGGACTCATACTCCTCAATATGGATAGAGGTGAGCACATCCTTTTCAACCAACTCTTCGCTGATTAAAATGGCGTCCTCAAAGTTATAACCCTCCCAGGTCATAAAGCCAACCAGAATGTTGGCTCCTAGAGCCATTTCCCCCTGATCAGTAGCAGGACCATCGCAGAGGATGTCACCTGCTTTTACCTGCTGGCCCTTAGAAACTATGACCTTCTGATTGATGGAAGTGCCCTGGTTTGAGCGTTTAAACTTCAGGAGGGGGTACTTGTCCAGGCTGCCATCTGAACTTCTTCTAACTACGACCTCATCGCCTGTTGCCCTTATAACTTCACCATCATTCTTCGCTATTATTAGGGAACCACTGTCATAGGCTGCTTTATACTCCATGCCAGTTCCTACAACTGGAGACTCTGGTTTAACCAGAGGAACAGCCTGTTTTTGCATGTTGGAACCCATAAGGGCTCTAACTGAGTCATCGTTTTCTAAAAAGGGAATCAGGGCTGTTGCCACAGAAACCATCTGCTGGGGTGAAATCTCCATATAGGTACAGGTCTTGGAGCTCACCTCCTTTATTTCACTGTCATAGCGAACAATAATTCTATCAGCTATTATCTTTCCATCTTCATCTAGGGGTTCGTTGGCAGGCACAATAACCTGATGACGCTCATCATTGGCATTGAGATATACCACCTCATTGGTCACCCTGCCAGTACCCGGTTCCACAACTCTATAGGGGGACTCTATAAAACCATATTCATTTATCCTGCCATAGGTGGAAAGATAGGAAATAAGGCCTATATTGGGTCCCTCAGGAGTCTCTATCGGACACATCCTTCCATAATGGGAGTAGTGTACGTCACGCACCTCAAAGCCAGCCCTATCCCTGGATAGTCCTCCTGGGCCTAGCGCTGAAAGCCTTCTTTTATGGGTAAGTTCCGCCAGGGGATTATTCTGATCCATAAACTGAGACAACTGGCTGGAACCGAAGAATTCCTTTATAGCAGCAGTGACAGGCCTGATATTTATCAGAGTCTGGGGGGTTATGGTATCAGCGTCCTGGGTAGTCATTCGCTCGCGAACAACCCTCTCCATACGAGAAAGGCCAATTCTAAACTGGTTTTGTAAAAGTTCACCAACACTTCTAATCCTACGATTAGATAGGTGGTCTATATCGTCTATTTCGCCTATTCCCTGGCTTAGATTGAAGAAGTAGGAGCAGGCTGCCAGCATGTCATCCACACTAATATGCCTGGGAACAAGCTCGCCAATCCGGCTGTAGATTTGCTCTAACCTCTCCTGGGGATCCTCAAATTTATCCATTATATCCATCAGGGTGGGATAGTGGACTCGCTCTGTCACTATATCCCTATCATAATCAGAGATGTAGTAGTCTAGATCCACCATGTGGTTGCTGATGACAACAACCCTTTCTCCCTCATTGTCGAGGACTATCCTTTTAATACCTGCATTTTCAATATGCCTTATAATCTTCTTATCTAATAGGGTGCCGGCTTCGTAGAGAATCTCACCGGTTCTAGGGTCTATGGCATCCTCTAGCAGGCGCTGGGAAACAGCTCTTTGGTAGAGGTCAAGATTTTGATTGAATTTATATCTTCCCACTCTAGCAAGATCATAGCGCCTTTCATCAAAGAACATGGAATCGATAAGGTTTGACGCACTTTCGATTGTTGGGGGTTCTCCAGGACGAAGCTTCCTATATATCTCTATATAGCCCTCTTCTCTGCTGGTAGAAATATCCTTGTCTAGGGTCTTATGAAGTCTTTCACTCTCTCCAAAAAACTCCAGAATCTCTTCGTTGCTCTCATAGCCAAGCATCCTGATAAGAGCAGTCACCGGCAATTTTCTAGTCCTGTCTATACGCACAGAAAGACTCTCGGCTGAGTCAGTCTCAAACTCAAGCCAAGCTCCACGGTTGGGTATAATTTGACCAGAAAACATCTCATTTCCTGATTTATCCAGTTTTTTAGTAAAATAAGTTGAAGGCGAGCGTACCAGCTGACTGACTATAACCCGCTCAGCTCCATTAATAATAAAGGTTCCTCGGGGAGTCATCATAGGGAAATCTCCCATGAAGACATTTTGCTTTTTAATCTCCCCAGTTTCCTTGTTAATCAGCCTAACCTCAACCCTAAGAGCAACTGAGTAGCTGACATCCCTATCCTTACACTCTTGAATGTCGTATTTCGGCTGGTCTTCAAAGTAGTAATCTACAAATTCCATTAGAATTTTGCCGGTGTAGTCATAGATTGGTGAAATATCCTCTAGCGCTTCCCTTAGACCTTTCTTACGGAACCATTCAAAGGATTTTGTTTGGATTTCTAAAAAATCCGGTAATTCTATCTGTTGATCTATCCTTGCAAAGGATAAACGCTCAACATTTCCGAATTTAACAAGTTGTGGCATTAAGCAACTCCCCCCTTGTCCTTAATCCCTATTACTCAAAAACAGGGACTGCCAAATGAAAATAAGCATAACTGTCCATCCTAAAATATATACTAGATTAGAATATCACAAAGCAGTTATGCCGTCAAGATTTTTCTGAAAAGCAGAAAAGAATATTAAGTTAATAATTGTAGCAGCTATTCTATCTACCCTTGGTCTGAAGGTGCTTCATGCTGCCATAAAGGTCATGGATTCTCCGGAATTCATCGGGGTCGTAAAACCTACATGTATTATTCCCAAAGGCCTTGGCCACCTCTAGACAAAATCTAGCAGTTAGTTCTAGATCAACAAAATGACTAGCCCCACTGGTACAGCCCGCTACTGCTGATCTAGTGGTAATGGCTACCCCTACAACTGGGGCAGAAGTTGCAACCGAGGGCTGCATAATACTGTTAAGATGGTAGAGACCATTTCCATAGGGCGTAATGTCCTGAAGGGTTATTGGTAGGACAGCTGGATAATCCCCTGTGGTGGCTTCCATTATATTAAGAAGATCCTCGCTCACCCTTAAAATGTAACCATCCTTCACAGTGGGTGAAATAGCAAAGCCCTTATGGTTTATTATCCTGTTACCCTTGGTGGTGTCAACTGACAAAATCCCATCCAGCTCACCACTGACCTCTTCCCTGTTTACCAGGGCTGTGTCAACAGGTGAGCCCATGAAGGGCACAGGGTCATGGGGAACCGTTGGGGCATTGGGACAAATGTGGGTTGATACAACTACATCACCAGCCAGTCTATCTCCCCTGGAAGCCATTCTAATTAACTTGGCTGCCAGGGCTAGAGCGACTAGAGCTCCATCGCCATCGGAGACTGTGCCGATAATCTCAGGCCGGGCACCTAGACCCCCAAGCCTACCAAGGACACCCAGAGTTGGAGCCTCCATCCCCAGAGACTTTCCTCTAGTCCCCTGAATCCTTATCCTAATAAAATCCGTAGAACCTTCCTCGGTGCTTATAGTTTTTACTGTGACATCCTGGGCCCCTAGGGAGTCAAAGTACTTTTTCACCCCTTCGCCACTGGCGTAGGCAGTGTCAACCAGCTCATAAATTTCCATTAATTCCTTCAGTATCATTGTCCCTCCCTAGGCACAAATACCCCCTCACCCTGTTTCCAGGATATAGGGGGTAGTCATATAAAGAAAATTATTTTAGTTCTACGCTGGCGCCAGCTTCTTCAAGTTCTTTTTTGACCCTTTCAGCTTCTTCTTTATCAACGCCTTCTTTAACAGCCTTGGGAACTGACTCAACTAGTTCCTTGGCCTCTTTAAGACCTAGGCCTGTCAGACCACGTACAACCTTGATAACTCCAATTTTGGCTGAACCAAAGCTTGTAAGAACTACATCAAACTCTGTTTGCTCTTCAGCTGCAGCAACTTCGCCACCGCCAGCACCAGCAACAGCTACAGGAGCAGCAGCACTTACGCCAAACTCTTCTTCACAGGCCTTTACTAATTCGTTTAGTTCCAGCACAGTCATGTCTTTAATCGCTTGAATAATATTTTCAGTTGTCATTATTTCCTCCATTAATCTTCTTTCTCATCTGCAATTGCTTTAAGCACATAGGCAAACTTGGATATTGGTGATTGGATGCTGCCAAGGAACTTGGCAAGTAGGACTTCCCTTGAAGGAATATCAGCAATTACCTTGATACCCTCCTGGTCATAAAAGGTGCCATCAACAATACCAGCTTTTAATTCTAGATTAGGAGCCTTTTTAGCAAAGTCCTTGATGATTTTTGCAGGCGCTACTGCATCTTCATATCCAAAAGCTATGGCATTGGGTCCAGTCAATTCTTGCTCGAGTTCGCCGTATTCAGTCCCCTCTAAAGCCAGTTTGACAAGGCGATTCTTGTAAACTTTGTACTCAACATTTTCTTCGCGGAATTTCTTTCTTAGTTCCGTTACCTCAGCAACATTAAGTCCACGATAGTCTACAATGACAGCACTGCTCGCCCTTTGAAATTTATCGCGAATCTCTTCGACTTGCTTTTCTTTTCTTTGGCGAATATCGCTCATTCATTACCTCCTCGTGAAAAATGCCCCGCTGACAGCAAGGGGCATAGAATTTACACTACACACTCCTCGGCAGGAAATTAAGCTAGGCACCTGCTGTCTTCGGAAATTATTGTCCTCTATTAAGTTTGATTCCAGGGCCCATGGTAGAGCTTAATGAGATGTTTTTTACAAACTGTCCCTTAGCTGCCGCAGGTCTTACCCTGATGATTTCAGCTATAAAGGCCTTGATATTTTCAACAAGTTTCTCAGAGTCGAAGGATAGCTTGCCCACTGATACGTGGATCATATTGCTTTTATCCAGACGATACTCAACCTTTCCAGCTTTTATTTCTTCCACAGCCTTCTGTATGTCGAAGGTAACTGTTCCTGATTTTGGGTTTGGCATAAGGCCCTTAGGTCCTAGCACCCTACCCAGTCGACCGATTAGACCCATCATGTCTGGTGTGGCTACGATTACATCGTAGTCGAACCAGTTCTCCTTTTGGATCTTTTCAACCATGTCCTCTGCTCCAACAAAGTCAGCACCAGCGGCACTAGCTTCATCGGCCTTCTCTCCCTTGGCAATTACAAGAACCTTACGGTCCTTACCAGTACCATGGGGAAGTACCATAGCTCCTCTAATTTGTTGATCTGCATGACGTCCATCTACACCTAGGCGTAGGTGAATTTCTACAGTTTCATCAAATTTGGCGCTTTGCATTTCCTTTAGTAGTTCCACCCCTTCTTCTATCTCGTAAAAGGCGTGTGGATCTACTTTTTTCGCGTTTTCTAAAGCGCGCTTACCTTTTTTCATAAATCTCCTCCGTGGTCATAACGATGACTCTCCCACAGGTTGTATTAATCAGCTACTGTGACACCCATACTTCTGCAAGTTCCCGCGATCATACGAATAGCAGCATCTACATCAGCCGCATTCAGGTCTTCCATTTTCAGTTCCGCAATTTCTTTTAGTTGAGCCTGGGTAATGGATCCTACCTTGGTTTTGTTAGGAACTCCTGAACCCTGCTCAATTTTAATAGCCTTTTTAATTAAATCGGCTGCTGGCGGTGTTTTTGTAATGAAAGAAAATGATCTGTCCGCATAGACAGTGATAACAACTGGGATAAGAAAGCCCATTTTATCCTGTGTCTTTGCATTAAACTCTTTGGTAAACTGCATGATGTTCACACCGTGTTGACCAAGAGCTGGTCCAACTGGTGGAGCTGGTGTAGCCTTACCTGCTGGGATTTGCAACTTTATTAGACCTATTACTTTTTTAGCCATAATTGCATCTCCTTTCTATTGAAAAGCTCTTAGAGCTTAACTACTTGGTGATATTCTAGTTCGACAGGTGTCTCCCTACCAAACATTGAAATAAGTACTGTTACTGTACCCTTGTCCTCATTTATTGAACTGATGGAACCTACTGAATCGGTAAAAGGTCCTGTTTTTACATTGACCATATTTCCGATTTCATAATCAACAACAGGGCCCTTGCTATCAATAATGCCCATATTTTGAAGCTCCTCATCACTTAAGGGAACCGGTTTACTTCCAGGACCTACAAAGCCTGTAACTCCTTTAGTATTCCGTACAACATACCAGGATTCATCGTTCATATCCATACAGACAATAACATAACCGGGAAAGATTTTGCGCATCTTCTTTTTATATTGTCCATCCTTAAGTTCTACAACTTCTTCCATGGGGACACGTACTTCTGGTATTACATCCTGCATATCACGGCTTTCGACAATACGTTCTAAACTAGCTTTAACCTTATTTTCATGTCCAGAGTAAGTGTGAACTACATACCACTTTAAATCCAGGTTTTTTTCCAAAATATCCTCCTAAATAATCCGCAGGAAGATCTGCTGGAAAATTAGGTCGGCCAGGCCCATAATAAGCGCAAGGATTGCTGTCATAGCGATGACAACAGCAGTATAATTCTTCATGTCTTTTTTTGTAGGCCAAATTACCTTTTTCATTTCGCTGCGAACACCCTTGATATAGGCCTTGGTTTTCTCAGCTAAACTTGGTTTTCCTGTTTTTGACATATCTTACTTCGTTTCTTTGTGGACAGTTTGCTCTCGGCAAAACTTACAGTATTTTTTCAGTTCCAGACGATCTGGATCGTTTTTCTTGTTCTTGCTTGTGTTATAATTTCTGTTTTTACATTTTTCACAGGCCAAGGTGATTCCTACGCGCATATCTAACCTCCCAAATATTCTTAGTACCAAGATAAACTATCACATTTACCTTGAAAAGTCAACATTACAAAAGATATAGCCCCAGCTATATAAAGCTCTTCTCTCTAGGATTCTAAAGTAAAGAAAATAAAAGTCTAGAGGCTAGACTTTTTAAGTGGAGCCCTTGAGCAGACTCGAACTGCCGATCTCCGCCTTACCAAGGCGACGCTCTACCTGCTGAGCCACAAGGGCATGTACCTGTTATATCCTACACTATAATCCCTAGGATAGCAAGACTTATTTAGTAATAAATTTGCAATAGTTTTAATTAATTTTTGACCCTATCCCCATAGTTAGATGTCGCTGATCCAGGCTAAAGAGCTAGGGTCGTCCATCCCTTATTTACCCTTAGCACCCTTATCCATAAGATTATTAAGAAAATAATTATAAGCGATAATGCCGCTGGCCACGGAAACATTTAAAGATTCAAAGCCTGCCATGGGTATTTTAAAGAGCTCATCACAGCTATCCTTAACAAGCCTGCTGATTCCCTTATCTTCAGACCCCACTACTAGGAGGGTTTTCTTGGGAAAACTAATCTCAGTTATAGAGCTTGCCGCCTGACCATCAGCGCCATAAACCCAAAAGCCCTTGTCCTTGAAGTCCTTTATGGCATCAACTAGATTAGCAACTCTGGCTACAGGTAAATGGGCTGCAGCCCCAGCACTGGCCTTGAAGCTTGTAGCATCTAGGCTAGCTGATCTTCTCTTAGGCAGGACTATTCCCTGGGCACCAAAGCTCAGAGCACTTCTTATAATAGCACCCAGATTATGGGGGTCAGTTATCCCATCCAGTGCAATTATCAGTCCCTCCTTATGAATAAGGGAGTAGAGGCTAGCGTAATTTATACTACTTATAAAGGCAATAACCCCCTGGTGGGCTTTGCCATGTTCTTCTAATCTCTCCCTATCTATCCAGTTGTAGGGGATCTTCTTTTTCTCGCAAAGGCTTATAATATCCTTAATTTCCCTGCGATTTATATCCCTGGCAAAGGACACCCTGTTTATATCCAGAGAACTATCCAGTGCCTCCATCACAGGGTTTTTTCCAATTATAACTTCCATTATTCTAGTATCCTCATCTCTCCATAGGGAATAATACCCAATAGATATTTTCTCACAACAATAAGATAGCCCTGATCCAAATTTAGATTTTCAAAATGATTGGCATCTAGCTTCTTTATCTTAACGACCTTGCCAGTGGTTGCAGCCTTAAAGGACAGGTCTTCTAAAACCCTTTCCATAATTACCTCTTCCAAAGGGTTTTCGGGCTTATATCCATCAAAGAAAAAACTCTTAATTCCCAATAGAAATAAAAGTAATAGAGTAATACTCAAAAGTTTTCTTTCGTTTTTAGACCATCTACCCATTTTCTTCCCCTAGCAGGTCTATGCAAAGCTGCATGATTTCCCCAATACGCCCATGTTTGCCCTCTACATAGAGGGCTCCTATCAGGCTTTCCAGACCAGTTGCCCTTCGATAGTCCCCAAGGCTGGAGCTAGAGGGACCCGAGCCTCCTTTAGCATTTCGACCTCTTTTTAAAAGGACTAGTTCTTTCTCATCCAAGCTAGTTTCCAGCATCCTATAGGCCCTGGCCTGGGCGGATGCTTGGACGAAGTTCTTAGCTCTTTTATTGAGCTCCCCAGGGCTAAAAAAACCCTGGGAGAGAAGGTATTTCCTAATATAAAGTTCATAGACGCTGTCGCCCAAATAGGCCAGCTGAAGAGGGCTATACCTACCTAGATCTGCTAATTTAATGTCCAAGTGCTACCCTCTTTACTGTCCTTTATACTAACTCCCATTTCCTGGAGTTCATCCCTTATCTCATCCGCCCTGGCAAAGTTTTTCTCAAGCTTGGCTTGGCTACGCTCATCCACTAAAGCCTGGACCCTATCCCTAAAATCACTATCTATTTCTTTCTCTTGGAAGAGCTCTAAATTAAGGACCCCATCCATCCTAGCTATAGCATAGGCCTTCTCTCCCGAAGAGAGGCTCTCATCATTCAAGCACTTATAGAGCACCGTAAGAGCATTGGCAGTATTTAAATCCCTGGCCAGCTGTTCTAGGAAGTCATCCCAGTAGGCCTGGGTCTCAACAGGAGGATCCAGGGCCAGACATCTAGCTTTTAACTTGCTATAGGCCTCCTTGGCTCCATCAAGGCCTTCGAAGGTAAAAAGTAGCTGCCGACGATAGTGGCTTCCCAGTAGGAAGTACTTGTATTCCATGGGGTCGTAACCAAGGCTCTTTAGATACTGAAGGCTTAGAAACTCGCCTCTGGACTTACTCATCTTGCCTTCTTTATCAATAAGCCACTCAGCATGCCACCAGTAGTTTACCCATTTTTCACCGGTATAGCTCTCACTCTGGGCAATCTCATTGGTATGGTGGGTAGGAATATGGTCCACTCCTCCCCCATGGATATCCATCCTGGGGCCGAAGGCCTCCATTGAAATCACTGAACACTCCAGGTGCCAGCCAGGATAGCCCTCACCATAGGGACTCTGCCATATCATCTCCTGGTTTTCAAATTTTGACTGGGTAAACCAGAGGACAAAATCAAAGGGGTTCTTCTTGTTTTTATCTAGCTCCACACCCTCTCTAGCCCCCACTTGGAGATTCTCCAGGGGCATCCTGGAGAGCTCTGTATACCTGGGGAACTTTGAAATATCAAAGTAGACATTTCCTCCAGCTCTATAGGTGAAACCCTTGTCCTCTAGGACCTTAATAAAGTCAATATATCCCTCTATATGGTCTGTGGCCCTCTCTATAATATTAGGCCTTTTTAACCTCAGCTCATCGAAGTCTTTAAAAAAAGCATCAGTATAGTACTGGGCAATCTCCCAGACTGTCTTTTTCTCCCTTTTTGCCCCAAGGAGCATCTTGTCATCGCCGTCATCGCCATCTCCTGTAAGATGGCCGACATCGGTTATGTTCATAGCCCTTACAACATTGTAGCCCAGAGCTTCAAGGGTCCTTACCAGGATATCTTCACTGACATAGGTTCTCATGTTGCCTATATGGGCATAGTCATAGACTGTAGGTCCGCAGGTGTAGATGCTAACCCTGTCCTCCCTTATTGGAATAAAATCCTCCAGCTCCAAACTTAGGGTGTTGAATAATTTTAATTTCATAATAACTCCAAGACCTGCTTTATTCTAGCTAAAGCTCTCTCTTTGCCCAGAAGATAGATGCTGGTTACGAGCTCTGGCCCGTGGATTTCTCCGCTGCTAGCAATCCTAAGAGGCATAAAGAGCTTCTTGCCCTTGACTCCCTCCTCCTTCTGGCACTCCTTAATAGAGGCCTGGATCCCATCTTTATCAAAAGCTTCTAGGGACTCCAGTTTGGAGTAAAACCTCTCAAGAAGGGCTTTTACATGCTCCTCTTTAAGTACCTCTCTTGCATCCTCACCAATTATTATTTCATCCTCATAAAAACCCTCTATATAGGGTAGAAGCTCATTAACCCTGTCCACCCTTTCCTTGACCAGCTCAATAATTTCAAGGACTTGATCCTTGTCCTTGCCCTCCAAAACATCCTGGTCCAGGAGGCTGTAGAGTCTATTATTATCAGTCTTTTTAATATACTGGTTGTTCATATAGTTGAGTTTATCAATATCGAAAACTCCACCGCTTCTAGAAACCCTCTCAAAGCTAAAGGCTTCAATCATTTCCTCAACAGACATAATTTCCCTATCGTCACCGGGATTCCAGCCCACCAGGGCAAGGAAGTTGACTAGGGCTTCAGGTAGATATCCCTTCTCCCTAAAATCAGAAACTGAAACGTCACCCTCCCTCTTGCTGAGTTTTTTTCTTGAGGTGCTTAGGATATTTGGCAGGTGGGCATAGTAGGGTCTCTCCCAGCCAAAATAGTCATAGAGAACCAAGTGTTTGGGCACCGAACTAAGCCACTCTTCTCCCCTGATAACATGGCTGATTTCCATCAGGTGGTCATCAACAACCACCGCCAAATGGTAGGTGGGAAAGCCATCGGACTTTTGAATTACCTGGTCATCGCTATCATCGGAGTTCATTGAGATCCTCCCACGAACTAGATCATCAAAGACAAGATCCACATCCCTAGGCATTTTCATTCTAATTACGTAGGACTCTCCCGAGGCAATTCTCTCCTCTGCCTTTTTTCTATCTAGATCTCTACAGTGGCCATCATAGCCATGGCCTCCAGCCTCTCTTAAACTATCCAGGCGCTCCCTGCTGCAAAAACAAGGATAGGCCTTGTCCTCTGCAAGTAACTGGTCTACATATTTCCTATATATATCCAAGCGCTTACTTTGAGTATAGGGCCCGTAGTCACCAAGGTCTTTAATCTCTCCATCTAGCTGGCTAGGTCCTTCATCGTGACTAATTCCCGTCCACTCCATTTCTCTAAGGAGGTTTTCCACCGCGTCTTCCACCAATCTTGACTGGTCGGTGTCCTCTATACGTAGGATATATTTCCCCTCGTTATGATGGGCAAACAAATAACAATACAATGCCGTTCTTAAACTTCCCACATGCACATAGCCCGTAGGGCTGGGTGCAAATCTCACTCTTACCACTAATCTTGCCTCCTAAAAATCAAATGCATCCTGCTCATTACAAAATCATAGCTGTCCTTGTCGTGGGGTCTAACACAACCTGAACAGTCCTTTATTCCATCATGAAAGCTAAAGTTTCCTCCACACTGGTCCCCCAGTAGATAGAGGGGGCAGTAGCAAAAAAGACAGTTGAACTCCTCTTTGGGAATCCCCCTATGACAGGGGAAGTATTCACACCTTGGATTGGGGTTAAACCTATAATGTTCCACTAAAGGGGCCTCCTTTTTTAACCATAAGGACAATACATAGAGCCCCAAGGCCCTCTTTTTTTCCAATATCACCCATGGACTCACTAGTGGTGGCCTTTATGTTTATCCTTGACTCTTCAAGGCCACATAACCTTGCTAGGTTGGCCCTAATCCTATCCCTGTAGGGACCCAGCTTAGGTTCCTCACCTATAAGAGTAAGGTCGAGATTGCCTAAATAATAGCCCAGCTCCTGGGCCCTTGCCAGACTCCCACTCAAAATAAGAGAGCTGTCCATATCCTTCCATCTAGGATCCCTATCACTATAGTGCTGGCCTATATCACCCAGTCCCAGGGCCCCCAGGATTGCATCGCTGAGTGCATGGAGAAGAAGGTCGGCATCACTATGACCGACTAGGCCTAGCGGATAGTCAATCTCCACTCCCCCTAGAATCAGTTTTCTATTTGGTCCAAATCTATGAAAGTCAATTCCCTGGCCTATTCTTATCATTTGAGATACCTCATATCTGCCGATGAGGTAATCTTTCTATTTTCCTCACTACCTGGGACAACATAAACCCTCTCACCCAAAATTTCTAGAGCAGAGGCGTCATCGGTAACAGATAGGCCCTCCTCTTCAACCTTTTTATAGGCCTCCCTTAAAAGACCAACCCTAAAACCCTGGGGGGTTTGAGCCAGGATATGTTCCTCCCTCTTAGGAGTAGCCCTTACTAGTCCCCCTTCAATTTTTTTGATGGTGTCGGTAACTGGAATTCCTAGAATGAAAGACTGGGATTTTACTGCCTTTTCAAGACACAAGTCTAAGAGCTCTCTATTAATAAAGGGCCGAGCCCCATCATGAATAAGGACATAGTCCTCATCCTTCAAACCCTCGAGTCCTGAAATTACCGAATCCTGCCTTCTTTCTCCACCTTGACTGACAAGAAAGCCCCTATCTAGGGCTAGCTCCCTGATAAAGGGATTGGAGGTTACTACAATGACGCCATCAAGTCGCTTATCCACAGAAAAAACATCCAAACTATTCTCTATTACGGTTTTTCCGCGGAGGGGAAGAAGTAATTTGTTTATCCCCTGGCCCATGCGCTGGCTTTTTCCTGCTGCCAAAACAAGAACATAAATTCCCATATCGCCCCCTAATATTTATATATCAATAATACCACAGCCATGGTTTAAAAGTCGACAAGATGAAAAAAAGCCCGCTTATCAGCAGGCTTCTTTCCATCAATCAAATAATTAGGCTTCTACTCTAACGTTTACAGCACGCTCGCCTTTACCGTTTCTAGTGTCATCTTCTAGATCAAAGCTAACTTTTTGACCTTCGTGAAGTTCTTTATATCCATCTCCTTGGATAGCTGAAAAATGTACAAATACATCTCCGCCGCCATCTTCTCTAGATATAAAACCAAATCCTTTTGTTGAGTTAAACCATTTTACTGTTCCTTTATTCACGAAAGAAACCTCCTAAATATTTTTACTTCCATGACACTAAAAAAGCCCATTTCTACATCTGATGTAAAAATAGGCTGGTATTGGTACATCGAAATATGTATATATCATACTCCAAGGAAATATCTTTGTAAAGTGATATTTAAAGACTATTTTGAAACAATTGCCAACTGCTCTATCGAGATAACTGGAAACTTTCTCTTAAGAGGCCAGATCTAGAAAGCTCCTCCTAGCCCAGAGCTTTTAAACACAAAAATTACTATTTCTCAGGTTAAAGTCCCTCTTTCTGCTAGTTTCACCCTGGATTGACACCAACCTTCTTCAAGTGTTACCTTTAAACTGTCCTTATTCTATAAGTAAGTGGAGGCTCCCTTGTTTACATTAATAAAAGAGCTTGACTGGTTTTATAAGAGTCATAAAAAGCCCTACACAATTGCCCTAATTAGCCTGGTTTTAATTGATATATTTATTTTAGTTCCTCCCATGCTGGTAGGAATTATTAGTGATGGCCTGGAGAGGGCCAGTCTATCCTTTGAAAATTTCAAACTCCTCATCGCACTTTTATTTATTCTGAGCCTTTTAAATTATCTCCTAGGCTACTTTGCTGACTTCTACCTATTTAATGCTGCCAACAGTGCCATGAATGAACTAAGAAAGAAGATCATGACCAAGCTAATAAAGCAAAATCCCTTTTTCTTTCACCAGCATAGTAGCGGAGAAATCATGGCCAGGTCTACCAGTGATGTAAGCAGCCTTGGTGACTACACGGGTTTTGGCATGATGGCCCTTATGGATAGCACCCTTTACCCAGCTTTAATCCTTCTTCTTATGGCTAGGATCTCCTGGCAGCTCACCCTGGTCAGTGTTATCCCCTTTCCTCTACTAATAGTTACATCTAAATATCTTGAAGATAAAATTGACCAGTCCTTTTCTAGTGCCCAAAATAGAACCGATGAGCTCAGCGCCAAGGTTCTGGCCCATGCCAGGGGACTTAGGATTCTAAGAGCCTATATCCAGGAAGACACTGAGCTGGATGAGTTTTCTAAATTGAGCCTGGCTCTAAGGGATGATAGAAACCAGGTTTCAAAGTATATAACCCTCTACAGTTTAACCACTAGAATGATTCCCGGCCTGGGTTTTTTTCTTTCCATGGCCTTTGGCGCCTCTTTACTAAAAGAAAGCCTAATAACACTGGGAGGCCTTGTATCAATAAGTCTCTATCTGGGCATGCTTAGCTGGCCTATGATGGCCTTTGGTGAATATATGGCTGTCAACCAGCAGGCCAAGACCAGCTGGAGGAGGATAGAAAAGCTCCTAGCCTTTGATGATGAACCTCTGCCCCAAGGTGGACCTATCCCACCGGGTGAAAACATCAGCTTTAAGGATGTGAATTTTAACTACAAGGACTCCCAGGGCCTTATCCAGGTTAGTCTAGAAATCCCCCAAGGCAAAAAACTAGGTATTGTTGGCCCAATAGGGTCGGGAAAAACCACCCTTCTTAGACAACTCCTGGCCATCTATCCTCCAGCCCAGGGCATCTCAATTGATGGAGAGGATTTTGATAGGATTAATCTGGAGATCTATCGCAGCCAACTGGGCTTTGTCCCCCAGGAACATGTCCTCTTCTCTAAAAGTCTTAGGGATAACATCCTACTAGGTGATCATGAAGAAAGTGACCTAATGGAGGTTTTAGACCGGGCAGGCTTTATACCAGATCTTGAGGAGATGCCCCAGGGTCTAGATACTCTGCTTGGTGAAAATGGAATCAACCTCTCTGGAGGACAAAAACAAAGGCTCAGCCTAGCTAGAGCCCTTTACAGGCAGCCCAGCCTCCTGCTCCTGGATGACACCCTCTCTGCCGTTGACAACCTTACCCAGAGCTATATCGAGAGGCAGTTTGATAAGCTTCCCAGGTCTACAAGCCTAGTTATTATTAGCCATAGACTTTCAGCTGTAAAAAATTGCGACGAAATCCTTGTTCTCCAGGAGGGTCGAATTGTTGAAAGAGGCCTTCACCACCAGCTTCTTGCAAACAAGGCTTGGTACTATGAGCAGTGGATTAAGCAGGAGGCTAGCTATGAATAAATTTCTAATAAAGATAGCCCTTAGAGAAAGAAAAAATCTCCTTATTAGCCTGGCCCTAGCCCTAATAACAGTTGCTTCAGAGCTTATATCCCCTCTTATTTTGGCCCGCCTTCTAGACAAAGAGTTAATTGAGGGCCAAGGGGCAAGAGATCAAGGTCTTTTTATGAAGCTCCTCCTTGTCTATCTCTTATTTATAATACTGGGATCAGTCTTTTCATTTTTGGCAAACTATGGATTTCAAAGGGCAGCCAACAGCATTTCCTCCCATCTACAAAGGGAGATGTTTGCCTGGGTACAAAAGCTTCCCATAGCATACTTTGACAAGCAGCCCTCAGGCCGACTGGTTTCTAGGATTGTTAACGATGCCAACGATGTTAGAATCCTCTTTCAGACTGTGCTTTCACAAATGCTGATTGCACTTTTATACCTGATAGGAATCTATTCATTACTTTTTATTAGGGAGGTAAAGCTGGGCCTTATCGCCCTAGTCCCCCTGCCCCTTATGGCTACTCTAATCTATGTCTATGGCAGTAAGGCCAGCCTATATAACACCAGCTATCGCCAGCAGCTCAGCGCTGTAAACGCCCATATAAGCGAGAGTATTCAAGGAATGTCCCTAATGCAGAGCATGGGCAAGGAAGCTTTACTGCTAGAGGAATATGAAGAAACCAGCGAAAATCTCTATAAAACCGGTGTCAAGATGACCCAGCTTGAAGCTCTCTTTAGCTGGAACGCCGTTGGTTTTCTTGGGGCCTTTACCAGAGCCTTTATCCTTCTAGTCTTTGGACTTGGCTATTACCAAGGAGGCTATTTTAGCCTGGGCAACATGTATTTACTGATAGACTTCTCCATTAAAATCTTTAACCAGCTTCAAAATATCATGCAGCGCATAGGCCAGCTGGAAAGCGCCAAGGGTGCCTACAAGCACCTAAGCCAGCTACTAGAAGAAAAACCAATGCATGAGAGGCATGGACAAATAGACTTTAAAGGTGGTCTTAGCTTTTCCAATGTTAGCTTTAGCTACAATAAAGACCAGCAAATCCTAAGAGATCTGTCCTTTAAACTAGAACCCGGAAAGACCCTGGCCATAGTGGGAAGCACCGGGTCTGGAAAAAGTACAATTATGAACCTGGTTTTTGGCTTCTATCCCTATGAAAAGGGAGAAATACTTGTGGATAACAGCCCTCTTTCAAGCCTGGATATCAGGGACTTTAGGAGGCAGTGCGCTATAGTTCTCCAGGAGCCCTACCTTATAAGGGCAAGTCTATACGAAAACATTGCCTTTGGCAGAGAGAATATTAAAAAGGAGGATGCTCTTAAGGCTTTGGAGGAGTTGGGAGGAGAAAGGCTCCTAGACAAACTACCCCAGGGCATCGATGGCCTTATTGATCAGGATGGAGCCAACCTAAGTTCCGGCGAGAAGCAGCTAGTCAGTTTTGCCAGGGCTATGGTAGGCAACCCAAAGCTTCTTCTCCTAGATGAAGCCACAGCAAATATAGATTCTGGAACAGAGGCTCTTATACAAGAAAGTATAAAGAGGATTTCCAAGGGCAGGTCTACCATTATTATCGCCCATAGGCTATCCACCATCCAGCATGCCGATGAGATAATCCTCCTCTCCCAGGGCCAAATAATTGAAAGAGGAAACCACGAAGAGTTGCTAAATAAAAAAGGTGCCTACTACAGACTCCTAAATGAGACAAACTAATCCAGGCTACAGGCCTGGGTTTTCTTTTTAAAAGACTCTCTATGCAGCTCAAAAATCCTTTCAGCAAACTCTTCCACAGGGCCCTCAACCAGGGTATCTCTTATTACCTCTTCTATAGCCAGGCTTCGCACTCTGGAGGCCTCTTGGCCAAGCTTTTCCATCCACTGGATTAGTTGCTTGGAAGAAGAGGCATAGACTATCCTACCCAGGCCAACCCAGCCATGGGCAGCGGAGCACATGGGGCAGTGCTCACCTGAGGTATAGACCGTAGAGCTAGCCCTTTCCTGGGGACTTAGGTTGCTGGCAGCCCAACGTGCTATGTTAAATTCAGGGTGCTGGGTGTGGTCCCCACCAGCAACCTGGTTATGGTCTTCATAGAGGACTTCACCCTCCTCTGAAACTAAAATAGATCCAAAGGGTTCATCTCCCTTTCTGAGGGCTATTTCAGCCAGATCAACACATCTTTTTAAATACTCTATATCCTTAGCTGATATCATATCTCCTCCAAATCTGGACTTTAAATGTCCCTCTTTATACTAGCTATCCACTCCTTCTTCATCTTACCCAGCTCTTCAATATAGAATCTGCTGGGCTCGTTTTTTATAATATCCTCAAGGAGCTTTATGGAGTCCCTACAGTTTTGCTTATCCTAGAATTAAACATACCTCCTCAGTTATACCTATATCCATAATAGCCACCATTGTACCAGGCCCCAACCACGGGCAGGCTTTAAAATGCCTATAATTGTTTTTTTTCAAGCTAGATAAAAGAATATTATTAGTGAAAATTTCCTAAAGTCTCCCTCTTTTGTGAACCAGCCCTTAGAAGAGGATCTTAGAACCTTAAAAGCAAAGGATGGGTGTAAAAAGGCGAATATTTCACTAGAATAAAAACTGCATTGTGGGAGCTATCCCCGGATTTTTAGCCTACCTTAAATAAGTTGACTAGATCCAGCATTAGTTACTATAGATTTGTTCTTAGCTCAGAGTGCTTGATATTAAAAAATAAAAAAGACCATAACCCCTCTAGGTCCGGTCTTTCTTAGTGGCGAGGTATAGAGGATTCGAACCCCTGACACCTAGATCCGAAGTCTAGTGCT
>CAYFUM010000024.1:0-21400 GCA_964346475.1 uncultured Peptostreptococcaceae bacterium
TTTTTATACAAATCTTAGCTTTTCTTCAAGGGGCTTCTTCTCTATGGGGCCCGCCTCTTCAACAATGCCACCAAAGGGCATCTGGGCAAGGAGCTCCCAATTCTGGTCTAGATCCCATCTTTTTCTAATAGCTTCATCTATTACTGGATTGTAGTGTTGAAGACTGGCCCCAATACCTAGGCTTCTTAGCCCATTCCACAAATTAATCTGTAGCATACCCGAGGCTTGATGGCCCCAGTAGTAGAAATTTTTGGCGTAAAGAGGGAAATTCTCCTCTAATTTTGTTATGGTTGGTCTATCTAGATAAAAGAGTATGGTCCCTGCAGCGGCTTTAAATCCGTCTGTCTTCTCCCTGGCTACCATGCCATCAAAGCTATCATGGATTATATCCCAGAGCTCATCCTGATCCTGGCCCATAAGAACCACGGTTCTAAGACTTTGGGCATTAAAGGCATCGGGACTCAGATCAACTATCTGGCCGATAAGCTTCCTTACTTCCTCCTGGGATACCGGGAGGTTCTTATCCAGTTTATAGATACTTCTTCTCTTACTTACAACATCTAAAAATTCCATTTCAACCTCTTTTCATAATCAAACTGGTCCCTATTTACCCAAATCTTGATCTTTATCACTGGATTTTTTAGATTTATATTCTTCCTGGATTAGGGAGAGGATAAGCATAATAGCTCCAAGAGTAATAAAACTATCGGCTACATTAAAGACAGCAAAATTTATAAGCCTAAAATCAAAATAGTCTATGACATAGCCTAGTAGGAGTCTATCGTAGAGGTTACCTATAGCCCCTCCTATTATAAAGGTCAGAGCTACCTCCTCCAGGAGACCACAGCCCTCTTTTTTTCTTTTATTTAAATAATAACTAAGAAAAACCACCATAACGAGGGAAAAAATTCCCAGAGCCAGAGTGTGACCCTTAAAGATACTAAAGGCAGCACCAGTGTTTTCAACATAGGTAAGGTGGAAAACATCTCTCCAAAGGGGAAGGCTCTCCTCCATCAAAAATAAGGCTGCTAGAAATTTACTAACCCGGTCCAAGAGGACAATTGCAAATATAAGTCCCAGCATCCTAGCTCCTGTACCTTAGAGCCAGGATTTTTTTTCCTTGACTTGAAAATTTCATTTCATAGTGGGTGGCTATGTTATCAGGCCAGGGCTTTTCTCCGTGGAGGTCATAGGAGATCTCCAAAGGCTCCTTATCCAGGGCTTTAAGCTCTGCCAGTGTAAAATCAAAAAGAGTCCTGCTGTCGGTCTTAAACTGAACCAGGGAAGCTGGCTTTAGAATCCTAGAGTATTCCTCCAGGAGCTTTCTATAGGTAAGCCTCCTTTTATAATGCCTGGGCTTGGGCCAGGGATCTGAAAAATTAAGATAGAGTCCAGAAAAAATACCATCTTCTATAAGTGGTATTATATCCTGAATATTCCCAGTCATAAAGAGGACATTGTCAAGCCCTCCAACTTCTCTAGCTGCCTTTAAGGCAAAATCGCTACTTCTTTCTATACCAAGAAAATTCCTTTCAGGATGGCGCCTAGCCATCTCCAAAAGGAAGTCTCCCTTGCCAAAGCCTATCTCAAGATCTATGGGCCTTTTATCAAAGGCCTCTCCTATTGCTCTAGGATCCTCTATCAGAAGATCAGCATACTCTTGGAGTTTTTCCGAAAGATTCTTAATTTTACGAACACGCATTAGTCCAGTCCTTCCACAGGGTAGTTGCCATCAACCTGCCAGAGGAGATATTCCTCTATACCAGCTTCTTCAAGGGCTCGGATTTGCTCCTTGATTTCCTTTATTGAATAGTTCCAGGATTGGAGCCAGGGACGAATTAAAGCCGCTGTTTTTACATTGCTATTACGCTCTAGAGCATAGTTAATGGATATTTTTAAAACCTCATAGGGGTTTGCCTCAGGATCGGCCATTCCAAAGACGCCAGGGCCATAGAGGGCAGGATAAAACATAGGGCTTATTACATCCACTACATTGCTAAGAGCCTCCCACTGCTGGCCTATGGTGACATCTGCCTGTTCTATGGCAGCCCAGCCAAAGACGTCAGCACTGATAAGGGTGTTTTTATCATTGATGTTGGCCTTGATATACATGAGAAATTTCTGTATAGCCTCGGCCTTGGTCTCATTTCTCTCATTAAGAGCCAGCATGTCGTCTTCAAAGTTATCGGGAAAACGCACATAATCAAACTGGATTTCATCGAAACCCATTTCAATAGCCTCATTGGTTAGGGCCAGCAGGTAATCCCAGACCTGACGGTCATAGGGAGAGTTCCAGTACTGGCCATCGGAGACAAGCAGGCTTCCATCAGCGTGTCTTATGGCTCTTTCCTTATTAAGTTCAGCAAAAATAGGATCCTTAAAAGCAACTATCCTAGCGATAAGGTGATAGCCCTGGTCCTTAAGCTCCCTGATAAAGCCCGGCCCATCTTCAAAAAGGGGCATGAGGGCATCAGGAGCAAGTTCCTCCGCAGTCTTGCTTTCAAAAAGGACCCTACCATAGTCATCATGGAAGTCCATAACCAAAGTATTAATAGCTGAGCCCTTTATCCTATCTAAAAGTTCATAGATAAACTCGGCGTTATAGGGCATAACGTAAATCCCCTTGGTCTTCACATAGTCCTTGTAGGGCTTATCCTTTACAGTGTAGAGACTATAATCCACCCCTTCCAGGGGCAGGTCAATATAACTGGTAAAGCGCTTTGAAAGAAACTCTTGATCCACCCAGCCCCTATTTCCATAGTTATCCACCACCAGGGTCTTATCTGCTCTTTTTCTAAAGATAAAGACCCTCTCCTGGAAATTTAACTTGCGGATAGGGCTGCCCAGTTCATCCACAAGGAAGACGTCTTTATCCTGGACATAGGCATAATCCTTTGGAATTCTTTCCTTTTCTATTTTGTAGGTCTGGACTTGCCCTTCACCTACCTGGTCCCTGTTGATATTACCTGCATTTTTTTCTGGCGAGCAGGCAACGAGGAAGCCAAGTAGGAGAAGGATAAATAGTTTTCGCATAAATCCTCTTAAAAAGTGAACCTGCCTGCCACCCAGTAGTCATCGGGTATATCATAGTCTTTTTCTAGACCATTAAACAGCCAGTGGCCTCCCAGGCCATGTCCCTCCATCGCTAATTTAAAGTAATACATTGCAATTCCACCATCTAGACTTTCACTTATACTGCCGATGCTAGGATTGGTGTGGATGCAAAGCACTATGCTATCGCCATCGATAATAAACTTCCAGGGCTGGCGATTTCCCCAGCTGGGTGCATATTTAAGATAATAGTATACCCTATCTATGCCCCTTCTTTCAAGCTCATCATAATCTGCGGTATTGCCCCACCGGTCAAGAAAAACAAAACTAGAAGTCTCCTCTCTTAGAGGCATGCTATCCTTGGTTTCAAGATTTAATCTGGCATAGCCCTCCTTAAGAGGATTTATTAGAGGACTGGCAAGATTTGAAAAGAGCTTACTAAAGTAGTTTTCTTCCCTGGGGTAACCCAGGGCCAGAAGCGCTACTAACTCATCTTTTTCCTGCCATCCCATAACTGTTTTGGCAGCATCAGAGTCCACTACACTTATCCAGCAGCTTCCTATACCCATGCTCATCATTCTTACGACTATGTCTTCCAGCGCGTAGGCGCTCTTTCTAATACTAGGGCACTCTTTTTCTGAAAAGAGGCCAATGTAATGGGGAGCTTCTATCATAACCCCACTGTAGCCTGCAAATCCCTCCAGTTTGATGGCTGCCCTAGGCCCATCCTCAATAAAAACCAATTCGTAGCCAGGGATGTTCCCCAGGGGATGAGGAGCCTCCAGCAGGGACCTAACCCTCCTCTTGTCTTCCTCGCTCAGGGATTTGTTTTTATAGTTTCTTACGGATCTTCTTTTTTCTAGCAACTCTAATTTATTCATCTCCACCTCCGCTCAATAAATTATAAAGTACTTTTAATAAAATTACAAGACTAGGGGTATAATAGACAAAAGGAGGTCCTTATGCTTATTAAATCCCTGGGGGGTGCCGGTCAAGTCACGGGTTCCTGCCACAAAATAATTTCCAGTGAAACTTTCTTATTGGACTGCGGTCTCTTCCAAGGACCAAGAAGAATCCAGGCTCAAAATTATAATAACTTTCCCTATAATTCCAGAGAGATAGACTTTGTCCTGCTTAGCCATGGCCATCTTGACCACTGCGGCCGTCTACCTCTTCTGGTGAAAAAAGGCTTTAGCGGTCCTATATATACTACCAGGGCTACAGCTGAAATTACCCGCCTCATGCTCTATGATAGCGCCAAAATTCAAGAACTCCTGCCTAATCCACTTTACTCAACCAGCGATGTAGATAAGGCTCTATCTCTTATATACCCAGTTGAGGCAAATAAAGAGATAAAACACGGAAATACCTACTTTTCTTTCCAACCTTCGGGGCATATTCTGGGTGCCCACTGGATTAAGGTCCATACCGATGGAAAAATCATCAGTTTCAGCGGAGACCTGGGTAGGTATGATTGTCCCTACTATCCAAGGCCCCAGGATATAGGAAGAAGTGACTACCTAATACTGGAGAGCACCATAGGTCCCCGCCTCCACCCTCCCCTGGAAGAAAGCCTCATAAGCCTCTACAGGGAGGTAAGTAAAAACATTGAAAAAAGAAGGCAGATTCTTATACCCGCCTTCTCCATTGGCCGTACTCAGGAACTGGTCTCCTCCCTGGTGGAAGAGGCCCAGAAGGAGGCAAACCAGGACTTCTTTAAGACCCCTATTATAGTAGATTCAAGGCTAGCAATTGAGGGCTTTAGACTATTTAAAGATTATCCTAGTCTTCACAGGATTTCCTCCGCCAATCTAAGTCCCAGCAATCTGTTTCTGGGGGACTACTGGTCTGCCCCCCAGAGCTCGGGAAGCCAGATAATCATATCCGCCTCGGGAATGCTAGAAGGAGGGCCAGTCCTTGACCATGCCACTAGACTCCTGCCAAGGGATGATACTACAGTTCTACTTACTGGCTACCAGGGAGAGGAAACCCTGGGTAGAGAGCTAGAGGAAGGAAAAAAAGAGGTCAGGATTTCTGGCAAGAAGGTCCCTGTCAAGGCCCAGATTCTTTCTATTAATGGCCTGTCGGGCCATGGTGATGGTAGTGACTTAAAGCGCTTTGTCTCCACGGCTCAAGGCCTTAAGGAGCTAATTCTAGTCCACGGTGAGGCCCACAGCCTAGAAGCCACTAGAGAAATGTTTGATGGCAATTACAGGGTCCGTATCCAGACCATGGAAGAATAATACTAGAGATCCCCTTAACTAAGCCAAATAGTCTTCAAAAATCACCCCATCAAAATATTCCTTCTTTTCCTCTGGAGACTTTAGGGTATAGCAAAAACTTGGAAGCCCAAGTTTACTTGCTAGCCAGGGAGCAAGGCCCCCCTGCTTTTCATAGGCTATAAAATCCGGCCTAGAAATAAAATTGTAAAGAAGGTATTTCATCATAAAGTCATTAAAAAGACCCTGGTCTAAATTAGGCCCCGAAAGCTGACCCCTGATAACCTGGGGTCTGTTTTTTCTGTACCAGTAAAGGACAAGGGGGTGGAAGCTTTCAATCATATAAGCACCCTCATAGTTGTCCATAAGAGCCTGGACCCTACTGGCAGTGTCAAAGTGATTTGACTCACTTTTTATCTCCAGTAGCAGGGGAACCCTAGCCCCTATTAGTCCCAGGGCTTCTTCCAGACTAGCTATAGTCTCCTGACTTGAAAACACCTTCATCTGGGCCAGCTCAGATGTAGAAAAATCTGAGAGCTTTCTATCTAGTCCAGTGGATCTAAGTAGGTCCTCATCGTGGTGGATAACCAGACCATCCTTAGACACCCTGACATCCATCTCTATACCATAGCCAGCTTCCACTGCCTTTTTAATAGCTGCCAGGGTATTTTCTGGACTCTCTTTATCATGGAGCCCCCTATGGGCGTAACTATAGTCTAAAAAGCCTCTGGTTTCTTTATTTTTTTTACATCTTGGCTTAATTAGAAAAACCAGGCCTCCTAGTAGAAGGCCTAGAAAAATAAGGGTCTTTTTCATCTCCTTAAAGAGCTCCTGTAGATATTTAAAATATCCTCCTCATCCAGCTCCACGAAGCCCTGGAGGGGGCCTGATCTATGCTGGATAATTTTTTTAGCCATAAGTTCCAGATCTTCTTCACCTATACCCACCTCCTCAAGACTAAGGGGTAGATTAAGTCCCTCATCAAAAAACTCCTCCAGTGCATCTATAGCCCCCAGGGCGTCTCTATATTCATCTCCACTAGCAGGAAGGTCAAAGACATAGTATCCCAGCTCAGCAATTTTTCTTGCAGTACCATACTTTAGTGCCTGGCGTAAAAATGGCCCCGTAAGGATGGCTAGACCCACTCCATGGGTCAGATCATAAAAGGCGCTGAGCTCATGCTCCAGGGCGTGGACACTCCAGGGAACTCCCTTTCCTGCGCTTAAAAGCCCATTGATTGCCCAGGAGCCTGCCCACATTAGATTGGCTCTGGCTTCATAGTTCTCGGGCTCCTCTAAAACCACAGGTCCATAGTGGAGGCAGGTTTTAAGCAGGCCCTCTGCCAGCCTATCTGCAAGGAAGTTTTTACTATCCACCATGAAGTAGCTCTCCAAGGCGTGGCTCATGATATCTGCAACTCCTGCTGCTGTCATCTTTTTTGATACGCTAAAACTATATCTTGGATTTAAAAGGGAGAACCTGGGCTGGACATGGGGAGAGGACCAGCCAAATTTCTCTTTTGTCTTCATATTGCTGATAACTGATATACTATCCATCTCAGAACCCGTAGCTGCTAGGGTCAAAACTGTGCCTAGGGGAAGGGCATCCTCTACAGTGGTTTTACCCAGGACAAAATCCCAGACTTGTCCTGGGGTCCTTACCCCTGCTGCTATGGCCTTGGCTGCATCAATTACTGAACCGCCCCCCAGGGCTAGGACCATATCAACCCCTTCCTTTTTAGCCAGCTCAATACCAGCCTCCACTGACTCCAATCTGGGGTTGGGCTCAATGCCTGAAAATTCTATTACTTCCAGTCCCTCCAGGGCACCCAGAACCTCATCATATATACCTGCTCTTTTTACCGAGTCTCCCCCATAGACCAGGAGGATTTTAGATCCATAGACCTGGCACTCAGCTTTTAGCTGGTCTATTTTTTCCCCAAAGAGTATTTTAGTGTCCACATGAAAAACAAAATCCTGCATAAGCACACCTCTAATAAAAATTATTTTCTAAAGAAAAGGCGCCTCTAGGGCGCCTTCTAGTCTAGTACTCCATCGAAGCCATTCTTACATAGTTTTGATAGCGTCTTTTTGCAGATCTAGCACTTTCCTCAAAGAGCTCCTGAGCAATCTCTGGGAAGGTGTTTTCTAGAACTTTATATCTTCTCTCTGTTCTTAAGAAATCAATAAAGTCTGCCTTGGGTTCCTTGGAGTCGAGAACAAAGGGGTTAAGACCTTCAGCCTCTCGTCTTGGGTCGAACCTCCAGAGGTGCCAGTAGCCAGATTCAACAGCCAGTTTTTCCTGTCTTTGGGTTGTACCCATACCCGAGGTTATACCATGGGCAATACAGGGTGAGTAGGCTATAATCAGCGAGGCTCCTGGGTAGCTTTCGGCCTCTTTAAGAACCTTTACAAAGTGGCTGGGGTTAGAGCCCATAGCCACCTGGGCTACATAGATATTGCCATAGGTTGTGGCTATCATTCCCAGGTCCTTTTTGGCTGTACGCATACCTGAAGCTGCAAACTTAGCAACTGCTGCAATGGGTGTTGACTTGGAAGCCTGGCCACCGGTATTTGAATAGACCTCGGTATCTAGAACCAGGACGTTTACATCCTCGCCCTGGGCTAGGACGTGGTCTAAGCCACCGTAGCCAATGTCATAGGCCCAGCCATCTCCACCGATAATCCACAGGCTCTTCTTAATTAGATAGTCCTTGAGTTCATCTAGTTTAGCGAAGATTTCCTTGGCCCTGTCATCCTTGAGCTCATCTTTTCTAGCTAAATATCCCTTAAGTGCCTGGGCGGCATCCTTACTTGCCTCATGGTTTCTACGATTTTCAATCCAAATCTCGGCTGCTTCCTTCATTCCTTCAGGAAGATCGTAGTCCATAAGCTCACCTAAGTATCTTGCTATCCTATCGGTAGTTACATTTAGGGATGTAATCATACCAAAGCCATATTCAGCATTATCTTCAAAGAGTGAGTTAGCCCAAGCTGGCCCTAGACCATCCTTATTCGTTGTATAGGGATTGGAGGGGGCGGATCCACCATAAATGGAGGAGCAGCCTGTAGCATTGGCGACAACCATACGCTCACCATAGAGCTGGGTTACTGCCTTGATATAGGGGGTTTCTCCACAGCCTGCACAGGCTCCACTAAATTCAAATAGAGGAGTGTGGAACTGGCTACCCTTGAGATTTTCCCTAGTCATTACATCCTTATGGCTAAGACTTAAAGCAAACTCCCAGTTGCCCTCTTGAAGCTCACTCTGGCTTTTCATATCCTTCATAACCAGAGCCTTGTTCTTGGCAGGACAGACCTCGGCACAGTTACCACAACCAGTACAGTCAAAGGTTGAAACCTGAATTTTGAAGCGAAGTCCCTCTAGGCCCTTACCTATGGCTTTAAGTGTATTATAATTTTCAGGGGCATTCTCCATTTCCTCTTCTGTAGCAAGGAAGGGTCTGATTGCCGCGTGGGGACAAGCAAAGGAACACTGATTACACTGGATGCAGTTTTCTGCTATCCACTCAGGACAGTGAACAGCAATTCCCCTCTTTTCAAAGGCAGAAGTTCCCGCTGGGAAGGTACCATCGGCATGGTCCACAAAGATAGACACAGGCAGATCATCTCCCTTTTGTGCTGTCATGGGGCGTAGTATCTCACTGACAAAGGTGGGCTCTGTGCCGCGCTCTACTGTTTCAAGCTCAGCCTCAGCCCAAGCTGCTGGTATTTCAAACTTCTTAAGGTTTTCAATAGCCTGGTCTACAGCTGCGTAGTTCATATCAACAATTCTCTGTCCACCACGGCCGTAGGCAACTTCAATCTCTTCTTTTAGTAGCCTGATTGCTTCATCTATAGGCATTACCTTGGATAGGTAGAAGAAGGCAGTCTGCATGATCATATTAATACGACCACCAAGACCTATTGCTTCAGCTATACTAACAGCATCTATATAGTAAAAATCAATCTTGTTTTTAGCTAGATAGCGCTTCATACTTCCAGGAAGTTTTTCCTCTAGCTCTTCGGCATTCCACTGGGTGTTGAGTACAAAGGTTCCACCCTCTCTTAGTCCCCTAAGTAGTTCGTAGGCATAGACATAGGCCTGGTTATGGCAGGCTACATAGTCGGCCTCATCGATGAGATAGGTACTTCTTATGGGGTTATTACCAAAGCGCAGGTGGCTAACGGTGATTCCCCCACTCTTCTTGGAGTCGTAGGAGAAGTAGCCCTGGGCATACATATCGGTATTATCACCAATAATCTTTATCGCAGATTGATTAGCTCCAACGGTTCCATCGGAACCCAGTCCCCAGAACTTACAACGGATAGTCTCTGGATCCTCAGCTCTTATAACTTCCTTGGGCTCCAGGGATAAACCTGTAACATCATCCACTATGGAGATTGTAAAGGAGTTCTTGGGCTCATCTTTCTTTAGGTTTTCAAAGACTGCGCCAAGATGGGTAGGAGTAGTATCCTTGCTTCCAAGACCATAGCGTCCGCCCACTATAAGAGGTCTTACTTCCTGGTCCTGGTAGGCAGAACGAACATCAAGATAGAGGGGCTCACCTGGGGCACCTGGTTCCTTGGTCCTGTCTAGAACTGCGATTTTCTTTACTGTCTTAGGTATGGAATCGAGAAATTTCTCTGTGACAAAGGGACGATAGAGATGGACTTTAACCATTCCCAGTTTTTCTCCCCTTGCATTTAAGTAATCAATAGTTTCTTCTAGAGCCTGGGTAACTGAACCCATAGCAACAACCACATACTCAGCATCCTCAGCACCATAGTAGTTAAAGAGACCATATTTGCGACCGGTAACCTTACCAATCTCATCCATGTATCCTTCAACAATTTCTGGTATCTTGTTATAGAAGATATTGGAGGCTTCCTTGGACTGGAAGAAGATATCAGGATTCTGGGCAGTTCCCCTTTGAAGAGGCTGCTCTGGGCGCAGGGCCTTTTCCTTAAATCTCTTAATAGCATCCCAGTCTACCAGTCTCTTATACTCATCATATTCAATGACTTCAACCTTTTGAATTTCATGAGAGGTTCTAAAACCATCAAAGAAATTTAAAAAGGGCATTCCAGCCTTTATAGCTGAGAGATGAGCCACACTGGAGATATCTACAACTTCCTGTACACTACCGGCTGCGATAATTGCAAAGCCAGTTTGTCTAGTAGCCATAACATCTGAGTGATCTCCAAATATTGAAAGGGCATGTCCTGCAATCGCACGGGCTGATACCTGGAAAACTCCTGGTAGTAACTCTCCAGAAATCTTGTACATATTGGGAATCATCAGTAGTAGGCCTTGACTAGCCGTAAATGTTGTGGTTAGTGAGCCTGCCTGCAGAGAACCGTGAACAGCTCCTGCTGCACCTGCCTCAGATTGCATTTCCGTGACTTTTACAGTCTCATCGAAAATGTTCTTTTTGCCATTGGCAGACCATTCGTCGACGACTTCAGCCATACTGGATGAAGGGGTGATGGGATAGATTGCCGCCACCTCGGTAAAGGCATAGGCCACATGAGCAGCTGCCGTATTACCGTCCAGGGTCATCATTTTTAATTTACTCATAAATCCTCCTATTAGTTTTACGCTTACATACACTGTTATTATAAACTAGGCCACCTAAGGGGTCAACTCTCCTAAATGAGCTGGACTTGCATTTAGACTTCTAGACTATCAAAGTGATTGATTTAAATTAACTTATTAGCAAAAGAGGCAAATTTTAACTCTAAAAAAAAGAAGGGTTAGCAAGTAACCGATCTTTTATAAATAAAACTTCTTATATTGCGTCTATTTTGAAATAGGATTTTTTACCTCTTCTTAAAAGGGCGTAGCCCTGGTTAAAGTCCTCCTCAGCCACCTTGAGCCAGAGATCTGTAACGAGCTCATCATTTAGTCTAAGACCCCTTTGGTCAATAAGTCTTCTACCTTCGCCCTTACTTTTAATAAAGCCCAGCTCTACTAAAACATCCAGCCAGTCCCGTCCCATCCACTCTTCTTTAAGAGGGCTAGAGGGCATATCATCCAGTTTGCCATCCCCTGAAAAAAGAGCCCTGGAAGCCTCAAGTGCCTTATCTGCCTCCCCCTCTCCATGTACCAAGCTAGTTAGTTCATAGGCTAGGACCTCCTTGGCCTTATTGATGTTTTCATCAGGGGCCATGAGTTCCTCTATCCTGTCAATATCTAGGAAGGTGTATCTCAGAAGCAGGGTTTCCACCGAGGCATCTTCTACATTCCTCCAGTACTGGAAGAAGTCATAGGGAGAGGTCTTTTCAGCATCGAGCCAAAGAGCACCCTTCTGGGTCTTACCCATTTTAACTCCAGCAGTAGTGGTAATAAGATTAAAGGTAAGGCCATAGCAGTCTGCTCCTTCAACCTTTTTGATAAGATCTATTCCAGCAATTATGTTGCTCCACTGGTCAGAACCTCCCATTTGCAACCTGCAGCCTGTGGTCCTGTAAAGATGGAGAAAGTCGTAGGCTTGAAGGGGCATGTAGCTGAATTCAAAGTAGCTTAGGCCCTGCTCTAGCCTGGTTTTATAGGCATCCATCCTAATCATTCTATTTATTGAAAAATGAGGACCATAATCTCTTAAAAAGTCTATATAATTTAATTTCACCAGCCAGTCGGCATTATTAAGCATAAGAGCCTTGCCATCTTCAAAATCGATAAACCTGGAGACCTGCTTTTTAATTTTCCTAGCATTTTCTTCTATGTCTTCCCTGGTCATAATCTGGCGCATATCATCCCTACCCGAAGGATCACCTATAAGAGTTGTCCCTCCTCCCAGAAGGAGAATGGGCCTATGGCCAGCTTCCTGCATTCTCTTCATAACTACCAGAGTCAAAAAGTGGCCTGCATGGAGACTATCTGCAGTGGCATCGATACCAATGTAAAAGGTAACCTGTTCCCTATCCAATAATTCCCTCAGCTCATCTTCATGGGTGCATTGGGAAATATATCCCCTCCTAAGTAATTCATCATATATTCTCATATCCCCTCCTTGGAGTCTAGCTTACCAAGCCTTTAGTGATTGGTCAATCTTACCATAGCTTCTTCTATTTTAAACCATAATAAAATCATATTTTCCTTATTATTTTAGCATAAGTAGAAGTTTTTTCCCTAGTTAAATTAGAAAGAATTTCTTATGCCTAACTAGATACACTAGTTTTATAAACTTCGTTAGAAAACTAATAATTAAGTTTGAAAGGTCTAGCCTTGGGTAAAATTAAACAGTAGAGGAAAACAAATAAAAGGAGATCTTATGAACTGGCTACTGCAAAACCCCGTATACTTTTGGCTGGTAATGGCAGGTATCTTTCTCATTGTTGAGGGAGTTACCTACGCCCTTGTAACCCTATGGTTTGTCGGCGGATCCTTGGCTGCCATGCTACTGGCCTTTTTCAATGTAAATTTCATCCTTCAAATTTTAGTTTTTATTATTGTCTCGATTATACTCTTAGTCCTCACCAGGCCCCTACTTAAAAAGAGGCCTGAGGCCCTGGTAAAGACCAATGTGGACGCAGTGCTGGGTAAAAGAGGAATTGTTACCATGGAGGCTGGGGAACACTATTCAGGCCAGGGTAAGGTAGATGGCCAAATCTGGACTATTATGAGCCAGGATGGAGAAACCCTAGAGGTTGATAGCGAATTTATTGTACTTACTGTTCAGGGAGTCAAACTACTGGTAAAATCCGCTGACGAGTCAAGTCAGCTTTAAATCAAGGAGGAATCATGCCACAAATTATAACAGTCATTCTACTTGGACTTATTTCACTTTATGTAATTGTCAGTAACATAAGAATTGTCCCCCAGTCCCAGTCCTATGTCATCGAAAGACTAGGCGCCTACAAGGAAAGCTGGGGAACAGGCCTCCACCTCAAGGTCCCCTTCATCGAGAGGATAGCTTCTAGGGTGTCCCTAAAGGAAAGGGTTGTAGACTTTGACCCTCAGCCTGTTATAACCAAGGACAATGTCACCATGATGATAGATACCGTAGTCTACTTTCAAATTACTGACCCCAAACTCTATACCTATGGTGTTGAAAACCCCCTAAGTGCCATTGAAAACCTCACAGCTACTACCCTGAGAAATATTATAGGGGATCTAGAGCTAGACGAGTCTCTTACCAGTAGGGATATTATAAATACAAAGATGAGAAGTATCCTGGATGAAGCCACAGATCCCTGGGGAATCAAAGTCAATAGGGTTGAACTCAAGAACATCCTACCCCCTAAGGATATCCAGGACGCCATGGAAAAGCAGATGAGGGCAGAACGTGAGAGAAGGGAATCCATCCTAAGGGCCGAGGGACAGAAACGTTCCTCCATCCTAATAGCTGAGGGCGAGAAGGTCTCCCAGATATTAGAGGCTGAGGCCTATAGAGATGCTAGGATAAAGAAGGCAGAAGGAGACGCCGAGGCTATCCTCCTGGTTCAAAAGGCCTATGCCCAGGGTATGGAAATCCTCCTAAGCAAGGTACCTTCTGAAGTAGTGGTCCCCCTTAAGGGACTTGAGGCCCTGGAGAGAATTGCCGATACTCCTTCCTCCAAGTTAATTATCCCATCAGAACTCCAGTCTTTAGCTGGACTAGCTGCCAGTGCAGGAGAGATTCTAAAGAAATAATAGATTCAAGTAAAGAAGTACCCGGCCGAGAAGGCCGGGTACTTTTTTTAGAGAATAAACATTTTAGTTGTAATTACTTCCATAATATCCTTACCCTCGAAGACCACTTCATAGGGGCTGACCTTTCTTACTCCAGGATAGAAGGAGGCCCTATGGGCTAGCTGATGGAGACGATATTGGAAGCTGACATGATAGTAGGGGGGTTCCTCTTGAAGGAGCTCTTCTTTTTTACCTAACCCTCTTTTGACGCCCTCATAGATCATATCCACAGCATCCTCGGGATGTAGATCCAGGGTTGCATTCCCTTCGCCGGATTTCACAGCTAGAGTCTCAATACCAGGAATAGCGCTTCTGGCCTCTTCACAAATCACCTCATCGCCACTTATGAAAACACAGGGTACCTTAAAGTGGTTTGCCACCTGCCTGTTAAAACTAAACTCTGAGGCAATTTTGCCATTAATACTGCAGCTAAAGAGCTGGGAGGAGGAAAAGCTGTGGGCCAGGGGGTTGCCATCCTTACCACCCGGGGCATGATAGCCTATAAAAATGACAGCGTCGAAACTTTCATCCAAGCCGGCCATCATACTTAGAGGATTTGAGGCCCAGCCCCTGAGAAGTTTTACTCCTCTTGGGAGCTCATCAATAAGTATATTTCTAGCCGAATCATGGGCATCCTTTATAAGAACCTCATAACCAAGATCCAGGGCTGCCTGGGCTGCCGACGCAACCTCTCTTGTCATCTGCCTTTGAGCTCTAAGGTGCTGGGGATTGCCAAGATCTGTCTCCTTCCAATCAGAAACTCCAGTAACTCCTTCAATGTCTGCCGAAATAAATACCTTCATTTTTTTTGTCTCCTTCCGACTAAGTCAAGCCGTATTTTTTTAATTTTTCATACAAGCTGGCCTTGGAAATATCCAGCATCTCCATCATATCCTTTTTATCCCTTGTAATAGCCACAACTTCTTCGAAGATTCTCCTCTCAGCATCTTCCATCCGGCCCCTGAGGCTAAAATCTCGTTTTTCAATCCTAGGAATATTTAGATGTTCAGGATATATAATATCGCCACCACAGACAACCATGGCCCTTTCGAGGACATTTTCCAGCTCCCTTATATTACCAGGCCACTCATAATTAAGTATCTGCTTCATAGCAGAACCCGATATTTCCTTATTAACTATTGATAGCTGGTGGGCTAGCCTATCCATGATATGCTTTACCAGTGGATATAGGTCATCTCTTCTATCCCTAAGGCTAGGTATATCAATGGGAAAAACATTGAGTCTGAAATATAAATCTTCTCTAAACCTACCCTCCTCAATTTCTCTTTGCAATTTTCTATTACTAGCAGCTATTATCCTGGCGTCAAGCCTCTTTGGCTGGCTAGAACCCAAGGGATAATATCTCTTATCCTGGATTACATGAAGGAGTTTTGACTGAATAAAAGGTGGGATTTCCGATATTTCATCAAGAAAGATAGTTCCACCCTGGGCCTGATCAAAGAAGCCCTCCTTACCCTGGGGAAGTGCCCCTGTAAAGGAGCCCCCCTTATAGCCAAAGAGCTCACTTTCAAAAAGAGTATGGGGTATACTACCACAATTGACTTCAACGAAGGGCTTATCCTGGTCTCTAATGCCATGGATTTCCCTGGCAACCAGGGTCTTGCCTGTTCCATTTTCTCCTGTTATAAGCACATTACTAGCTATGGCGCTGGCTCTACCTATTAGATATTTAATCTCCTTCATCCTGGGGGATATTCCAATAAGCTTATCTGAACCCTCAAAACTAGTCTCCTCTTTAATACTGAGGTTAAGGCTCTTTTCCAGGGCAGCCAAAATCAGGTTTCTTTCTTCCAATAAGCTCCTAAGTTTAGATGCATCCCTAAGATTTATAGAAACATAGACCTCTTTATCTATCTCCAGCCTGGCTAGGCTTGCAACTACCTGTCTCTGGTGAATTTCAAAAAGCCTAGCTTCTATTCGGGGTTTTTTTCCTTCAAGGACATCTCTTAGGCTTGAAAGAAAATCCCCCTGGCCAAATAAATCCCCGGCAAGAGAACTTAGGACTCCCTGGCTCTCGCCCTTGGCGCCCTTGGCCTGAAAGCTCGCTCCTCTTAAAAGATCACCTATCCCCTCTTTCCTATAGGAATAACCCTTGGTCTGGGCAAATTTTAATTTCCCCTGGGGGCTGAGCACCACCATATGGCCAAAGCTATGCATATAACTTACATCATAGACCTGCTCATCAACCTCCAGGCGCAATAGCTTTGCTCCCATCAGGATACTGCTTCGTAAATTAATACCAGAAATTCTGGCCTCCAGGCTAAGCTGCTCTACAGGTGTATCCTCAACAAAGACTTTATAATAAGGCCTAGCACCACCATAGGTAGCTAGTACCAAAAGACTGGAGTTTTCTTTAATCCTCTGATCATAGATGCCAAGTACTTCCAGGTCCTGGCTAGTCAGCCTGCCATCATCAAGGCCTACAGCATTATCGGCAATTAAAACAATATCGCCCTTCTCCAGTCTGCCCTGGGGATGCACGAAGTTTACATCATAAATTATGCCTGTAATCTCCTTGGCCTTCCTATTAAAAACCTGGATTCTCTCATGGCTATCTACTAAAATAAGTCCTTCTTCCAGAGAGTCTGCTAGCTTATCAAAGTTTTTCATTCTGTTTCTCCAAACTATTTTCTGAAATTCTGGAATCTAATTTTAATTTTAAATTAATTGCCAGTGATTTTCAAGGCTTTAATCAGTTTTTCCGGGCACAAAACTTGCTTTATATTTATCAATCACATAATTAGGAAAGAGGCTACTATGATTAAAGATAATATTTTATACTGGGATGGCGTCAATTTAGAAGAGCTGGCCCATCGTTATGGTACCCCTCTCTATGTCTACTCACTGAGCAAGATGCAGTCCCAGGTTGATAAAATCAAGAGCGCTTTTACAGACAAATACCCCAAGAGCAGGATTGCCTACGCTGGTAAGGCCTTTTTAAACAAGGCTATGGTGGGCTTTGTAAAAAATCAGGGACTCTGTCTTGATGTGGTCTCTGGTGGAGAGCTCCAGCTCGCTCTGGATGCTGGCATGGATCCCGGGGACATTGAATTCAACGGCAACAATAAGCTAGACCAGGAGATTAAACTGGCTATGGAGAATAGGGTAGGACGTATTATCATTGATGCCCAGCAGGAACTGGAGATAATTGAAAAGTACAGTAGGCTTTATAACTATAGGGTACCGGTCCTACTAAGGATCACACCCGGCATATCAATTGATAGCCATGAGTATATTGTCACCGGGAGAAAGGACTCAAAGTTTGGATTCCCCCTGGAAGAGGGTCTACTGGAAGTAATAGAGAAATGTCAAAACTCTCTCTATATGGATTTTTATGGTTTCCACTTCCACCTGGGTAGCCAGCTTATGGACCCAACTATCTATCTAGAAGCTCTAGACCTACTTTTTTCCTTCATAGACAAGCATCTTGCAAGTAGTGTGATTAAGGAACTTAACATAGGTGGGGGCTTTGGAATAAACTATTTACCCCAGGACCAGGCCCTGGCCTTTGAGGACTTCTTTGATCCAGTCCTTGAGAAAATACGCAGCTACTTTGATGACAAGGGATATCTTCCTACCCTTGTGAGTGAACCTGGAAGGAGCATCGTAGGTGAAGCTGGCCTTAGCCTTTATGAAGTGGGCTCTATTAAAACCCTGGAGGGTATCCGCACCAATGTGGCGGTTAATGGAGGTATGAGCGACAATATAAGACCAGCTCTCTACCAGGCGCTCTACCACGGCGCCCTGGTCTCCAAAATGGACCAGCCAGCTAGTCAAAATTACACCATTGTAGGCAAATGCTGTGAGTCAGGAGACATCCTCATTAGAGATATCAAACTCCCCCCAGTAGAAAGTGGCGATATCCTGGCTATTTTTTCAACAGGTGCCTATGGCTACAGCATGGCTAGTAATTACAACCTCCTACCAAAGCCTGGCATTGTCTGGCTCAAGGAGGGCAAGGACTACCTGGTCACTAAACCTCAGACCATTGAACAAATCTATCAAAATGATCTTTCCTTTCCTCTTTAAAAATGGGAGTGTTTATCACTCCCCCTTTTATTTTTCTAAGTAGTTAGCCCTTTAAAAAGCTCCCACTGGAATCTTAGGCCCACCTCCAAGGCCTTTTCATCAGCCTCAAATTTCTCATGATGAATTGGATAGTTTTTTCTTCCCCTTATACCCGTTCCAAGAAAATAATAGCTCCCTGGAGTTTCTCTAGATAGAAAGGCAAAGTCGTCGGCCCCCATGCTGGGCACTTCAAACTCCACCGTATTTTCTTCACCAAGAATCTCTTTAGCTAGAGGTAGAATTTTATTATGCAGGTCCTGGTCATTGACTAGGGCTGGATAGCCCCTATCAAAACTCATTTCTATCCTGGCACCGTGGGCCAGAGAAATTCCCTGACAGAGCTTATCTAGCATAGCCTCAATCTCATCCATTACAGAGCACTCCAGGGCCCTTACAGTACCCTCTATCTCTACATGGTTAGAAATGATATTGTTCTTTGTTCCTCCCCTTATACTGCCCAGGGAAATCACAGCAGGAACCAGAGGAGATAACCTTCTGCTTATTAGGCTTTGAATCTCAGTAATTAGATAGCCGCTAACGGCAATGGCATCGACACTTAGGTGGGGATAGGCCCCATGCCCTGAAACTCCCCTGACCTTTATTTTTAAAATAGCTGTAGCTGCATTTATTGCTGAGGATTTAAAGCCTAACTCTCCAGTGTAAAGATGGGGAGCCACGTGAAGACCCAGTACGTAATCAACAGGGGGATTTTTAAGAGCTCCTTTTTTTACCATATAGTCGGCACCACCTATGGTTTCTTCTGCAGGTTGGAAGAGAACTTTAAGAGTACCCACCATTTCTTCCTGCCTATCCTTGGCTATTTTTAATAAAAACAGGTGTATAGCTGTATGGATATCATGGCCACAGGCATGCATAACCCCTGGGTTTTGTGATTTAAAGGGGAGGTCTGTGGCCTCCTCAATAGGTAGAGCATCAATATCAGCTCTATAGGCCAAAACCCTACCAGGCCCTCCCTCTACCCAGGCAACTATGCCCAGGTTATCGTAGACTAGATAGTCTATACCCCACTCCTTGAGTTTTTCTTCAATTCTCCTGGAGGTTTCAAATTCCCTTTCACTGAGCTCGGGATGGGCATGGAGTAGCCTATAAAAATCCCTCATTTCTTTAAAATATCCTTCCAACTTCCTCTCCTAACAACTCATCGACTAAGAGTTTTTTATTGTTTTTGAAGTAGACCCTGGGTAGCCTAGGGGCCAGGTGACTAATAATGTCATTTTTATTAGTCTCTAAAATTCCCGCAATATCCTCTAGGCTCATTTCCCCTTGGAGGCCTGGTCCAAAGATTACCGCCTCATCACCAAGCTCTACTCCTTCAATTTCACTGACATCAATGCTAAGTACGTCCATGCAAATCTTACCTACTATAGCTGCTTTTTTTCCTCTTACAAGCACATAGCCCCTATTGCTAAGAGCCCTGGGAAAGCCATCGGCGTAGCCCAGGGGAAGCTGGGCGATAAGGCTCTTCTTAGAGGCCCTCCAGCTATAATCATAACCCACTCCCTGGCCCTCCTCAACCTCTACCAAATGGCAGATCCTACTTCTAAGGCTAGCAATGGGGTTTACTCCGATCTCTCTTCTAAAGGAGCGAAGACCAAAGAGTAGGGCTCCTGGCCTTAGTCTATCCAGCAGGTAGCTGGGATGGTTGATAGAAGCAATGCTATCAGCTATATGGGCCTTTAGATCCAGTCCCCTTCCTCTTAGCTCTTCAACAAAGCTTATAAATCTTTTAAACTGGAGCTCATCCTCCTCATCACTGGTAAGTGAAAGATGACTATAAATGCCCAGCATTTCCAGTCCCTGGCTATGGAGTTCAATGATTTCATCTAGGCTCTTACTAGTATCAGGAAAACCGAAGCGATGAAAGCCTGTATCAATCTTTAACTCAGCCCGGGCTTTTTTACCCAGCTTTTTTGCCTCTTCCAGCAGCTCTTTACCGGCTCTAAAGCTCCCTATGGACTGGACCAAACCGGCATCTAATAATTCTTTGTAGAGATGCCTGGGACTGGGCGTTAGAATCAAAATATCTGAATCCAAACTCTTCCTAAGTTCCAGGGCCTCATTTAAAAAGGCAACAGCAAAATAGTCTATCCCCTCCTCTCTGAGGGCCTGGGCCATGACCCCTGCTCCATGACCATAGGCATTGGCCTTTAAGACTGCCAGGATCTGCCTATCCCCCCATTCCCTCTTTAAAATCTTCATATTGCTGGAGAAAAGATCTAAGTCAATATGTAAATAAGTGTCCCTATACATAATACCTCCTAAAAAAACACTACAACTATTTTAACACTAAAAAAGTAATAGTTGTAGTATTTAAATGTGCTATTTGATAATTAATACCTCTACAGGGTTTAAAAATCTTATAGGCAAAAAGGTGTTACCAAGGCCCGAACTTATAAGTAGTTTTTTATCACCTAGCTCATAGAGTCCCTTGTGGTAGTTCGGAAAAAACTTCTGGTCAGGGACATAGAAGGTCTTGATAAAGGGAAAACGCACCATGCCACCATGGGTGTGACCACAGAGATAAAGACCAGGGAGGTCTCCATTTAATGCATCCACAGGATTGTGGCAGAGATAGAGATCTGCCTGGACCGTGGCCTGGTTCCCATAGCCAATACCCGCAAGGCTAAGGCCTCCAAGAGCTACTTTTTTTCCTTCTAGACCCAGAGCCCCCAGGCTTGCCATTTGGCTCTCTAAGAGCTCTCTATCGGGAGCACCACTTTCATGGTTGCCATGAACATAGTAGATTTGAATATTAAAACTAGCCAAAAGTTCCAGCAGCCTCCTGGTATTCTTATAGCCTCCTCTGCGGTCTATTAGATCTCCAAGCAAAAGGATGGCGCTGGGATTTTCTCTTTCAATAATCCCTTCCAGCCTCCCAAATGAAATAAACCCATTATTATGAAAATCACTTATAACAAGGAATTTCTCTCCCCTAATCGGCAGAAGCTCATAGCGTCTCACCTTCAAAGCCCTCTGGGGATAAAGCAGGAGAAGAAAAATCGCTAATAAAAAATATCCAGTCATATCTTCACCTAGAGTCGAGCACCTTTCTGGTCTATATTTGTCAAGGTAAAATCGAGAATTTCATACCCTTTTTTACTTCTAATATATTTTATCACAAAGTTCCCCTGGATGCTTGCCTCACCTTAGAAAGACATCTCATAATCACCTTGGTTTCTCAAAAGAAGACCACAGACTCCTCCAGGCTATAATTGCTAGAAAAAAGATCCTGGTATAGCCTATTTAATGCTTCCACCCAAAAATAAAAGTTCTTCATGCTTATAGCTCTTTCAAGGGGGTATCAGCTTTAAGTACATAGAATTAAAGAAAAGATAGAAGGATTC
>CAYFUM010000024.1:21500-23037 GCA_964346475.1 uncultured Peptostreptococcaceae bacterium
GACAAAGGCAAAAAGCAAAACTCTTTCAGGACATGCATAGGAAGGAGGAGACTTTTATACTAGCTAACGCCTGGGATTTGGCCAGCGCCTATATCTTTGAAAAAGCTGGTTTTCCAGTAATAGCAACCACCAGTGCTGGAGTTGCCCACTCTTTGGGCCTTGCCGATGGCAAAAACTGGACCTAGAGGACCTAATCTACCTAGTTAAACTTATAAACAGGAGAATTGACATTCCCCTATCAGTAGACTTTGAAAGAGGCTTTGGAGAAAGTCCCAGTGAAGTAAAAGCCAGCGTGAAAAGGATTTTAGAAGCAGGCGCTGTAGGTCTAAATATTGAAGACAGTAGGGAAGATGGTAGCCTCGGTCCCAAGGAAGCGATGGTAGAAAAGCTCAAGGCTGTAAAGGAACTTAAAGAAGAGCTTGATCTAGACTTTGTAATAAACGCTCGTATAGACACCTACCTGATAAACCAAGAAGAAAGCAGTAAAAAACTAGATGAGACCTTAGATAGGGCTAAAGCCTATCTAGAAGCTGGAGCCGATTGTATTTTTGTACCAGGGTCAATTGAGGAAGACACTCAGAAAATCCTAGCCAGTGAAATACCCGGACCCCTTAACCTTCTTCTTACAAACAAAACCTATGATTTAGAAAATCTAAATAAACTGGGAGTAAAAAGGCTAAGCATTGGCTCAGCCCTTGCTCGCTGGAGCTATGGACAGGTTGTAGACCTTGCTAAACTCCTAAAAGCCGGTGACACCGATAGGATGCGAAAAACAAGCTTTAGCCTTGCATCCTCCAACGAATTTTTCAAATAATTCCCTGGTCCCCTTCTTAAAAAGAGGGGGATTTTTAGATACAAAGAATATTTTAAATAAGGAAATCTCCTAGCAACTTGCCCACTGCTATTAATATAAAGAATATAGATTAGAGAGAATCAAATAACCAATATAAAATAATTAATGGCATAATCAAATAGGTTTTCTAGGCGAAATAATGGAAGCTTTGAAGAAGGAATAGTAGTTCCTAGAAATAAAAAAACCGAGAAACTCGGTTAAAGATAAATGGAGCAGAAGACGGGATTCGAACCCGCGACCCTCGCCTTGGCAAGGCGATGCTCTACCACTGAGCCACTTCTGCACCCTTGGTGCGGATGAAGGGAATCGAACCCCCACGTCGTTAAACACTAGATCCTAAGTCTAGCGCGTCTGCCAGTTCCGCCACATCCGCATAAATTTGGTGGGAGCAACAGGACTTGAACCTGTGACCCCCTGCTTGTAAGGCAGGTGCTCTCCCAACTGAGCTATGCTCCCAATAAAGATGGTGACCCCAGCGGGACTCGAACCCGCGTTACCGCCGTGAAAGGGCGGTGTCTTAACCGCTTGACCATGGGGCCATAAGTATGGTTGCGGAGGCAGGATTCGAACCTGCGACCTCCGGGTTATGAGCCCGACGAGCTGCCAACTGCTCTACTCCGCGATATATGAAACCGGCAACTACCTACTCTCCCAGGGGGTCGCCCCCCAAGTACCATCAGCGTG
>CAYFUM010000025.1:0-11012 GCA_964346475.1 uncultured Peptostreptococcaceae bacterium
TTACGACTTTGAAGGTTATCCATCTGCCTTTAACAATCTTTTTTTCAGAGCTTAGAGAGTCTCCTCAAGGTGTATGTTTTTATCTTTAATTCCCAATAGTTTTAGTGTAGACTGTAGATGAGACATGCCGGCCCTCCTTTATTATGTGTGATGACTTAATCATAGGGGACTTACCGGCATGTCGGGGGTGTTTTATAAATAAAAAGGTGCTAGTGACTATCGGTCACCAACACCATAAAGTGTACACCCTTAATGTTTTGGGGATATGTAGACATACTAAACTCTGGAGAGGTTCGACCCTAGCTTGGCAGAGGACCTAAGTAGGGTTTTTGTTTTACAAGCAAGTGAATTTTCCGATAAATCTATGGGGGAAGCTAGAGGGAGAGATTTGGTTTTATCTAGATCATTATATATAATGCCAGTAGGGATTTTAACATAGGAGAATTATGAGTAAACTTGATTATGATAGACCCACTGGGTTTTTACTTTTTAACCTGGCCCTGCCTCTTATAGGTAAGCTCCTGGTTGCTGAACTATATAATGTAGTGGATACTTTTTTTGTTGGAAGGATGCTAGGTGCCAGTGCCCTTGGACCACTTGGCCTTGTTTTTCCAATGCAGAGGTTCTTATTTTCTCTTCCCCTACTAGTGGGGGTTGGGACCTCTACTAAGCTTTCTAGATATCTTGGGGGCGAGGAATATAGCGAATTAGGCAAAATTGTAGCCAGTGGGGCTCTTATGCTGGTGGTTTTACAGAGCAGTTTTGCTCTGGTTATTTATTTTAAATCCATCCAGGTCATGGAGTTTTTTGGAGCCAGTGGAGGAGGACTTGTTTCCAGTGCCTCCTATCTTGGCTATAGCAGCCTGGGCTCTATCTTTTTTGGTCTAAATAACTTTTTATCCTTCGTCCTAATCAGCTTTGGCAATACCAGGGTTTCTCTGGTGTCTCTTCTTCTTGGAGCTCTTCTCAACGGGATTTTAGACCCAATCTTTCTTGGTCCCCTGGGCTTTGGCTTGGAAGGAGCAGCTCTGGCTAGCATGCTTAGCCAGCTGGTTGGTGCGACTTACGCACTTATATTTTTTATAAAGCTTGCTAGAAAAAGAGGCTTTAGACTAAAGAAGCCCTCTATTAACTATTACCTACCAATTCTTCTAGGGGGTATCTCTGCCTTTATCATAGAAATCGAGGATTCCTTTGTACTAGGCATCCTAAACAGGCTGCTCCTGGCAGAGGATGGAGAGCTGGGAGTTATGGTTCTAAATCTTATAACAAAACTAAGTATGTTTTTGTTTATTGCTCTTTTTGGCATAGCATCAGCCATGCAGCCCCTGGCTGCTTATTTCTATGGGTCAGAAAATAAAAAAAGACTTAGGGAGCTTTTAAAAAAATCTCTAGTTTATAGCTTTTTATTGACCTTTCTTATATGGCTAATTTTTATGCTGAGGGCGGAGTTTTTTGTAGGACTCTTTATTGGAGAAGAGGACACGCTTTTACTGGTAGCCAGGGTTTTTAGGTTGGTAATTCTGGCCTTTCCTTTAACCAGTCTCTACTATATAAATATCTTCTATGCCCAGGCCCTGGGTGAAGGAAGGAGGGCTCTGGTACTCTCCCTTCTCAGACAGATTTTTCTTTTGATTCCCCTGTCCCTTATTTTTGTAAAGGGCCTAGGCCTAGGCAGCCTGGGGGTCTGGATTAGCTATCCTATTACTGATATCTCTGCCAGCCTCCTTAGTTTTTTTAGTCTTAGAAATAGGAAAAAGTAGTTTTCTATTTTTGCAAAAAAATGCCCCAGAAATTTCTGGAGCAGTTTTATTTACCTATCGGCATTTATATCATTGTAGGAAGGGTCTTGGTCAAATTTTTTAACCACATAGGAGCACTGGGCTCTTAGCTTTAAGTCCTCACTTCTAGCGTAGTCGGCCAGATGGTCCAGGAGGATCCCAGCCAGGCCCTGGCCCCTCATGGAGGGATTTACCTGGGTTGAGGTAACTAGAAGGACCCCCTCTTCTTCTTCGATGTATTTTATGAGGCCCTGGGGGCTTTTTTCATCTTCACCAACAAAAAAGCAGTTTTTTGCAGATTTTATTTCCATGGTCTTCCCCTTTAACTTGTTTTCTTAGCTGCCCTTAGTTTAAAGAGCAGATAGCCAGCTAGGATTATAATACCCATTCCTAGGTAGCTTAAAAGGTCAGGAAACTCCCTAAAAAACAGCATGCCAAAGGCGGCTGAGAAGAGGATGCTGGAATAGGAGTAGACGCTGATTTCCCCAGCCTTGGCCTGCCTATAGGCAAAGGTGACAAAGTACTGGCCCAGGCCTCCAAAGATTCCTATGCAAAGGAGGTAGACCAGGCTCATACCCCTGGGAAGGACAAAGTTCCCCAGAAGAAAGGGCAGGGAGGCCAGGGAGGAAAAGGCTGCAAAGGCCATTATGACCACCTCCCCCTCTAGATCATCTCCTAGATAACTTATAAAGACGTAGGCCAGGGCTGCTCCTAGAGAACCTGAAAGGCCTACCATGGCTGGCAGAATGGAGGCAGAAAAGCTGGGCTTTACTATGAGAAGGACCCCTAGAAAGCCAAGAAAAACGCTGAGGAGCTTGTCTCTGGTTAGTTTTTCTTTGACTATTAAAGCCGAGAAGAGGACCACAAAGATAGGGGAGCTCTGGTGGATGGCGTTGGCATCTCCCAGCAGCATGTTTTGGGTGGCATAGAAATAGCCAACAACCCCTGTGAAGCCAGTAAGGCAGCGCATAAAAAGAGGCAGTCTGGCCTTTTTGGGGATCACAATCTTCTTTTTCTCCTTTCTTAATAGAAGGAGAACACCAAAGAAAATAAGGAGGTTTCTCATAAATATCTTTTCAAAAAGGGGTATTTGGGGTCCTGAGAGCTTTACAAAGGCCTGCATGAGGGAAAAGGATAGAGCCGACAGGAGGATAAAAAGTATGGCTTTAGAGTGTTTAGTCATGTTTTCTCCTAGATTTTATTTAAGAAGGCTTTTAAGCTGGGAAAGATCTTTTATTATAAGGTCTGGGGTCTGGGCTCTTCCAAAGCCAAAGTCTACATGATAGTAGGGAATCCCAGCAAGTCTTGCAGCCTCCTCATCGCCCCGGGTATCTCCCACATAGACAGGACTTTTAAGGCCGTGTTTTTTCATCATCAAGAGGATGTTCTTTCCCTTTAGCTGGGGGCTCTCACCCCAGGAGAGAAAATCCCTAAAGTGCTCTTTAAACTTATGGACTTCTAGGAAGGTCTCAATATAGCCCTGCTGGGCATTGCTGACAATAAAAAGAGGAAGTCTTTCCTTTAAATAGTCAAGGCTTTCCTTTACACCGGGCAGGAGAAAGCTTCCACCCCTTCTTATCATGCTAAGCTCTAGCTTATAGAACTCCTCAAAGATCTCAAGCTTTCTATTAAAGTCCAGGCCCAGAAGGGTTGCCTGGGCGATTTCATCCATGGGTTTTCCCATGAGGCTAAGAAAGCTATCATAGTCTGTTATCTGACTCCCATACTTTTTTTCTATGCTGACAAGGGCCTCATAGGCGGGCCTTGTTGCGTCCCAAAGGGTACCATCAAGATCAAAGATTATAGAGTCCATGCTAGGCCCTTTCTCGCATAATCTGGATTACTGTGTCGTCCACATGGGCCATACCGGGACTTGAGAGTCTTGCTAGGTTTTCAATGCTTTTTTCCACCCTGGGATCTGTTAAGCCGTTGTGGTCTTCAAGGGTGGTACCCTGCATGGCGAGCAGGGCAGACTGGACTGCTGTGGCGGCTGCTGTTCCAAGTTTTAGAGCGCAGCCTGGCTTGGCGCCATCACAGATTACGCCGGACTGGTTGGCTATTATGTTATTTATGGTGGCAGGGATAATATCTTTTCCCTCCAAAATCCAGGCTATGGCTGAACCTGAGCCGATGGCCGCTGCAATGGAGCAGCCGCAGAGGTTGGAGAGCCTTCCAATATAGTGTTTTATATAGCTTGTTAGGGTGTGGCTTATGGCCAGGGCCCGGGCCATGGTCTTTTCATCCACATCTCTTATATCCTGGAGGGCGGCCAGGGGCAGGATAGCTGTCAGGCCATTATTGCCACTGCCCGAAGAGCTCATTACACTTATTCTCTCGCCACTCATCCTGGCGTCGCTGGCGGCAGCTGTTAGAAGATAGGCTAGGTTGGCAAAGTCTCTGGCTACCAGGCCCTCCTTCATGTTTTTTTCCATGCTGTGGCCAACTCCCAGGCCATAGGCCTGGTCTATGCCCAGTCTAGCTGCCCTTAGATTCATATCTATACCTTCCAGTAGAAAGCTAAACTCCTCAGCCGGTATTTCTTCTATATCCTCCACTATATCCAGGATCTTGCTTTTATAAAAAAGCTCCTTCTCCTCTAGATAGGAGTTATCACTGTCAGTTTCCTTTTCCTGGGAGAGGAGGATTTTGTCATCTAGGCTTTTTTCCACCAGCTTGTCATGGCGGTCGACTATGAGGACCCTGGAGGAGTGGTTTTCACTTCTCAACCTGGCCTCTATATAGACAGCTCTGTCGCTGTCAGCTAGGTCCACAGTGATTTTTGATTTTTCCAGGAGGTCATCGGCTTTTTTTCTTATTTCCTCATCGATATCCCCTAGAAGCTCCAGGCCCTTAGCAGGGTCAGCCAGGGCTGCTCCCAGGGCTGCAGCTACATCTAGGCCAGTTTTATGGGTACCTGGAATACCCACATCCATGCCATTTTTATAGATAGCCCTGGAGGTTAGGATCTCTATTTCCTGGGGTTTTTCTCCAAGAAGTTCTGCAGCATGGGCGCTGGCCAGGGCTATAGCTACAGGTTCGGTACAGCCAAGGGCTGGCCTGACCTCATCTTTAAGTAGTTTTATAATAAAGTTAGAATTCATCTTCCCCCCTAATTTTAATATATGTCTATTCTACACTAGTTTTTAAAAAAGATGAAGAAAATGAAAGCTTGGCCTAGTAGACAGGTCTTTTTACCTGGGCTATACTGATGGGGTATGGAAAAAAATAAGATTAAAACCGGTAGATTTATGGTGGAGGAGGAGCTCTACAGGGTTCTTTGGAGCCTGAGCCTTCCCCTTATGCTTAACAATTTTATACAGACCCTCTACAACCTGGTGGACGCCTTCTGGCTGGGAAGACTGGGCCATGAAGAGTTTGCGGCAACTTCCTTTGTCTGGCCTGTGGTCAATCTTTTTGTCTCCATAGGAATTGGTACCTCCATTGCCGGTACTTCTATCCTGGCTAGACTCCTGGGAGCAAGAGAGCTTAGAAAAAGCCAGGAAGTGGCCTCCCATCTTATGGTGCTGAGCCTTATTTTTGCCTTTGTCTTTTCTATTATGGGCTACTACATGACTCCCTCTATTGTGGGTTTTATGGGGGCCAGTGGGGATTTTTTTCAGTATTCCAAGGTCTATTTGCAGATAGATTTTTTATCCTTTCCCTTTGTCATGGTCTTTTTTGGACTCCAGAGTATCCTGGCGGCCCAGGGCCATAACAAGGCTATAACCCTAGCTAATACCCTGGCGGCTCTTACTAATATTGTGCTAGATCCCTTTTTTATTTTTGAAGACTTTCTGGGAATGAAAACCCTGGGCCTTGGGGTGGCAGGGGCTGCCTATGCAACCCTAATAAGTAAGGTCCTCCTGGCTGGTCTGGGCCTTCTTATCCTCCTCAGGGGGACCAGCGAGATAGGCCTTAAATTCAGGGGGCTTAAGATAAAGCTGTCTCTTTTTAAGGAGATCTTTCTAGTTGCCCTACCCTCAAGCCTTGGCCAGATGGGTTCTTCTCTGGGGTTTATTGTCCTAAATGCCGCTATAGCTTCCTATGGCACTATTACCCTGGCTGCCTTTGCCATGATTAACAGGGCAACGGGTATTATCATGCAGCCTCCCATGGGGATAGGAGGGAGCCTGGCTGCTATTGTGGGCCAGAACATAGGTGCTGGCAGGGAGGACAGGGCTAGGGAGTCTCTTAAGAAGGCTGTCCTCCTCTCCCTGGCCTTTACTGCTACAGGAGCTATCCTCCTTCTTATCTTTGATAGGGAGTTTGTGGGGCTGTTTTTATCCTCCTCGGGGGAGGCCCAGGTTATGGAGGAGGCCCTGGTCTATCTCTGGTATTCTCTACTTACCATACCTCTAATGGGTTTTTTCTCTATCTTCCAGGGCTTTTTCCAAGGTACAGGTTTTACCAGGTATGGCATGTATATGGACCTTGGCAGGCTCTGGCTTATCAGGCTTCCAATGATTTACCTCTTTAAAAACTTTACTAACCTGGGCTCCCAGGGTATCTGGTTTTCCATGACCTTTAGTAATGTGGCGGTAATTCTCTATGCCTGGTGGCTCTATAGGCTGGGGAGGTGGACACCCCAATAAAAAAAGAAGAGATTTCTCTCTTCTGCTAGATACCGGTAAGCCCGGTATTTTTTTATAGGAAGTCTATAAAGGGAAGAACCACATTGCACTCTAGTTCCATTAGGGACTGGGCTATGTTATTACAGTGGTCCGAAACCCTCTCTAGGTTACTGAGTAGGTCAAGAAAGATAACTCCACTTTGGATAGAGACCTCGGAGCTGTGCATCCTCTGGATGTGGTTTTGCCTACTTTCTTCTTCCATGTCATCCATCCTCTCCTCCATCTCTATAACCAGTTTTGCCTTGCTGCCGTTTCCTTCAACCATAGCTTCAATCAGGGTGTCCAGGGTTAGCATAAGATGGTCAATGATTTTTCTGATCTCTTCAGTGGAGCTATCACCAAAGCTAACATCATCATCAATATAGATATTTGAGAGTTCTCCAATGTTGTCGGCGTGGTCTCCAATTCTTTCAATATCGCTGACGGTGCTAAAGAGGGTATCTACTATTAGTCTATCCTCGGGGGATAGCTCCTGGCCCGATAGGTTTTGCAAGTAGGCCATGATTTCATGCTGGTAGGAGTTTATCTTGACCTCCAGCCGGTTACTTTTTTCTATATAGTCCTTGTCCCTATGGCGGTAGGCCAGGATGGATAGTTCAAGGCTCTCCCTGGCAAATTTTGCCATGGTGACACTCTCGGCAATGGTGTTTTTAAGGGCTATAGCTGGGGTAGCCAGGAGTCTGGTGTCAAGTAGGGGAGCTGAACTTAGGTCGTTTTTATCTGGGATAATAAGCTGGGAGATCTTTACTAGGACTGAGGCAGCTGGAAAGAGTATGATTACATTTATTATGTTAAAAAGGGAGTGGCTATTTGCCACCTGGCGGGCAACATCTCCTGGATTTAGCATAGCTACTATTCTGGCCAAGGGTTTTCCCAGTAGGAAGACAAAGAGCAGGGTTCCTATTATGTTAAAAAGTAGGTGGATCAGGGCTATACGCCTAGCATTTATGGAGGAGCCTATACTTGATATAAGGGCTGTGGCACAGGTGCCTATGTTATCGCCATAGATTATGTAAAGGGCGGCCTCCAGGGGTAAAATTCCTTCACTGCCCAGGGCTATAAGGATGGCTATGGTGGCGGCCGAGGACTGCATGAGCATGGTGATAACTATGCCCAGAGAGATACCTAAAAAGGGGTTACTGCCCCAGCGGATTAGGTATTCTTCAAACTTTGGATAGCCCTTTAGAGGGTTCATGGCTTCCTTTAGAAGGCTCATACCTATAAAGAGAATCCCAAGGCCTATAAGTATCTCGGCTATATTTCTTCTTTTTGTGGTTTTTCCAGTAATCTGAATAATAAGGCCCAGGGCTAGGACCACTGGAGCAAACCTTGCTATGTTAAAACTAAGAAGCTGGCCCGTTATCGTGGTTCCAATGTTAGCTCCCATAATAACGCCTACGGCCTGGTGGAGGGTCATGATTCCTGAGTTTACAAAGCCCACCACCATGACTGAGGTGGCGGCTGAGGAGTGGATGATTATTGTTATAAACATGCCCACTAAAAGGGCTATAATTCTATTTTTAGTAAGAAATTCAACGAAGACCCTGAGTCTTTTGCCAGCGGTCTTTTGCAGGCCAGTTGCCATCATCTGTATACCATATAAAAGTAGACTAAGGCCGGTGAGAACACCCAGGCCAATATTTAGCCACATATAAACCTCCTTTAACCTATGAATAGTTTAACACATTAGGAGCTAATATGGCTTTTGTCTGGAATTTAAATTAAGTAGTTTATTTAAAGAGACTTCCTGGGTCTAGGAACTGGTAATCGAAATAAATAATTAATAGAAACCAGTAGGAGCAGGGATTGACAATCTTTTGGCATATTAGGGCCTATGATTAACTGGGGCTCACAAAGATTGACATATGTCCCACGCTATGCTAGCATTTAGTTGACGAATTATTCTTAATTGTCAGGAGATAAAGGAGGATAAAAAGACAATCTGCATAGACTTAATTTAATTTTAGGAGGTAAAGAATGGTCGATTGGTTACTAGATCTGAATGGAATTATCAATAATTTTATCTGGGGTCCAGTCATGCTGGTGCTCCTGGTAGGAACAGGCTTTTATCTTACTATTCGAACAAACTTTTTTGCTATTACCAAAATAGGTTATGTGCTTAAAAACACCCTCTTTAAGATGTTTGAAAAGACAGAGGGGGGTGAGGGTGAGATTACACCCTTTCAAGCGGTAGCTACAGCTCTGGCCGCTACTGTTGGAACCGGTAACATCGCTGGTGTTGCTACAGCTATAGCCAGTGGTGGACCGGGAGCGGTTTTCTGGATGTGGCTATCAGCCCTGGTGGGTATGACAACCAAGTTTGCCGAGGTTGTCCTAGCTGTTAAATACCGTGAAGTTTCTGAAGATGGCCGCTACCTTGGTGGCCCCATGTACTACATTAAAAATGGTATGAATAACAAGCCCCTGGCTGCAATCTTTGCAATCTTTGCGGCTCTTGCAGCCTTTGGTATAGGTAATCTGACCCAGGCAAACTCCGTTGCAGCTTCCCTGCAGGAGTCCTTTAGTATTCCCCCCATGGTAACAGGAATTGTCCTTATGGCTCTGACTGGCCTTGTTATTCTAGGTGGAATCAAGAGAATTGCCCAGGTAACTGAAAAACTGGTTCCCTTTATGGCAGTTATCTACATCCTCGGTGGTGTCTTTATTATGATTATGAATGCTAAGGCTCTACCTGCAGCCTTTGGTCTAATTTTCTCAGGCGCCTTTACAACCCAGGCGGCTGTTGGTGGTTTTGCCGGTGCAGCAATGAAAAAGGCAATTCAAATGGGTATGGCCCGTGGGGTCTTCTCCAATGAGGCTGGCCTTGGTTCTGCTCCTATAGCCCACGCTGCTGCAACTACTGATAATCCAGTGCGTCAGGGACTCTGGGGTGTTTTTGAAGTTTTTGTTGACACCATTATAATCTGTACAATTACTGCTCTTACAATTATCGCCTCAGGAGTTTGGAACAATGGAAGCTCCGGTGCTGCCCTTACTACCCAGGCCTTTGACAGCACAATTCCTGGTGGTGGCTATATAGTAAGTATTGGCGTTATGCTCTTTGCCTTCTCCACTCTAATAGGCTGGTCCTACTATGGTGAGAGGTCAGCGGAGTATCTCTTTGGTCCTAAGGCAATTACTCCCTACAGGATTATCTTTATCCCCTTCATCTATATAGGTGCTGTCGGTGGACTTGAGGTTATCTGGGACATTGCTGATACACTAAATGGCCTCATGGCTATTCCTAACCTTATTGGTATAGTAGCTCTCAGTGGCACAGTAATTGCCATGCAAAAGGAGTTCTTCCAAAATGAACTTTAAAAGGGCTAGGTAAATAGAAAATTGGCCCCCTCTTAGTTGAGGGGGCTTTTTTATACTTTTAGTGGTGGAAAGTCCCCCTTTGTTGTAAAATAGACTTGGAGGTTACTATGAGAAAAAATTATAAATGGCTAGTTCTTTTACTGCTTACCCTGCTTCTTCTTCCAGGATGTAAAAAGAAAGTAGAAGAGCCAGTGGCAGAAGTTCCTGTAGTGGAAGAGCCAGTAGCTGAGGAGCCAGAGGTCGAGCCTGAGCCTGTGGTGGAAGAAGAGGAGGAGAAAATTAGGTCTCTTCTTAGTGGAGTTGAGACCACCGAGGAGCTAAGGGATCTTCCTATAGTGGGAATTATGCTGGATAACCACCCTAACGCCCGCTGGCAGGCTGGCCTCAGGGAGGCTGAAGTGGTCTATGAGATCAGGGTAGAGGGTAACTTTACTAGATATCTAGCTATGTACCAGGTGACAGACCCCAAGGTCATTGGCCCCATCAGGTCTGCCAGGACCCCCTTTGTAAATAGGATCCTGGAGTATGGTGCCTACTATATCCACTATGGTGGTAGCCCAGCTGGCCTTCAGGATGTAAGAGACTTTGGTGTTAGTAGTGTGGATGGCATGGCCGTGGGAGAACCGGTCTATTACAGAAATAACAGTGTAGGTAAGGAGGCGCCCCATAACGCCTATTCTTCCATGGAGGAGATCAGGGCCTATGGTAAGGAGAGGGGCTTTCCTGAAAAAACCGACTTTGAGGGCTTTGACTTTTATGATGAGCCAAGTCTACCAGGGGAGGAGGAGGCCAAGGCCTTTACTCTGAACATAATGCCGGGAAATACCACTGCCTATAAGTACCTAGAGGAGGAGGGCTTCTACCATCGCTACAAGGATGGCGAGCTCCACATAGATGAAAATGACGAAAAACCCCTGGAAGTCACCAACATAATTATCCAGTATGCCAATGGAATTATTGTGGATGACAGGGGCAGGGTCAACCTGGAGGATGTGGGAGAAGGCCAAGGCCTGCTCTTTAGCCAGGGTAGATATGCACGGATTAGCTGGCAGAAAGAGGATAGGACTTCTCCTACCTTGTTCTTTGATAGTCAGGGTCAGCCTCTCAAGCTAAATGTTGGCCAGAGCTTTATCCAGGTTGTGGATGAGGATATAGTTATAGAGATCGACTAGGATTATTGACATATGTCCGAAAGAGGGTATAATTAGGTTGAAAGGGACATATGTCAAAAACTAGGAGGTTTTTATGCCAAGAAGAGATGGAAGAGGACCCTGGGGCC
>CAYFUM010000025.1:11112-22958 GCA_964346475.1 uncultured Peptostreptococcaceae bacterium
TGGGGCCCTTGGGATGATGAGGCCAGTGACAGAGGCTGGCTAGAAGACCAAAGGGACTTTCTTAAAAGACGACTAGCTGCCATAGAGGAGTATTTGCAAGAAGAATAGAAGAGGGATAACCGGATTTTCCGGTTATCCCTGTTTAGAAAAGAGGAAGGAATGTCTAGACCAGTAAAGGGGCGCAGTGTTTGTACCCTGCCCAGGGTTAATCGCTTTGGCCCTTTAGGACCCCATGAGATCCAGGGCAGAGTGATTTTGAGTGTGGATGAATATGAAACTCTCAGGCTTATTGATTATGAGGGGCTTATCCAGGAGGAGTGCGCAAGGCAGATGGGAGTCTCTAGGACCACCGTCCAGGGTATTTATACCAGAGCAAGAAAAAAACTTGCTGAGGCCCTGGTCCATGGTAGAGCCCTGATAATCGAAGGTGGCCAGTATGAGCTCTGTGATGGGGTAAGGGGTTGCGGCAGGGGCTGTATGAGGCGCCGCCGCCAGGGTCATGGTAAGACTTGGGAATAGTATGTATTCACAAAAGGTAATAGAACATTTTATGAGTCCTAGAAATGCCAGGAGTATGCCCGATGCCCATGCCAAGGGCGAATATGGGGACCCCTCCTGTGGGGACTCTATAACCATGTATATAAAGGTAGAGGATGGAAGGATAAGTGACATCAGCTACCTGGTTTTTGGATGCAGTGCATCCATAGCCTCGGCCAGTATGACCACGGTCCTGGCAGAGGGAAAGACCCTGGAGGAGGCCCTGGACATCAGCGATGATGATATAGCCTCAGCCCTAGGGGGCCTTCCCCCGGAAAAATATCACTGCTCCAATCTTGGGGCCAGTGCCCTACATAGGGCAGTTAAGAACTATCTTGGAAAGGAGTAGAGGATGAAAATTGCACTTCCAAGCAGTGGTGATAAACTATCCAGTACTATTAATCCCTCCTATGGCAGGGCCCCCTATTATTACGTCTATGATAGGGATAAAAAAGAGGGAAGCTTTCTTCCTAACGGAGCAGCCGGAGGAGCCGGTGGTGTGGGAGTAAAGGCAGCCCAGGTCCTGGTGGATGCTGGGGTTTCTGTCCTTATAACCCCCCGCCTTGGTGATAACGCAGCCCAGGTCCTCTATGGGGCTGGTATAGAGCTTTATTTAAGCCAGGGGACAGGTCTTGAGGAAAATATTGAGAGCTATCTAGAGGGCAGGCTGGAAAAGCTTACAGAAATCCATGAAGGCCACCACGGACACTGAGATGAAAATAGCTGTTCTAAGTGGCAAGGGTGGTACAGGAAAGACCCTGATATCGGTAAACCTAGCTGCAGCTGCTGCTAGGGCCATCTACCTTGACTGCGACGTGGAGGAGCCCAATGGCCACCTCTTTTTAAAGCCAGAAAATATCCATAAGAAGGAGGTCAGGGTCCTGGTGCCCAGGGTAGATAAGGATCTTTGCGATGGCTGCAAAAAATGTGTGGACTTTTGCGCCTTTAACGCCCTAGCCCATACGGGTAAAGGGCTGATGATCTTTGATAGTATCTGCCACTCCTGTGGTGGTTGTAGCCTGGTTTGCCCCAGGGGAGCCCTCAGTGAGGTGGAGAGGCCAGTAGGCCAGGTGGAGGTGGGGAGGTCCCGGGACCTGCTTATTTATACGGGGATTTTAAATCCCGGTGAGGTCCACTCAACCACTATTATTGAAAGCCTTCTTAGGGAGGTTCAGGGCAGTGAAGAACTGGTTATTATAGACGCTGCTCCAGGATCTGCCTGTAATGCCATGGAGAGCATAAAGGATGCTGACTACGTAATCCTGGTGGCGGAGCCCTCGATTTTTGGAAGGCATAATCTTGCCATGGTCCATGAGTTGGTGGAGGTATTTAATAAGCCTCTAGGTGTTGTGCTCAACAAGCTTAGAACTGGTCCCAATCCCTCTGAGGACTACTGTAAGGAAAAGGGGCTTAGGATCCTAGGCCGTCTGGACTTTGATTATGAGCTGGGCCACCTGTCCTCGGCAGGCAGGGTGGCCGCCAGGGAGTCGGAGAGCTATAGGCAGATTTTTGGTGAACTTTTAGAGGAGGTAGTCCGTGAAGCAGCTAGTCATCCTTAGTGGCAAGGGGGGAACGGGTAAGACTACCCTGGCCAGTGCCTTTATTAGCTTTAAACAGGCTAGGGCCTACGCCGACTGTGATGTTGATGCCCCCAACCTCCACCTGGTTACCTCCCAGAAGGGCCAGGCTCTAGAGAGTGACTACTATGGCCTACCCAAGGCCTGGATTGATAATGATAGGTGTATAGGCTGTGATGAGTGTAGAGGGGCCTGCAGGTTCTCAGCCATTAGCCTGGTTGATGGGTTCTATCATGTGGACCCCTTCCACTGTGAGGGCTGTGGGGTCTGCCACTATGTCTGCCCAGTGGAGGCAGTTGAGATGCAGGAAGTAGCTGCAGGGGAGCTTATGCTCTATAAAAATGAAGAGGTCTTTTCCACAGCTAGACTCAAGATGGGCAGTGGCAACTCTGGACTTCTAGTAACCGAGGTTAAAAAGGCCCTGAAGGAGAATACAGATGCCGACTTTGCCATAATAGATGGCTCTCCCGGTATTGGCTGTCCAGTTATCGCCTCCCTTAGTGATGTGGACTATACCCTTATTGTGGCTGAGCCCTCCCTTTCAGGTATCAGTGATATGAAAAGGATTTTAAGAACAGCCAGTCTCCAGGGGGTCAGGGCTGGGGTCTGTGTCAATAAGTACGATTTAAATCTTGATAATACCAGGGCTATTGAGGCCTTCTGCCAGGAAAATCATATAGATTATCTAGGGAGGATCCCCTTTGATGAAAGTGCCCTGGAGGCTGTAAATAGTGGAAAGACCATAGCAGACCTGGATTGTCCTTCGGGCAGGGCTGCTAGGAGGGTCTTTGAAGGGCTGGTTAGCTACATGGATGATGAAGGAGCTTTTATAATAAAAAGGAGCTGGTGATGGAACTAAATGTAAAAAAACCCAAGGTGGATTTCACAGAAAAACTACATGAGAAGAGTAGGGTAAAAAAGGTAATTGGCGTTGTCAGTGGTAAGGGGGGCGTGGGTAAGTCCCTGGTTTCCTCTCTTTTGGCCGTGGAACTCAGCCGTCGTGGCCACAGGGTTGCGGTGCTGGATGCTGATATAACAGGGCCCTCTATACCCAAGTCCTTTGGGGTAAGTGAAAAGGCCCTGGGTACTGAGGAGGGTATGCTACCAGTCTTGACAGGAGGGGGGATTTCTATTATGTCCATCAACCTCCTTTTGGAAAATGACTCTGATCCAGTTGTCTGGAGGGGGCCTATTATAGCAGGGGTGGTCAAGCAGTTTTGGTCCGAGGTTATCTGGGAGGACATAGACTATATGATTATTGATATGCCTCCAGGAACAGGGGACGTACCCCTGACAGTCTTCCAGTCCCTGGCAGTGGATGGGATACTGGTTGTCACCTCTCCCCAGGAGCTGGTGTCTATGATAGTGGCCAAGGCAGTAAATATGGCCCAGATGATGAATATTCCTGTGGTGGGCCTGGTTGAGAACATGTCCTATTTTACCTGTCCTGATAATGGGAGGGACTACAGGATTTTTGGTGAGAGCCATATTGATGCCATAGCCGATGAGTATGGACTGAGGGTTCTAGCTAAGCTGCCCATAGATCCTGAGCTTTCCCAGGCCTGTGATGGAGGGAGAATTGAAGACTATAAGAGCGATAGGATAGAGGGTCTAGCTAGGGCTGTAGAGGAGTGGAGGTAGCCATGTTAAAAATAGCCATTGCAAGTTCTAAGGGTAGTGTGGCCCAGCACTTTGGCCACTGTGAGAGTTTTGAAGTCTTTGATATCCATGAAGATCAAATAGTAGAGAGGACCAGCCTGGAGAATCCTGGCCACAAGCCGGGTTTTCTTCCCAATTACCTCCATGAGAAGGGGATAAATGTAATTATCTCAGGAGGCATGGGTGCCGCTGCTGTAGAGATTTTTAATGATAATAATATTGAGGTTATAGTAGGTGTAGAGGGCAGACCCGAAGACCTGGTGGAGGCCTATCTTAAGGGCCAGCTAGAGTCCTCAGGTAATGTCTGCCACCACTAGGCTGAAGGTAGGCCTAGGAAGCTGGCTAGCTTAAAAATTTATCTTCTTGCCCTGGGCCTATAAATCCCACCCTTTAATCCGGTGGGATTTTTGCTAGCGCTTTTCCTAGCTATATAGGCTAGTCTCTAGTGGAGCTGCTCTTAGACAGGGGGACAAAGAGCCTTTAAATTTACCTAAAATATAGTATCATAGTAGTAAGATTGATTAGCTAAGGAGGTAAGATGCATACACTAGTTATTAAAGCTGTTCATCAGGAGATGGATGAGCTGATGAAAACTCTGGAGGAATTCAGGGAGGCCATGGAGGCGGATCTTGACTTTGGTAGCCTAGAGGACCTCCAGAGGCAGGAGGTGTCCTTAGTTTTTGTTGCTACCGGAGGAACCGAGGAGCAGTTCAAAAAAATATTTGACGCCCTACCTGGCAGGATCTATCTCCTGACCCATCCAGGGCATAACTCCCTGGCGGCATCCCTGGAGATTCTAAGCTATATCCAGCAGCAGGGCAGGGAGGGGGAGATCCTCCATGGCACCCCTGAGCAGGTAGGTGAGAAGGTTAGAGAAATTAAGCTCTTTAAAGAGACCAGGGAGAGGCTGGCCAGACATAGGCTGGGGGTCTTTGGTATTTCAGATTGGCTCATAGCTTCGGATATTGATAGGGAGAGGGTTTTAGAAGTAGCCGGTATGGACTTTGTCCCCTTTGAAGTCCAGGAGCTTATGGATGAGTATGAAAAGGGGGGCTATGAGGAAAATAAGTGGACCCAGCTTCTTTTATCCAAGGGTTATGATAAAAAGGAGATGAAAAAGGCTCTTGATATCTATGGAGCCCTTAAGAGGCTTATTAAAAAACATAAACTGACAGGCTTTAGCCTCAGGTGCTTTGACCTACTTGATCCCCTGGATACAACGGCCTGCCTGGCCCTGGCTATCCTAAATGCCGAGGGCTATCCCTCGGGCTGTGAAGGGGACCAGAAAAGCCTTTTATCCATGGTGGTGGCCCAGGAACTCCTGGGTGAATCGGTCTTTATGGCTAACCCCTCCAAGCTTGATATAAAGGAGGAGGAGCTGACCATAGCCCACTGTACCCTGCCCCTGGATTATCCTGAGAAGGTCTACTTAAATACCCACTTTGAGTCGGGAATCGGAGTGGCTGTGGCCTCTAAGTTTGGCTTTGAGGATGTCACCCTCTTTAAGATGGATAGCTTCGAGAGCTTTGTTGCCAAGGAAGGAAAGTTAAAGGAGAGTCTTTTTAGGACGGATCTTTGCAGGAGCCAGATGCTAATCCACCTGCCTGGAGCCATGGACTACTTTCTAAAACGCCCCATAGCCAACCATCATATGGTGCTAAGGGGACATAAGGCTGAGCTCCTACAGAGGTTTTTAGAATACATGTCACCGGATATAAAAAGAAGGGACTAGGGCTAAGAAGCTAGACTGGTCTGGCTTAAGACACCCTCCTAAAAAGGAGGGTGTTTTTCTTTCAAAGAAAAATGGGAGCCTGGGCTCCCATAAATTCTTCTACTTACTCTTGTTTTTTTAGTCTTAGTACCTCTATTAGGTCCTCGGGCTCCATCCTAAAGTGGGACCCCCTTCCTTGGAAGAAGGAGTGGTCCTCTATGAGGTGGAGGGAGAGATCACTCCAGTAGAGGGTTTTTTTGCTTACTTTATCATAGAGGGTGGTATTTCTCTTGCTGAGCCTTTTTTTATGCTTAAAGGGGCAGTAGAGCCAGCCTCTAAAATGCTCCACGGTGATTTCATAGTCTCCGCTTTCCACGGGTTCTCCCAGACCATCGGTTCCTATAAAGGTGAAGCGCTTGAGCATCTTTACAATGTCCTTTAGCTCCACGCCCTCCCTTTGAAGGACGGCTTCATCCTGGCGGATAATGGCGTCGATGCTCCTGCTATCATCGCCTAGAAATCCCACCATGGAAAGGGTCCCTGGAGCCATGTCCTCTTGAATTTGTTTGCTTCTAGGATCTTTTTTTGCCATGGCTACCTCCTAAAACTCGTCGAAGTAGATCTGGGAAGTGGGTACGCCGTTGTCGGCTAGGAGCTTTCTAATTGATGCTAGAAAGCCTGGACTTCCACATAGATAGGCTTCAACCTGGCTAGTGTCTTCCATCTTCTTTAGGTCCTCCTCTAGATAGAGGTTGATCCTTCCAGTATTTCCTTCCCACTGGTCCTCCTCCTGGGCCCTGGATAGGGACTGGACCAGGCGGAAGTTGTCGTGTTCTTTTTCAAGCTGCCTAAATTCCTCGGTATAGTAGAGGTCCCTTGGTCTTTGGGCTCCAAAGTAGAGGGTCATATCGGCGTCCACCTGCTTTTCCAGGTTGTCTAAAACCAGGCTCCTTAGTGGGGCCAGGCCGCTGCCTCCACCCACCAGGACCATCTTCTTAGTGTTCCCTCTGTAGTAGAAGTCTCCATAGGGGCCTGAGAGCTGGACCTGGTCCTCTTCATTTAGGGCAGTGTGGACATAGTTTGTACAGATTCCATCGGGTACCAGCCTTATGCAAAACTCCACATAGCCCTCTTCACTGGGGGGGGAGGAGATGGAGTAGGCCCTAAAGACCGATTCCTTGATTTTGCCGTAGGGCTTGGTATAAAACTGCATAAACTGGCCGGGTTTGAATTTAAGTACTTCTCCTTCGGGGAGCTTGAGTCTGACCAGTTTAATGTCATGGGTTAAATCTTCAAGTTTTTCAACACTTGTCATGTACTCCTTGATGTTAAAGAGTTCTTCTGGTACTTGGAGCTTGAGGTCGGTCTTGACCTTGACCTGGCAGGAAAGCCTGTAGTGGTTATCCCTTTCTTCCTGGGTCAGGTAGGGCTCCTCGGTGGGTAGCAGGGGGCCTGCCCCCTCCATGACCTGGAGCTTACAGAGGCCACAGGTGGCCTTGCCTCCACAGGCCGAGGGGATAAAGATCTTATTGTGGGCCAGGGAGTTTAGGAGGTACTGGCCCCCCTGGACCTCCAGGACCCTCTCACCGTTGTTTATATCCAGGGTGCAGATACCATAGTCATTTAGCTTCATCTCCGCCAGGGAGATAAGGACAGTAAGGGCTGCGGAAATTCCAGTAATGGAGAGCACCGTCATAAAAATATCATAGTAATTCACAGGAGCCTCCTTATTGTACCGGGAAAATGCCCGAGAAGCCTACAAAGGCCAGGGCCATGATTCCGGTGATTAAAAAGGCAATCCCTGGGCCAGCTAGGCCTGGGGGCAGTTTTGCCTTGCCCATCTTTTCTCTCATAGCTGCCAGCATGGCAATGGCCATCCACCAGCCAATACCAGACCCCAGGTTAAAGAGCAGGGTCTGCATGAAGCTATATTGGCGGATTACCTGGAAGAGGGTAGCCCCTAGAATGGCACAGTTTACAGTTATAAGGGGTAGAAAAACACCCAGATTTGCGTGGAGGTCTGGCGTGTAGCGGTCCATAAAGAGCTCCAGAATCTGGACTATGGCTGCAATCACCATGATAAAGATGATGTACTGCAGGTATTCTAGACCCAGGGGTGCAATAATGTATTTATAGATGGCCCAGTTGGCCACATTGGTTATGACAAGGACCAGGGTAACGGCCTTGCCTAGGCCCGAAGCTGTCTTATACTCAGTGGAGATAGACAGGTAGGAGCACATACCAAGAAAGTTTGCCAGGACCATGTTGCTGGTAAAGATTGATGCAACAAAGATCACCAGGGGAGAAATATTAGGTGCCATTAGTTGCCTCCCTTCTGCTGGGCCTTAATGGAACGAGCCGAGGTAAACCAGATCAGGATGGAAATTACAAAAAAGGCTGCCGGAGGCATGACCATTAAAGTCCATCTGGTGAAGTTTAGACCAAGATCTATTCCAAAGAGACTTCCAAAACCTAAAAATTCCCTGATAAAGCTGATAACCATCAGTACCAAGAGGTAGCCAATTCCTGCGAAGAAACCATCTACCAGGGCTGGCAGAGGGGGATTCTGGGCTGCAAAGGCTTCGGCTCTTCCCATGATGATACAGTTGGTGATAATAAGTCCAACATAGGGCCCTAGTTGCTTGGAGATATCCGGTAGGTAGGCCTGGAGAAAGAGGTTGACCAGGATGACATAGAAGGCTATGACGAAGGTCTGGATCAGCATCCTTATCCTCTGGGGAATCATCTGATTTAAAAGGGATAGGGTGAAGCTTGAAAGACCTGTGACAAAGGCCACTCCCAGGCCCATGACCAGGGAGTTCATCATAAGGTTGGTCACAGCCAGGGAGGAGCAGATTCCTAGAATCTGCCTAAGGACCTGGTTTTCCTTGGTTATTTGATTTCTTGCGATTACTTTTAATTCTACCATTTAGTTGACCTCCAGTTCTGGAAGGATTCTCTCATAGAAGTCATTGATTATTCTTAGGACTGAACCCGAGGTTTGGGTAGCTCCTGTAATGGCGTGGAGCTCCTCTCCGTAGCTCAGGGGCTTCATTTCCACCTGGCGGAACTGGTCTCTAAACTGGACCTCATCAATCCTGCCTCCCAGGCCTGGAGTTTCCACCTGGTCGGTAAAGGTGATACCCAGGATATGCTCTAGCTCACTATCCAGGGCCAGGTAGCCATGGATGGCGCCCCAGAGGCCAGCTCCCTCAAAGGGTAGGGCGTAGGCGGGGCTCTCCCCTAGGAGTTCATAGCCCTTTACCACACCAAAGTCCTTTTCACGGACATTATCCTCGAAGAAGGCCTGGGGGTCCTCCACCACTATGCCAAAGGCGTCCAGCAGGGCCTCCTGCTCAGCCAGCCAGGCATTATCATTGATCTTTGGCAAAAAAGAGGTATTAGTTACAGCCAGGATGGTGGTGAGAATAATGGATACTACCACCATAAAGACCATGGTATAGCTATAGGACTTATCCATTAGAAGCCTCCTTTTTAGCCTTGGCATTGGCCTTATAAACCTTGATATTTCTCTCCACCAGAGGACCAAAGGAATTACCAATTAGTACTGCGAACATAATACCCTCGGTGAAAAGAGAAAAGGTCCTGATGAAGATGGCTGAAAAGCCGATTATGATTCCAAAAATTATCTGGGAGGCCCTGTCTCTGGGTGCAGAGATGGGGTCAGTTGCCATAAAGACTGTGGCAAAAAGGAAGCCTCCACTTAATATAGAAAATAGTACAGGAGCATCGGACCAGCCCATAAGGTTAAAGAGGCCAGAAAAGGCCATGCCAGAAACCAGGACCGATAGCATGATGTCCAGTGAGGCCGTCTTGGTGTAGACAAGATAGACGGCTGCCAGCAGGATAAGTAGGGTGGAGCCCTCTCCTATACTGCCGGGGATTGTCCCCAAAAACAAATCCTTTAGGGGAGTGAGCTTTCCTGTGGTTTCAAGGGCAATCATGGGGGTGGCATTGGTTAGAGCCTCCACACCATAGCGGACCAGGCCTCCTGGAAAGGAGCTGTAGGTCTTGGCCCAGGCTGATGTCATTTGTACAGGAAAAGAAATGTAGATAAAGGCGCGGCCTACCAGGGCAGGATTAAATATATTTCTACCAAAGCCGCCAAAGGCACCCTTAGCAAGGATAAGTGCAACAAGTATACCCACTCCAGCAATCCAGTAGGGGATGGTTGGAGGTAGGGTGAGCGTAAAGAGTGCGCAGGTGACAAGGGCAGCCTCTGATACCTTGGCTTTGTCACCCTGGATTAATCTCATCACCCAGTATTCTCCGGCAAGACCCACCAGCAGGACCACTGCTAATAGGCTAAGTACTCTTAGTCCATAGAGCCAGACCGAGAAGACATATATGGGGACAAGAGAGATGAGAACCTTGGTCATCATCTTTTGTTTCATGAAATGTTTTTTTAATTCCATAGTCCCTCCCTTCTATAGGCTATATTGTAGCATAGTTTTATTAAAGAAATAAGTATTTTAATGGATTAGGGACCATAAATGACCGGTGGGGAGATTTTTATTTATTTAGTGACTGTCAAGCGCAAATGAAATTGTCACCCTAAAAGCCATGTTATAGGTTTACTCTGGGGTCTATGTAAAGACCCCCTCCTGGGTATACCAGATATCCTCTGTTGAGTAGATGTCTTTCCAGTCGAAGTTATAGTGATCGGACCAGATAGCCTTCTTGTGACTTAGAAACTTCTCTTCTTTCCATGGGTGAGTCATCTGGGGTATGGATACTTTTCTTTTCTTTTGCACTATCTTTACGGGATCAAACTCTAGGGAGCACTCCTTATAGTCCCTAATCCTATCAAGGAGAAAGACACTCTCCTTAACACTGGCATAGAGGCCACCATCCAGGGCCTTTATTACCATAACCCTGGTTCCAGGTCTTAGATAGATAGGCTGAGACTCTTTATCTAATAGCCTGTAGTAGTTATTCATAAAGCCTATAGAGTTACCCTGGTCTATAACCCTGGTATCTAAAGTAGCCAGAGTAAGATTAATTTCTTCTTTAGAGGGTTTATCTTCAAAGACATTTGGTGTATGATTGGGCTGAGAGGTTGCAAATTTCTTATTGTGCTTGGAGAGGTATCTATAAAGAAACTTGTTAGCCTCTTTTATAGTTTTAATACCCTCTAATCTCATGTCTACTATAAGTCTTGACTGTAGGGTTCCAAAGAGTCTTTCCACCTTACCCTGGGCCTGGGCAGAGGATGTAGTTCTAAGGGCAATACCCAGGGTTTTACAGGCGTAGGAGAACTGTGTATAGGTATCTTCTTTCATCCTAGGTCTTGAGAAGGCAGCATACTCAAAGATGGTCCTTCCATCGGTTTGAAAGGCAGCTGGGATGCCATAGTCCTTTAGTATCATCTCAAGGACCCTGTAGTAGCCTTCTAGGGTCTCTTCCTTACAGAAGTATGCACCAATCACCGTGGAAGTTTTATCATCTATGGCAGCGTGTAGGTGAATCTTCTCTCCTGTTTCAAGCCAGTCGTGCTGGGAGGCGTCCATAAATATAAGCTCACCACTGAACTTAGATTTTTCTCTTCTTGGATGTGGGTCTGTATCTATGGGAACTAGCAGTGAGTCCTGATAAGCGCTATGAGGGGTATTCTCCTTACTTTTTAGTCTTTTATTAAACTCTCTTTTAGTATGCCTATGGGCCTTAGGTGATAGGATATCAGCTTCTTTAAAGATGTTTCTGAGTGTGGAGAGACTAACTTTTGGGATATCTTCTTTGTCCATAATAAGTTCATGGAAGTGGGTGAAGTTAGCTCCCGAGTATAGGGGATCTAGGTAGAGGTCTATAATCTTCTTTTTATCTTCAGGGCTTAAAGAGCTGGATGGTTTTCTGTTTCTATTACCATGGATGAAGTAGGCCTTTCCATGTTTTTTATATCCAGCAATCATTCTTCTAGCAGTTCTAGAAGAGACTCCAAGCTCTAGAGTTAGTCTGTTAAAGTTTCTACCCTGATCGACAAATCTCTTTACTTTCTCCTACTTAAACTGTTCGCTCATTCTTAGCTCTATCTTTCTCACTAAAGTAGTCCATCCTTTCAAATAGTCTTCTTTAGTGTAGTGGACTAGGGCCTGGGTGACAATATCATCCCAGCTTACACTGTGACAATATCATTTGCGTATCATAGACGGAGAGCTTGTCGCCAGTGGCAAGTTGACATTCTCCCTTAAATAACTTAGCATTGATGAAGGAGAGTGTTATGCTAGAAAAATCCTTCTATGAGGTCTATGAAAAATTTAAATTAAATTTCTATAAGAACATCTTTAAGAATTTTGAGGATAGGGAGGCTTCCCTGAGCTCTTCGGAGACCATTTCTGTAGAGG
>CAYFUM010000026.1:0-22390 GCA_964346475.1 uncultured Peptostreptococcaceae bacterium
AAATCTTATTAACAGTATCTCTATAATAATGTATTTCATTATCTTTGTCAATTTCTTCAAGTTTGCCCAGGGTTACCTCTGATTTTTCAACATCGATTAATTCGATCCTGAGGACGTTGGGCATGGGGTTTTCTGGCAGCCCCTCCAGGGTCTCGCTGTGGCCAGCAAAATCCTCCTTCATCTTCTCCAGAGCCTCCTCCTTGGTTATAAGAAGAACGCTCTTGATGTTGTCTGTAGCCTCTACCTTTTCAATCAAATTCTCAATATCCCTATCGCTATAATCATCGCTGATTTGCAGGTTTAGGATATTGAACTTGTCTACAAACTCATCGGTGAGATGGTTGACATTTAGGATCAGGGCTATGACTATACCCAGAATTACCAGGGTCGATGTTATTGAGAAAATCGAGGCAGAGCTCATCAGGGCATTTCTCTTGATATTTTTTATTGAGGAAATAAGGCTTAGTGCTCCCATTATGCATAGCCTCCCTGTTTTTCATCCCTGACCAGTTTGCCATCACTGAGTTCTATTACCCTTTTTTGCATGGCATTGACTATGTCCTTGCCATGGGTAGCCATGATCACAGTGGTACCGTGATTATGCAGGGTAGAAAGCAGGTCCATGAGTTCCCAGGAGGTGACAGGGTCCAAATTCCCCGTGGGCTCGTCACAGATGAGGAGCTTGGGGTTATTGGCAATGGCTCTTGCTATGCTGACCCTCTGCTGCTCCCCTCCAGAAAGCTGGTCGGGAAACTTCTTTTCCTTGCCATTTAGTCCTACAAGATTAAGAATAAGGGGAAGGTCTCTTTTAATCTCCCTACCCCTCTTGCCAACAATCCTCATGGCAAAGGCAATGTTTTCTGCCACAGTTTCCTTCTCTAGAAGCCTATAGTCCTGGAAGACTATACCCAGGCTTCTCCTATAATGGGGTATTCTTCTCTTATGAATTTTTGTAATATTTTTATCTTCAAACCAAAGCTGGCCTGAAGTCGGTGAGAGTTCCTTGGTCAAAAGCTTGATAAAGGTGCTCTTGCCGGCGCCACTGGCTCCGATAAGAAAGACAAACTCTCCCTTTTCAATCTCTATGCTGATATTATCCAGGGCTACATTGCCCGTTGGATAGCGCATAGACACTTCTTTTAGTTCTAGCATTATGGTCTCCTTTTCAAGGTGCTCATTATTATAAGCCTCCTTGAGGAAGATTTGCAAGTTTATTTCAAAAAAAACCAGCTATTTATAGAAAATAGGCTTTTTATTACAGGGCCGTTATAGATTTGTCGGCTCCCTGCTTATATCTCTTCCTTCTTATCAAGACCCAGGCTTATCCTGGTAGCTTCCTCTATATCCATAAGAGCTACCTTGGACAATTCCCCCAGTTTTGTAATAAGTCTCTGCTTATCAATGGTGCGAATTTGTTCCAAAAGTACATTGGAATCCTTCTCCAGGCCAGATATTTCCTCCCTTATAAGAACATGGGTAGGGATATTGCCCCTTCTTATATGGCCCGTTATTGGGGCTATAATTATAGTGGGGCTAAACCTATTGCCTATGTTGTTTTGAAGAACAAGCACAGGTCTGGTTCCCTGCTGCTCACTGCCAAGGCCAGGGTCCAGATCAGCAAGGTAGATGTCTCCCCTTTGAACCTTTAATTTTAGTTTCCTGGGATTTTTAGTCATATAGGTACTCTCTATCCACTCGTCTGCCAAGAGTAGTTACTATCTCGTAGTTTATAGTTGCTGCAGCCTCAGCCAGCTCCTCACACTTTACATGCTGGCCCATGAGCTCAACCTCATCGTAGAGTTTAGCAGGGCTGTCGGTTAGGTCAATCATGGTATGGTCCATGGTGATGTTACCCACCTGGGGGGCGTAGCCTCCGGCCACATAGACCCTGATTTTCCTACTCATCTGCCTCTTATAGCCATCGGCGTAGCCCAGGGGCAGGGTTCCTATCCTGGAGGGCCTCTTCGCCACAAAGGTGTGGCCATAGCTGACCCCCTGGCCCTCTTCAATCTCCCTTATTGAAAGGATTTTAGAATAGAGGCTCATAACTGGTTTTAAACCAAAATCCTTGACGCCATCGGGTGCCAGGCCATAGAGGGCAATACCTGCCCTTACAAGGTTGGTCTCCCCCAGGTCAAGATTTAGGATGGTTGCAGAGTTGGCATAATGGATGAAGTCGAAACCAAGGCCCCTTTTTCTACTGTAATCCACCACTTTATTGAAGCTTTCAATCTGCTCATAGGCTGAGCTGGTGTCCTCTTCATCGGCTCTGGCTATATGGGTATAGATGCCCTCGGCACCCAGGCTCTTTATCCTATCAAAGTTATCAATAAAATCCTGGGGCGACAGTCCCACCCTGTGCATACCTGTATCAATCTTAATATGTATAGGTCCCTTCTCTTTAAGGGTTAGGTAGTGCTCCAGGCTGGCCAGATCAAAGATAGCTAGCCTGATGTCCTTTCTTGCTGCCTCCTCATAGTCCGAGGGGTCTGTGGCCCCCATGACCAGGATAAAGATATCCTCATAGGCAGCCCTCAGTTCTAGGGCCTCACCGAAGGTAGCCACCCCATAGTGCCTGACTCCTTCCTTATATAAATAGTCTAGGCACTTAAGAGCCCCATGGCCATAGGCATCGGCTTTTATAACAGCAAGGAAGGTTCTCTCACCAATCTTTTTTTTCATAAGATCCATGTTGTGCTTTAAATTTTTCATATGTATTCTTGCTATGGTCGGTCTCATTTTTCCTCCTCCATAATAACTATTGCTGTGGCATAGTCTCCATCGTGGGAGATAGAGCACTCCAAGAGCCTAAAGCTTCTTTCCTCTAGTTTACCATGAAGATGGATAAGAGGCTTGCCCATTTCATCCCTTAGCACTTCTATATCCTTAAGAGCAAAGTCCCTGATACCTGTACCCAGGGCCTTGCTAAAGGCTTCCTTGACAGCAAAATTTCCCGCAACCACTGCAGGTGAACTTCTCCTATCAAAATAGTCCCTTTCCTGGTCTGTAAAAAACCTTTTAAGAAAGGGCCCTTTTTTTAAAAGGGCCGCTATTCTCGGTACATAGACCAGGTCTATTCCTACCATCATACGGGGTAGACCTTGTTCTCTCTATCCAGTAGATTGTTATCAAGCTCCAGGGAGGCTGCCTCCCTCTTCTTAAAGAACTCCAGGGCAACCTGGGGGAAGAGGGCGTAGCTTAAAACGTCCTCGGGCTGGGTGTAGTACTCGCCTATCTCCTTTTTAAAGTCAGCCAGACTTGAGGTCTTCTCTTTTTTCACAGGCTGGTCCTTGAGGATTTTTTCCTTTAGCTCCTCATTTACAGGAGCTGGACTTCTGCCATACTCACCCCTCATATAGGCCTTGACCTCTTCGGGTACCATCTTATAGCGCTCTCCAGTAAGGACATTGAAGAGGGCCTGGGTTCCAACGATCTGGGAGGTGGGGGTTACCAGGGGAGGATAGCCCAGGTCTTCTCTGACCTTGGGAACCTCAGCCATGACCTCATCCAGCTGGTGGAGTCTGTTGGACTCTGAAAGCTGGCTAACCAGGTTTGAGAGCATGCCACCAGGAACCTGATACCAGAGGGTCCTAACATCAACACCCATGACCTTGGGATTTAAAAGACCGGATTTTAGATAGCTCTCGGCTCTTTCTCTAAAGTAGTCTGCAAGCTCCATTAGGATTTCTTCATCCAGGCCTGTGTCATACTGGCCTCCCTTGAGGCTCATAACAAAGGACTCAGTGGCAGGCTGGCTAGAGCCCATGGCCAGAGGGCTTAGGGCAGTGTCGATTATATCGGCTCCCGCCTCTATTCCCTTAAGATACATAAGGTCAGCAACTCCACTGGTCATATGGGAGTGGAGCTCCAGGGGTAGGTCTACTTCGGCCTTGATGGCCTTTACAAGTTCTGCCCCCTCATAGGGCAGGAGGATTCCGCTCATGTCCTTGATACAAATGGAGTCAGCTCCCATATCCCTGAGCTCCTTGGCCATTTCTACAAACTTCTCCTTGGTGTGGACGGGGCTAGTAGTATAGCTTATGGCTCCCTGGGCATGGGCACCGGCCGCCTTAGTGGCCTTCATGGCAACCCTTATGTTGTCAAAGTCGTTTAAAGCATCAAAGATCCTTATAATGTCGATGCCATTTTCTACACTGCGCTTTACAAACTCCTCCACCACCTCATCGGCGTAGTGGCGGTAGCCCAGGATATTCTGTCCCCTTAGGAGCATTTGCAGCTTGGTGTTTTTTACATGCTTTTTAATAAACCTCAGCCTCTCCCAGGGGTCCTCGTTGAGAAAACGCAGGGCAGAGTCAAAGGTGGCTCCTCCCCACATCTCCAGGGCATAGTAGCCTGCCCTATCCAGCTTTTCCAGCACGGGTACCATGTCCTCCAGGGGCATCCTGGTGGCAATTAGGGACTGGTGGGCGTCCCGCAGAATAGTTTCAGTAATCTTAACCTTCATCTTTTAAATACCTCTCAATTTTATTGACTAGCTTATCCAGGGTGAAGCCATAGAGTTCAAAGATCTCCTGGCCAGGGCCGCTGGCCCCAAACCTATCCAGGCATAGACACTGACCGTCAAGACCAATATACCTAAACCAGCTCAGGGAACTGGCTGCTTCAATAGCAAGGCGCCTTCTAACTTCCCTGGGAAGGACCTCCTCTTTATAGTCCTCATCCTGGGCCTCAAAGCGCTCCATACTTAGCATACTTACTACCCTTATATCCACCCTACCTCTAAGGGCCCTGGCAGCCTCTAGAGCTAGAGCCAGCTCACTGCCTGAAGCTAGGAGGATAAGCTCTGGGGTTTTCTCTTCCCTAAGAGCAATATAGCCTCCTCTATGGGCCTGGCTCCTGTCTATATCAAGCTCGGGGAGCACCTGCCTAGTCAGGATCAGGGAGACTGGCTTATCACCGGTAAAGGCCTGGTAGTAGGCCAGGGCAGTCTCCTTGCCATCGGCGGGTCTATAGACCTCCATGCCGGGAATGCTCCTTAGCATGAGGGTCTGCTCCACAGGCTGGTGGGTAGGTCCATCCTCACCAACTCCAATGGAGTCATGGGTAAAGATAGAAACCGTGGGAATTCCCATAAGGGCCGCCAGTCTTAGTGAGGGTTTCATATAGTCGGCAAAACTCAGGAAGGTGGCTCCAAAGCCCCTGTAGGCACCATGGAGGACTATGCCATTTACTATGGCTGCCATGGCGTGCTCCCTGATACCAAAGTGGATGTTGCTGCCCTCTGGACTCTCAGCTTGGAAGTGGCCACTGGCCTTGATGGTGGTCATGTTGGAACCTGCCAGGTCGGCTGAGCCTCCAAAGAGGCCAGGGATATAGTCTGCCAGGACATTTATCATTACCTCACCATGGATCCTGGTGGCCTTGTCCCCCTTGCCGGCTTCAAGCAGGGCTTCAAGGAGGCCTTCCCTTGGAGAGTCCTCCCTATAGTCCAGGGCCCTAAAGTCCTCCATCCAGCTATCATAGTCCTTGATTTTTTCTTCAATTATCCTATCAAACTCAGCCCTGACCTCCTGGGGTACATAGAAGTCCTCTTCATAGTCCCAGCCCAGGGCCTTCTTGGTTAGTTTTGTTTCATGGGCACCCAGGGGGGCTCCGTGGGCGGCAGGTGAGTCTCCCTTATTGGGGCTGCCATAACCAATTATGGTTTTAATTTCAATTAAGGTCGGCCTATCACTCTTCTTAGCTTCTGCCAAGGCCCTGGTGATTTCATCTTCATCATTACCATCCTCCACCAGCAGGGTATTCCAGCCATAGGCCTGGTATCTTGCCCTGACATCCTCGGTAAAGGCTATATCAGTCCTGCCATCAATGGTGATGTTATTTGAGTCATAGAGGACAATGAGTTTTTCAAGTTTAAGGTGGCCAGCTAGGGAGGAAGCTTCCGAAGTTATACCCTCCATGAGGTCTCCATCTCCTGCCAGGACATAGGTATAGTTATCAAAGAGGGGGCCCTTTTCTGCTGCCATTTTCTTTGAAGCCATAGCCATACCCACGGCGTTGGCAAAGCCCTGACCCAGGGGACCAGTAGTGGTCTCAACCCCGGCTGTGTCGCCATACTCGGGGTGGCCTGGTGTCTTAGAGCCCAGCTGCCTAAAGCTCTTTAGGTCCTCTAGAGTAACCCCCATCTTGTAAAGATGAAAGAGGCCATAGAGCAGGGCTGAACCATGGCCTGCCGACAGGACAAACCTGTCCCTGCCCAGCCAGGCTGGGTCCTGGGGATTAAAACGAAGATGGTCCCTAAAGAGGACCTTGGCCATGGGGGCTGCCCCCATAGGTAGGCCGGGATGTCCAGAGTTTGCTTGGTTGACGGCGTCCACTGCCAAAAACCTTAGAGTGTTTGTCGACAAATCATGACTCATTAAAATTCTCCTTTACAGCGATAATCCTATCTAAACGCAGATAGTAAATATAGGCTTCCTTAACCTGAACTTCAGAAATTTTTTCCATTGCTTCTATATAATAGCCAAGCTGCTTCCTATAGCCTTCAAGATAGGCCAGGGAACCATCGGTCTTATAGTCTACTAGTACCCAGCCTCCTTCATAAAAAGCAAGGTCCACCACTCCCTGGAGGAGTCTTTCGTCCTTTTTAAGGACAAAGGGCTGTTCTCTTAAAATCCTAGGGCTGGCCAGCATCCTCCTACCAAGATGGGATAAGAGAAACTTCTCCACCAGAGCCTGGTCCTCAAAGTCATCAAGGCCAGGTTTACTCTTAAGATTTTTAAGAGCTCCACTGATATCTCTGGAGGCAAGACCCAGGTCTAGAAGCTCCATAGCCCTATGAAAGAGGCTACCCCTGAGCTTGCCCCCGCCCCCCAGACTAAAGTCCACGGGCTGGGCTCTTTCTTCCAGCAGGGAGGTGACACTGGTCTTGTAGCTTTCCCTTTTAGGTAGGGGGGGAATAAAGGCCTGGAAGTCTCCCCCTCTAGGACCTTTTTTTTCTCCAAAAACCCTATCAGCATCTTCTATCATAACATATTTTGGAGCTGGTGGATGAAATTCTGCCAGGGACTTTACCAGTAAATTGTGGAAGTTTTTCTGCCTTCTTAGCTCCCAGGTGGAAAGGCCAGAGCCTGGTCTTATTTCTTCCCTACTGTGGGTGGAAAGGATAAGTTTTCTCTCAGCCCTGGTCATGGCCACATAGAGGAGGCGCAGCTCCTCCTGTCTAGCCTTGATCCTGTTTTTTTCTATTAAAATGTCCTTATAAATGGACCTGGTCATAGACCTCTTTTCAAGATCAAAAAAGTCCATAACCAGGAGGTCCTCATCATAGAGCAGGGGACCTCTAAAGCTCATCTCATTGTAGTTTTTCCACAGGCCTGCTACAAAAACTATGGGAAACTGGAGGCCCTTGGACTTGTGGATACTCATAAGCCTAATAACATCGGCGTCCTCACCCAGGAGCTTGGCACTCTCATAGTCCTGCTTCTGGGCCCTGAGCTTTTCAATATAGTCTAAAAAGGCTCCCAGACCTACCTGGGTAGTCTCCTCAAATTCCTGGGCCCTTTCAAAGAGGTAGCGGATATTTAAAAGCCTCTGTTCTCCCCCACTCATGGGGAGGATAAAGCTCTCATAGTCCACCTGCCTGTAGATATAGTGGAGGAGGTCTGCTATGCCCAGCTGGCGGCTCTTCCAGCGAAGCTCCCTTATCTCCTCTAAAAAGTTATTTTTCTTATCCAGGAGCTCCCCGGGCCTATCATAATCATAAAAGCCCTGGTGGAAGAAGTCTCCCCTGGCTCTAAAGCTATAGAGGTCCTGGTCTGAAAAACCATATCTGGGAAGTCTTAATAAACTCAGCAGGGGCAGGTCAAGAAAGCTATTATTGATGAGCTCTAAATAATTTAGTAGAATTTTCACTTCTAGACTATCTAGAAAGCTCTCCCCCTGGTCACTGTAAAGGGGAAGGCCCTCATCCCTAAAGAGTTTTATAGCGCTCTCCACAAAGCTCCTAGGGGAGCGGTAGAGGATTACTATGTCCTTGTATCTTGCTCCCTGGTCTAGGAGTCTACGTATCCTTGCAATAATACTTCTAAGTTCATCCTCTACTGGACTCTCCCCCTGGCTAACTAGAAACTCCACATCCTCCTCTAGACCTCTGAGCTTCTCATTACCAAAGACCAGCCTGGCAGACTCATCGTAGTCAATACCGCCAAAGTCCCTTCTCATAAGCCTTTCAAAGACGTGGTTACAGCTATCCACTATAGCCTCTGAACTTCTAAAGTTTTTATTAAGGTCAATCCTGAGCTTTCCAGGACTGGTTTTATAGCTGTGATATTTCTCTATAAAAAGCTGGGGGCTGGCCTCCCTAAAGCTATAGATACTCTGCTTTATATCCCCCACCATGAAGAGGCCACCGGGCCTGACAAAAAGGGAGAGCAGGTAGTCCTGGAGCTCTGAGGTGTCCTGGTACTCGTCTACAAAGACAAAGGAGAACTTCTCCCTATAAAGCTCAGCCACCTGGGGCAGCTCCAGAGCCTTCAGGGCCAGGCTTTCAAGATCACCAAAGCTAAGTTTATTCTCCTCCAGTCTTCTCTTTAGGAATAGACTGGAGAACTTCCCTCCTATTTCAAGGAGTTTTTTTATCCGCTGGAAGGATCTGTCCAAATCCTCCCTTAGCTCCTCCTCCCTGACTCCAGGGCTGAGGATCTTTTTCCACTCATCCCGGGCAGCCTTTATTTCCTCGGCGTAGAGCTCCTCCTTTATATCCTTACCCGTGGGATACCTTAAAAAGCTATAGCTATAGCTGGGGCTGGTCAGGACCATGGTTTTTTCCTCTTCTAAGAAGCTCCTTAGCTTTTCCGAGGAGGCCAGGCCCTCTATCTGCTTGTAAATAGAAAGAAACTGCTCTTTTTTATCCTCCTCGCTGGAAGAAAGAAGCTCCTGCCAGTAGTCCTGGCCCCTATAGAGCTCCTCCATTTTTTCTAGGTAGAGGTCCCTACGGGGTTTTTGGGAAAGGTAGTTCTCTGTCTCTATTATGGCCTCCCTAAGACCAGCGTCACTGCGCTGGTTGGTAAAGATCTCCAGGAGCTCATAAAAATCCTCATCCTCTGCCCTGTAGTAGTCCTCCATGATTTCATCCAGGCTCTCAGCCTCCATAAGGGCAAGCTCACCCTCCTGGGCTACCCTAAAGCCTGGGTCCAGGTCTAAAAGATGGAAGTTCTCCCTTAATAGGCTGGAGCAAAAGGAGTGGATGGTAGAAATGTTTGCCCGGCCTAGCTCTCTTAACTGGCTCTCTATGTGGGCCGTCCTCTTTAGACCCTTGAGCCCCCTGGCAATCTTCTCCTTCATATCCTGGGCAGCTGCCCTGGTAAAGGTAATAACCAGAAAGTCCTCCAGGCTATGGCCCTCCTCTATTAGCTTAAGGATCCTGGCAGTAAGGACTGCTGTCTTACCCGAGCCCGCTGCCGCCGACACCAGGATATCCCTATCCCTTGTCTCAATTACCTTTTTTTGTTCAGGAGTCCATTTCATCTAGTTCCTCCCTAATCTCTTTATCACTGAGCTTTTCAAAGCTGCTGTAGCTGGCCCCCAGAGCCCTGGGATCAAAGCGGCAGATAGCTCTAAAGTCACAGTAGTCACAGGCCCTGGTAAAGCCAGGCCCCGCCTTGTCATCATAGAGGGGCAGGATCTCCACAGACCCTGCCAAAATCCTGTCCACATAGGTCTGGGAAAAATTCCTGCTCCTCTCAAGGAGCCTCTCTGCCTGGTCTGGGCTTAGGACCTTGGAGGAGGAATAAAATCCTCCAGTATTTTTAACCCTCAGGGGGAGAAGGCCCTGGCCCAGGCTTGGGTCATAGCTCCTAGCCAGGTCCTCATCGCCTATAAAGACCCCATCCAGCTGGAGCTGGCTCTCCCTTTTACTTCCAGGGCTTCCCATAGGGTCATGGAGCCTAAAATAATAGACCCCCGAGGGCTTGTAGCCAGGTTCCAGGGAGGTAAAGCCATCGATATAGAGTATAAGCTGGAGGTCTATGCCCTGGAAGACCCTGTTAAGGTCAAAGCTCTTGCCCCCTGTCTTATAGTCAATGGCAAGAAACTTATCCTCCATAACATCCACCCTGTCTATAATGCCTCTAAAGATGTAGTTATCCCTTTCTATAGTAAAGCTCTCTTCAAAAAACCTAGGCCTAAAGCTGCTCTTGTCACTATGCTCAATTAGGTAGCCTATTAGAGCCTCCAGGGTAATCAGGCTCCTTCTAAAGAGAAAACCGCCTGCTGCCGTGGCTTTAAAGGCCTGGTAGTCAGGGCTAGCCTCCAGGGTTTTTTCTGAAAGCTCCTTTAAATAATCCCTGAGTTCCTCCAGCTTGTAGAGGCCCTTTATGTAGTCAGCCAGGGCCCTTTCCATGATCTCATGGAAGAAGTTTCCAAGATCCATGGCATCAATTTTAAAGGCCTTTCTCTTTCTAGCCCTGAGGTCGTCCTGGACAAAGTATCTGAAGGGACAGAGCCTGTAGCGCTCCAGACTTGATATAGAGGTATAGAGTTTTTTCTCCTCCCTCTTTAAAGGTCCTGCCTGGGGACCAGCCACCAGGGCCTGAGCCATCCTTCTAAGCTCCTCATCACTTAGGCCCAGGACCACCTCCTCCCTGGCTTCCCTTATAGCCCTGAGACCATAGCGAAAGCTCATAGCCCGGCTCAGGGGATAGAAGTCCTTTAAATAGCTATCACTGTAGGCCGAGGAGTAGAATTTAGCCTCAGTTCTCTCCAGGATCCTCTCTATGAAGATAGAGGGGGTCCGGCTCTTACCCTTGAGGTCTGTAAGGACATAGCTAAAGAAGTAGCCCCTTTCCACCAGGCTCAGGGCACTTAAAAGGTCCAGCCTATCAAGCTCCTCCTTATTTTCAAAGTTATCATAGACCAGGTAGCCCCTTTCCTGGAGGAGTCTCTTATCCTCCTCCCTTAAAAGGAGGTCCTCGCTATACTCCCTGGGGATAAGGCCCTGGTTGAGGCCTGCAAAATACAGGTAGTTTACAGGCTCATGGCTGGCACGAAAGAGGGTGGTTATTCTGATGCTATCAATGGCAGGGGGAATTACTCCCAGGCTCATCTTGGCCAGGGAGGCCTCCAGCAGGCCTATGTAGTCCCTAAAGCTCAGGGCCTCTTTGGGGCCCACGCTGCTGAGCTGGCCCAGCAGTTCTACTAGGCTATCCCAGAGCTGAAGAAGAAGCTGGGCCTCTTCATTTTGGCCCCTTTCCTGGTAGTCCAGGGCCTCCTCCTCCAGCCTCTTAGCAAAGCCCAGCTCATCTAGGAGCTCCTTTATAAGGACCTCAAAATCCCCGGTCCTGTGTTTTTTTCTCAGTTTATCTTCATAGGGAAGAAGGCTAGCAAGAAAGCGCCTTCTTAATAGGTCCATGTCAGGGTCTTCAAAGCCCTCCCTAAAGGCCCTTCCTCCCAGACCCCGGCTAAAGCAGTGGTTTTCAAACCTATCAAGGTCCTCCCAGTCCTGGCGGGGAAGAAAGCCCTTTAGGAAGGCCAGGATCTCCTCCCTTCTTAGGCCCTTTTGCAGGGCTCTTAGTAGGGCCAGAAAGCTCCTGACCATGGGGCTTTCCAGGATAGACCTCCTCCTATCGGAAAAAAGAGGTAGGGAGAGCTCAGTGAAGACCTGTCTAAAAACCGAGTCATAGCTCTCCATATCTGAAACCAGGACCTTGAAGTCCCTGTAGGAAAGGGAGGGGTCTTCCTTCATCCTCCTTAGGATATGAAGGCCAATAAACTCTGCCTCCACATAGGGGTCCCTGGCTGAGAAGACCTCAGCTGCCAGTTCTCTTCTAGCCCCCTCCTCTTCAAGAAGCTCCTTGGCAAAGTAGTAGGCCTGGCTTTTTCCACTATCATAGTCTAGGACCCTGCAGCTATAGGCCCTTTCCAGCATGTACCTGGTCCTCTCTGTAGAGGAGTAGGCCTGGCCCTCTCCACTGTCCAGGACGAAATGGACCTGGGCATTTTTATTTATGGCCGCCAGCATACGCCACTGGATGTAGTCCAGGGTTTTATAGCCTAGGATAAAGACCTGGTCCTTGGAGTAGATAGCACCCCTGGGCAGCCCTTCAAAGACCTCCAGGGCCTGGGCCTCATAGAGGCTCTCTCCTGAAAGCCTTTCTTGGTAGCCCTCATAGATAAGACCCAGTTCATGGAGCCTACCCTCGGGCTCTAGCTCTAGGAGCTCCCCAGGGTCCACCCCTCCCCTATCAAAAAGATTAAAGCTCCTAAGGAGTTCTTCGTAGAAGCCCTCCTTTTTAAAGGAGCCCCCATAGAGGGGGAGCTGGTCCTTTTTCTCCTCCAGGACCTGGCGCAGGATAAGGAGCCTGCCCACATCGGAGATGAGGTTTTTCTCACCAAAATAATCCAGGCCCTGGCTGAGGAGTCTAGAAAAACTAGTAACCTGATGGAAGAGGAGGCCTGCTAGATCCAGGGAGTCGATTATATCCCTCTCTAGATCCAGGGTGGCCTGCTCAGCCGTTATAATGGTGGCCGAAGGGGCCTTTAAAATCTCCCTGTAAATCCTGGTCCTCTTTTCTCTGCTATCTGGACCTAGATGTAAAATCATAATAAATCCTTTCAATCAGGTATATAAGAAGGCTTGCCAGTGAGTAGCAAGCAATAATCAGCAGGGTGAAATAGTAGAAAAACTTCTGGGGCAAGATTATAATAAGCTGGCTATCCCAGGGAAAGAGCCAGAGATCATTGTCAAAGAGGATTTTGTGGAGGAGGACAAAGGCCCTATCAAAGAAAAGACCCATCAGGGGAAGGATCAGTATCAGGGTTAGAAAGCCCAGGATCTGGTCCCTAAAAAGCCTGGTTCCTCCAAGATAGGAAAGAAAAAAGGCCAGGATAAAAAGAGCCAGGGCAGCCCTAGCCAGCCAGGTAAAAAGTAGCCTAACCTCGGCCATGTGAAAGACCTCCTGGCTTCCAAAGAGGCTCCTCCCCTCCCTTTCAATAAGAAGGTCCTCTCTGTAGCCATAGAGGTAGTCCCTCATAGCCCTATTTGCCTCTTCTAAAAAAGACCTGTCATGGCCGCTGGTCTCCTCTACCCCGGCCCAGGTCTGGATCAGGTTATAGACAGGAACCAGGCCCACCAGGAGCAGGGTCACAGCCAGGAGCAGGCCCAGACTAAAGACTAGACCTGAAGAAAATTTATACATAAGCACCTCTTCCTTCTTTACACTAAGATACCACAGGAGGAGGGATTTTTAAAAGAAAAAACCAGAGGCTAGTCCTACTGGTTTTTAACATCCTGCCAAAGGTCATCATAGAGCTTTATATAGGGCCCGGGATCATGGAAGACCTCCAGCCGCTCCAGCTCCTCCAGACCAGGATAGGCTACCTCGGAGTCCCTGAGCTCCTCATCTAGAAGGGCTCTACCAGCACTGGAGGGAATGGAGTAGTAGACATACTCAGAGTTCTGGGCCGCATTATCGGGTCTTAGCATAAAGTTTATAAAGGCCTCGGCATTTTCTGGATTCTTAGAGGACTTGGGGATAACCATGGAGTCAAACCAGAGGTTGGAGCCCTCCTTGGGAATGACATAGGCCAGATCCTCATTATTTGATAGGGCGTCCAGGGCGTCTCCAGAATAGATAACTGCCAGGGCAGCTTCACCATTTATCATGACGTCCCTGGTCTGGTCCACCAGGTAGGCATAGACCAGGGGATACTGGTCTACCAGGAGGTCCCGGGCCTCCCTTAACTGGTCTAGATCCACTGAGTTCATGGAGTAGCCCAGATAGCTAAGAGCTATACCCAGGGAGTCCCTGGAGGAGTCCAGCATAATAATCTCCCTGGCGTATTTTTCCTCCCAGAGGATGCCCCAGGAGTCCACCTCTTCATCCACTAGCTTGGTGTTATAGATAATGCCTAGAGTTCCCCAGAAATAGGGCACAGAATAGGCCTGGTCTGGGTCATAGGGCTGGTGGAGGTAGTATTCATCCACATACCTTCTATTGGGAACCTTGTCCCAGTTTATCTTTCTTAACATGTCCTCTTTTATAAGGCGCTCAATCATATAATCCGAGGGTACCACCACATCGTAGCTGGTGCCCCCACCTTTTAGCTTGACATACATGTCCTCATTGGTGTTGTAGTTGGAGTAGACTACCCGGATCCCAGTCTCCTCCTCGAAGGCTCTAAGGAGCTCCTTGTCTATATAGTCTCCCCAGTTATAGAGGTTGACCTCCTCCTGGTGGGAAGAAGGGGAGCAGCCGGGAAGTAGAACCAAACCCATAAAAAGAACTAGTAAAAGTTTTTTCATCTGGCCCTCCTTTCTCTTGGCAGGTTCATAAGCACCAGAAGAAAAAGAACCACCACAAACATTATAGCTGATAGGGCGTTGATCTCAGGGTTTATTCCCCTTCTAGCCATGGAGTAGACCAGGGTTGATATGGTCTCCACCCCGCCTCCTGTGGTAAAAAAACTTATAACAAAGTCGTCTAGTGATAGGGTAAAGGCCATGAGGGCCCCTGAGAGAATTCCCGGTTTTATATAGGGGATGATTACCTTCCACAGGGTCTCAAGGGGAGTTGCCCCTAGATCCATGGCAGCCTCAGCCAAGGAGGGAGGCATCTGCCTGAGCTTGGGTAGGACAGATAGGACCACATAGGGAACAGTAAAGGCAATGTGGGAGAGGATTAGGGTGGTAAGCCCAAAGTCTATCCTAAGACTCCTATAAAGCACCATAAGTCCTACAGCCATAACAATGTCGGGATTTAAAACAGGAATCTGGTTTATTCCAAGAGCTAGTTTTTTTAACTTGCCCCTATAGGGGCTGATGCCTATGGCTCCAAGAACTCCAATTACCGTGGAGACCCCTGTTGCAACACTGGCCACAAGAAGGCTGTGGTAGACAGCTGAGAGGACCTCCCTGTCCCTGATAAGTCTTTTATACCAGACCAGGGAAAAGCCGTCCCAGGAACCCCGGGTCTTCCCCTCATTAAAGGAAAAGATTATAAGTACCAGGATGGGGGCGTAGAGAAAGCCGTAGATTAAAAATAGGTAGAGCCTTTTTAAGAGTTTATTCATGGCTCAGCTCCTTTAGGGTGCTAGCCACCTCCTCCTCTCCCCTGCTAAAGACCAGGGAGAGAAGAAGAAAGACCATAAGGACTATGCTCATAGCCGAGCCATAGTTCCAGTCCCCTGTTACAGTAAACTGCTGCTCTATTACATTTCCTATTAGGTTGGTTTTATTACCCCCAAGAAGGGTGGTGATTTCAAAGGTGGATATGGCAGGGATAAAGACCATGGATATCCCCGAGGCCACCCCCGATAGGGATAGGGGCAGGATTACCTTTATAAAGCTCATAAACCTGTTGCAGCCAAGATCTGCTGCGGCCTCTAGGAGCCCCTCATCCATTTTTTCTAAAACCGTATAGATAGGAAGGACCATAAAGGGAAGAAAGTTATAGACCATGCCCAGGACCACTGCCCCCTCCCTATAGAGAAGGTCCATGGGAGCTAGGCCCAGGCCCTTTAAAAGGGCGTTTATGACGCCATTTTTTGAAAGTATTGTAACCCAGGCGTAGGTCCTAAGTAGGAAGTTCATCCACATGGGTACCATGATAAGAACTATGGCCAGGTTTCTATAGCCCTCCATAAACCTACTTATAATATAGGCCAGAGGATAGCCAAGAACTAGGCAGATCAGGGTTGTTATCAGGGCTATCCTCAGGGAGCGGGCCAGGGTCTTTAGAGTAGAGCCTGCAAAAAAGCGCACAAAGTTATCCAGAGTAACTCCCCCCTCTCCACTAAAGGCGTAGTAGACCACCATAAAAAGGGAGACGATTATAAAAAGTAAAGCCCAGACAAAATAGGGCAGGGCAGCCCTTTTAAAGCTCTTCATCTCCTTCTACCTCTCCCTTTCTCATAATGTGGATATTTTCTGGCTCTATAAAAAGTCCCACCCTATCTCCGGGTCTTCTTTCTATAGTGGTATGGACAAGATAGCTCTCCTCCTGGGTCTTTACCAGGACCTCATAGTGGACCCCCATAAAGATGCAGGAGGTGACTTCTCCTCTAAGCTGGCCCCTATCCTCAGGGACTATCTCCACATCCTCAGGCCTTATAACTACATCCACGGCCTCATCGGGATAGAAGTCCTCATCAACGCAGTGAAAGTGTCTACCGGAAAAACTCACATCATAGTCTTTGTGCATAATCCCCTCTATAATGTTTGACTCACCTATAAAGTCTGCAACAAAGGAGTTAATAGGCTCATTGTAGATATCCACTGGAGTGCCTATCTGCTGGATTACGCCCTGGTTTAGGACAATAATCCTATCACTTAGGGTTAGGGCCTCCTCCTGGTCATGGGTGACAAAGATAAAGGTTATCCCAAGCTCCCTTTGGATCCTCTTTAGTTCTACCTGCATGTCCTTTCTAAGCTTGAGGTCCAGGGCCCCCAGGGGCTCATCAAGGAGGAGGACCTCGGGCCTATTTATCAGGGCCCTGGCCATGGCTATCCTCTGCTGCTGGCCACCCGAGAGGGACTCGACCCCTCTTTTTTCAAAGCCTCTGAGGTTGACCAGGGCCAACATTTCCTCCACCCTGGGCCTTATCTCCTCCTCGGCCACCTTTTTTATCCTCAGGCCAAAGGCCACATTGTCATAGACATTGAGGTGGGGAAAGAGGGAGTACTTTTGAAAGAGGGTGTTGACTGGCCTCCTATAGGCTGGCAGCTCTGTAATATCCCTGCCATCGAAGATGACCTGGCCTTTATCGGGGCTTTCAAAGCCACCTATTAATCTTAGGATGGTTGTCTTGCCGCAGCCCGAAGGGCCCAGGATGGTAAGAAACTCATCCTCTTCAATCTCTAAGTTTAACTGCCTTAGGACCTGGTGGTCACCAAAGGACTTATCTATATCTCTAAGTTCTATTTGTGTTGCCATAGGCTTCTCCTAAAAGTTTGGTGGGCTGAAGATCCATAGGAGTCTAGCAGCTCCTGGCCCTGGATTTTCTATAGAGTGGCTCCTGTCCCCTTCAAAGTAGAAGGAGTCTCCCCTATCTAGTTTAAAGGTCTCCTGGCCGAAGCTAAGGACCACCTGGCCCTCCAGCACATAGCCAAAGGCCTCACCTTCAAAGGGGGTATAGGTCTTGCTCCTACCTCCCTCATCAAGGTCCAGGAGGATGGGCTCCATGATATTTTTCTGGGCATCGGGTATGATCCAGGAGATTTTGGAGCCTAGCTTTTCATAGAGGGCACTGAAGGCCTCCTCACTTGGATAAACTACCTGTTTAGCTTCCTCTTCCTTAAAAAAATCCGATAGATTGGTGCCTAGGGCTCTAGCCAGGGACTCCATGGTATCCACCGAGGGACTGGCATTGTCATTTTCCAGCTGGGATATAAAGCCCTTGGTAAGTTCCGAGCGTTCTGCCAGCTCCTCCTGGGTCAGTCCCATCTTCTGCCTTAGGTTTCTTATCCTCTCTCCTATCAGCATATCCTTCCTCTTTTCTATTCACTATAATAAACTTATTATATACTATACTATTACTAAAGCTAATACAAGTCAATTTATAGCTTTTAAAGAAGTATTCTTCTTAGTAAAAAGGACTAGCAGAATCTGCTAGTCCTAGGACCTAGAGCTCCAATACCTGGTCCATCTCTTCCCTTCTTTCAAAGGAGTGGCTTATTACTAGGCTGGTCCTCTCCTCCTTTAAAATAAGCTCCTCGATGATTCTAGCTCCCCCAGGATCAAGGCCTGCCAGGGGCTCATCTAGAAGAAGTAAAGGGGCCTTTCTTAGTAGGGCCCTAGCCAAGGAAATCCTCTTCTTCTCCCCTCCCGATAGGTTGGCTCCCTCCTCCTCTAGCCACCTATCAAGGCCCTGGCTAGTGGCAAGGTCCTCAAGGCCCACTTTTTTTAGAGCCTCGATCATGGCCTCATCAGCCACTTTCCCATAAAGGGAGAGATTGTCTCTAAGGCTACCCCTAAGAAACTGGGGGTCCTGCTCCGAGACGCTAAGAAGGCTTCTGATATCTCCAACCTCTTCTAATGGACTGCCGTTAATTAGGATAGAACCCTCATCAGCCTGTCTGTAACCCTTGATGAGATTAAAGAGGCTGGTCTTGCCCCTGCCACTTTTTCCTAGGATTAAAAGCTTGTCCCTTTCCTTAACTTTTAAATTAAGGCCCTGGAAGAGGAGCCTGTCCCCCTCATAGAGACCTAGGTCTTCTAGAGCCAGGCTCTCTAATCTAGCTGGACTAAGGATTTCTCCCCTGATCTTTTTTTCCTGGATAAATTCCACCAGTTTGTCCCTGGTGGGAGCTAGGGCTGTCCTATCCTGGATAAGCTGTGAAAGGGCCAATATTGGATAGGAAAGCTGCTCTATCATGCCCAGGGCTATAAAGAAGTCCCCTGGAGAAAAGCTGCCCCTATAGACCAGATAGGCTGAGTAGGCTAGGACCACAAAGTGGGCCATATAGGATAGAAGGCCACTTATAAGGCTCACTAGGGCTGCTACCCTCTTGTATCTATAGTCACTTTGGATGGCCTTATCACTAGTCTTTGAAAACCTTCCTTCTATAGCCTTTTCTATCTGGTAGTTGTAGATAAGTCTAAAGTTTGCCAGCCACTCCACCAGCTGGCCTAGGTGGCCTTCAAAGCTCTTTAGACTCTCCTCCCTGGCCCTCCAGAGTCTTTTTTCAAAGAGCCTGGGGATATAGAGGGGGGTGGTTATAAAAAAGATTGCCAGCAGGGCCACTCTAAAGTCCAGGATAAAAAGTGCCAGACTCACTAGAGCTGCCTTTAGTCCAATTTCAAAGAGCAGGGGCAGGGAGCCATAATACTGGCTAGCCACCAGGTCTATTTCCTTGGTGTAGCGAGCCAGGTAGTCTCCCCTGGTTTTTTCACCTAGCTGCCAGGGTTTAAAGGTCATGAGCCTGGAAAAAAATCCCTTCCTTAAGATCTTCAAGTTCTCAGAGGTGTAGCGGGCCCTTAGGATGTTATAGAAATAGAAAAAGACCATCTCCACTAGAATTAGACCTAGAAGGACAAGGGCCCTTTCAAGGCTCCTAGTCTCCCCTGCTAGGGCTAAATCCAGCACCTGGCCTTTAACAAACTGTAAACTCACTGCTGCAAAAACTGAAATGCTAACGCAAAATACCGAGGCAAAGAAATACTTCCTCGACTCCTTCATCATATTCATATCTTCCTCCCGTTATTTCATAACCTATCCGGAAGGTGTCTTCCGGTTAACGGAAGCTTCTGCGCTTTGTCATATCAGCTCCTTATCTTTTACTTAACTATAGCATAAGACCCCCTTTTAGGGGGCCTTATCCTCTTCTATGTCCTCTAAAATTATATCCTCAGGGACTATCCTGTAGTCCTCAATTTTTCTAAAGTAGTCACTCTCTAACAGGAGCCTTGAGTAGTAGAAGCGCTTTTCTACCTGGACCTTAAGCTCATCCAGCTCTTCTTCCTCCAGGCCTTCAGCCTGGCCTGCCAGACTGTCATAGCTTCCCCCAGGGCTTATAAAACTTCTGCTGGAAAATTCCACCAGGGGCTGGCTATAACTAAAGAGGTCTCTTCCCATCATAAGCCTAGAGTCAAAGTCAAGGCCCATGAGATTAGAAATGGTGGGTAGAAGGTCCAGGGTGGTGGAGAGTCTACCTACCTTAACTCCCTTAAGGGAAGGCGTGTAGAAGATGATTTTACTTTTATAGAGCTCAAAGTCCGTGGTTTTTCTCCCCGAGAGCTCCTCTATGGCGCTGTCTCTTAAACCATAGGGATAGTGGTCTCCGTGGAGGACTATAAGGGTCTTATCCACTAGGTCCCTCTCTTCCAGACTCTCTAGCAGGAGCTTAAGGGCCCTGTCCAGCTCAATGTTGGCTGCTAGATAGGCTCTTGCCTCCCTCGATAGACTCCTGGAAGCCACCAGGTCCTCATGTTTTTTACTCATGGCATTGTTTACAAAGTCATAGGGCATATGGCCGCTGACTGTTAGGTAGTAGGCGTGGAAGGGCTCCTCCTCTATAAAGAGGGGAAGGCTCTTTTCCATCATCTCTAGATCACTCTCAGGCCAGGTCTTTTCTACATCAAGGCCAGAACCCAGGGCGTAGAAATCATAGCCCAGGTTGGGGTGGGTCTTGTCTCTAAAGTAGTACTTGTAGTCGTGGTTATGAAAGGCGTAGGTCTTATATCCCTTTCTTAATAGCTGGTTACCCAGGGTCTGGGGCAAGTGGTTATTTCTTGCTTCCACCATGCTCCATATGCCTGAGACTGGAAGAAGGCTGGTTAGGGCTGCGTACTCCCCATCGGTGGTGGAGACTCCCCAGAGGGGATTATAGAAGTTCTCAAAGTCCACACTCTCCTCCATGAGTTTGTAGAGGGTGGGGGTTAGCTCCTTGTCTACTGCGTAGTCACTAAAGCTCTCCGCCACTATATAGACCAGGTTGTAGCCTGCTAGTCTGCCGGTGAAGATATTCTTATCCGTCGCCTTTTTAGATAGAAGGTAGGAGGTGATTTCAGAAAGGACTGGGTCCTCCTGGTCTTCTAAGAACCTTCCTAGATCATAGATAGCATTCTCTCCTGGCCTAGGTAGGTGGATTGTCCCCGGTGGATAGTAGGGGGTTTTTTCAGGGATAAGTTGCCTTCTTAGCTCCCCATAGGCGTTACCAATTATACCTAGTTTATTTACACCCACCACTGGCTCCTTACTAGAGGCAAGAAGGCTCCTTGCTGAAAAGTCAGTATTGTCTGACATGGCAAGGCTGGTAACAATAATCAGTACCATGAGGACAAAAAGTAGCCCGTAGTCTACAAAGCCCCCTTGGGGTTCCCAGACCAGGCGCCTATTGATAAATATAAAGATCAGGTAGGGTATAAATAGGAGTAGCCAGCGCAGATCGCCTAGCATGTAGATTAGAATAATCTTATAGAAGCTAAAGGCCTTGACACCATTTATCATTGAATAGAAGGTGAAGTAGGTCCTAAAGATAGAAAAATAAATAAACTGAGATAGAAAGGCTAGGCTTACCAGTAGAAACCAGATTCGGACTAGTATTCGACTAAACCTCCTGGCTACCATGTGGAAAAGAGCCATACTCAGCAGTATAAAGGCCATGACAAAAAGAGTCATAAACAGTAGTCCCTGTCCAAAAAAGGCCTGTCCTGACTGCCACCTTAGAATGATTTCCATGAAGAGAGTGCTTAGAAAAAGATAGACTAAAAGTGCTCTTTCACTGCGCACTACCTCAAAGTAACCAAAGTACATATTTCCTCCTCCGAGACAAAGCTAGGCTCTAGCCTGGTTAAAACATCTTTGTCCCATAGTTATGCTATTTTACAACAAAGTGTAATAAATGGCAAGTTTTATACATTTTCACCGTCTTGCCCTCTACCTAGAGCCTGTTATAATAGATATAGGCAGGCCAGAAGGCCTGGGTATAGAAAGGAGTTTTTATGAAAATCTTTGATCTAATGCAGGAGCATGACTACGAGGAGCTGGTCTTCTGCCAGGACAAAGCCACTGGTTTAAAAGCTATCATCTGTATTCACGATACCACTCTGGGACCTGGGCTTGGGGGCACAAGGATCTGGGACTATGATAGTGAAGAAGAGGCCATAGTCGACGTACTGCGTCTAGCCAGAGGTATGACGCTTAAAAATTCAGCAGCAGGACTTAATCTTGGCGGTGGCAAGGCTGTAATAATTGGTGACCCCAAGGAGATTAAAAGTGAAGCTCTCTTTAGAACCTTTGGTAAGTACATAGAAGGGCTAAGTGGAAGATACATAACCGCTGAAGATATGAACTCTACAACCCAGGATATGGCCTGGATAAATGATGAAACCGACTATGTTGCAGGTCTTGAGGGTAAGAGTGGCAATCCCTCTCCAGTTACTGCTCTAGGGGTCTTTAGAGGTATAGAGGCTGCCTGTAATGAGGTCTATGGCAGCGATGATTTAAAGGGCAAGACTGTAGCAATCCAGGGAGCTGGAGCTGTGGGCTACACCCTCTGTCAACACCTCCATGAAGCTGGAGCCAAGATCATTGTCACCGATATAAGAAAAGAAAGTATAGATAGAATAGTAGAGGACTTTGGTGCAAGAGCCGTGGAGCCCGATGAAATCTACAGCGTGGACTGCGACATCTTCGCCCCCTGCGCCATGGGAGCTGTAATAAATGACTTTACTGTGGACAAGCTTAAGTGCAAAATAGTTGGAGGCTCAGCCAACAACCAGCTAGCCGAGGATAGGCACGGCAAGATGTTAGAAGACAGGGGTATCCTCTATGTACCTGACTTTGTAATAAACGGCGGGGGTGTAATAAATGTCTACGAGGAGCTCCAGGGCTACAATGAAAAACGTGCCCTGGCTAGAGCCAGTGCCATCTACGACACCTGTCTAAAGGTCTTTGAGATAGCAAAAAGAGACGCAATACCAACCCACGA
>CAYFUM010000027.1:0-8559 GCA_964346475.1 uncultured Peptostreptococcaceae bacterium
GAAAAGCACGGTAAAGAACTGAACTTTGTTGGTGTTATTATCACCAATGAAAACGTTTATCTTGCCGACAAAATCCGTTCCTCTGACTGGGCTAGCAAGCTAGCTGAGTACTTTGGAGTGGATGGCGTCGTTATCTCTCAAGAAGGTTTCGGTAACCCCGATACGGATCTAATCATGAACTGCGTCAAGATTGAAGACAAGGGCATTGCCACTGTTATCATTACTGATGAATATGCAGGCCGTGATGGAGCCAGCCAATCACTAGCTGACGCTGATGCTAAAGCTAACGCAGTGGTTACTGGAGGAAACGCCAATGAAGTTATTGAGCTTCCTCCAATGGACAAGGTAATCGGCGACGTCTCCGTTGCCAACGTTATCGCCGGTGGATTTGATGGCAGCCTCCGTGAAGACGGCAGCATTGTAGTTGAGCTACAGGCTATTACAGGCGCTACCAATGAGCTTGGCTTTAACAAGATGAGTGCCAAAGGGTACTAAGAACTACTATTAAATTAAGTAAAAAGAAAGGAAATACGAAGATGAGCCTATATGATGGAAAAAAAGTCATTCTCATCGGCGATAGAGATGGTGTTCCAGCTCCCGCCATGGAAGAATGTTTAAAGTCCACAGATGCCGAAGTTGTCTTTGCAGCTACTGAATGTTTTGTCTGAACCGCTGCCGGTGCTATGGACCTGGAGAATCAAAGAAGAGTATTAGATCTAACCAATGAGCACGGTGCAGAGAATGTAATCGTTGTTCTAGGTGCTGCTGAAGGAGAAGCTGCCGGACTGGCCGCTGAAACCGTTACAGCAGGAGATCCTACCTTCGCAGGTCCCTTAGCAGGAGTCCAGTTGGGACTCAGAGTATACCACTGCTGCGAACCAGAATTTAAGAACGAAGTTGATGCTGATATCTATGATGAGCAAATCGGCATGATGGAAATGGTACTAGATGTTGATGATATAATCAGCGAAATGGAAGCCATTAGATCAGAATTCACAAAATACTAAAAGCATTAGGAGAGAGATATGAGCAAGATCAAGGTTGTACATTATATCAACCAGTTCTTTGCAGGTATCGGTGGAGAGGAACAAGCCCATATTGAGCCCGAATTAAGAGAGGGTGCAGTAGGACCAGGACTGGCTATAAACGCTGGCCTTGGTGAAGGTGCTGAGATTGTTGCCACAATTATTTGCGGTGACTCCTACTACAACGAAAACCTGGAAAGTGCTAAAGAAACTATTCTAGAGATGATTAAATCTCAAGGAGCGGATCTGTTTATTGCTGGTCCCGCTTTTAACGCCGGTCGTTATGGCGTTGCCTGTGGTGATATCACCACAGCTGTTCAAAATGAGCTGGGTCTTCCTGCTCTTACAGGAATGTATGTAGAGAACCCTGGTGCTGACATGTATAAGAAAGATGTGTATATAGTAGAAACTAGAGATAGTGCTGCTGGTATGCGTGATGCTGTCAAGAAAATGGTTCCCCTAGCCCTGAAACTAGTTAACAAAGAAGAAATTGGATCCCCTGCAGAGGAGCACTACTATCCAAGGGGAATCCGTAAAAACTTCTTTACAGACAAACGTGGTTCCGAGCGTGCTGTAGATATGCTTCTTCAAAAGCTAAAGGGTCAGGAATATGAAACAGAATTCCCAATGCCAAGCTTTGATAGAGTAGAGCCTGCGGCTGCCCTTAAGGAAGTATCCAAGGCGACTATCGCCATTGTTACCTCCGGTGGTATTGTTCCCAAGGGAAATCCCGATCGTATTGAGTCCTCATCTGCCTCTAAGTATGGTGAGTATGATATCGAAGGAGTTATGGACCTTACGGAAGCTACCTACGAGACTGCCCACGGCGGATTTGACCCTGTCTATGCAAATCTTGACGCAGATAGAGTTATCCCTGTTGATGTCCTTCGCCAGTATGAAAAAGAAGGAAAAATCGGTAAGCTTCACCGCTATTTCTACACTACTGTAGGTAATGGCACTGCTGTTGCCAGCGCTAAGGCCTTTGCCGAAGAGATTGGTAAAAAACTAGTTGAAGACGGCGTAGATGCTGTAATTCTAACCTCTACCTGAGGCACCTGTACACGTTGCGGTGCAACGATGGTAAAGGGCATTGAAGCCTATGGCATTCCTGTAGTACACATGTGTACTGTCGTTCCTATATCATTGACTGTTGGAGCTAACAGAATTGTTCCAACAATTGCTATCCCCCATCCCCTTGGAAATCCAAATCTGGACCAAGAGGAAGAGCTTCTTCTTAGAAAGAGGCTGGTCGATAGGGCTCTTCAGGCTCTTGAGACTGAGATTGAAGGGCAAACAGTCTTTGAGTAATCATAGAAGGGGTGATAGAGATATCACCCCTTTTTTATCACAAACATTGAGGAGGAAAAATGTTCCCAGTATTAAAAGCAGCAAGCTATGTGCTGATGCATACACCAGATATGGTGCTAAATAATGGTACAACCCAGACAACAGAAGCTGTTGTTAACCCTGAGAGTGACTACCTTAAAAAAGTAAATTCAAGTCTACGTTCCTATGAAGATATAGTTTCCTACCCCCCAAATCAGTGCTATATAGGGAATATTACCCCTGAAGAACTAGCCCAGTATGAAAGACCCTGGTTCGACAAGGCTGTTGAGGGAGCTGGAGCTGTAGGAAAAAAAGGTTATATCTACCCTGAGGATGTATTCATTGGCCTGATTAAGGCTTCTGATTCCTTCGATCTAGTCATGCTAGAGAAGGATTTTACAGAGCGAGTTCGTCCAATGCTAGAAGGCTATAGGATAAATGACAAGCTTAAAAACTTACCCGCTGGCCATGATCTTGTAAAGATCAATGAAGAAATTGAAAAGCGTGGAGCTGAGCCTCTACTTCACAAGGGTGGAGTTGTAGGTTGTGTAAAACGCGCCCATGATATTGACGTTAACCTAAATGCCCATGTAATTTTTGAAAACCTAGTTGTCAAGGCCTCGGGCGCTGCCGCTATGGAAAGACTCTTTACCCTTAATAAGATAGATCCAGCCAGTATTGACTATGTAATTGAGTGTTCCGAGGAAGCCTGTGGTGATATGAACCAAAGGGGTGGTGGTAACTTTGCTAAGTCCCTAGCCGAAATGACTGACTGTGTTAACGCTACAGGTAGTGACACCAGAGGTTTCTGTGCTGCTCCTACCCACGCCCTTATTGAAGCTGCTTCCTATGTTAAGGCTGGCGTATATAAGAACGTCGTTGTTGTTGCTGGAGGTTCTACTGCTAAACTAGGTATGAACGGAAAAGACCACGTTAAAAAAGACATGCCAATTCTAGAGGATGTTGTGGCTGGTTTTGCAGTTCTTGTTTCAGAAAACGATGGAGAACACCCAATTCTTAGAACTGACCTAGTTGGTGGTCACACCGTAGGTACTGGTTCTTCACCACAAAATGTTATGAGTGCCCTGATAACCAAGGCACTGGACAAGGGTGAACTGAGCATTAAGGATATTGATAAATACTCTGTTGAAATGCAAAACCCAGACATTACTGTACCAGCAGGTGCAGGTGATGTTCCCCATGCTAACTACAAGATGATTGCGGCCCTTGGTGTTATGAGAAAAGACCTAGAGCGTAGCGAACTAAATGACTTTGTTGACAAGCATGGTATGGTAGGCTGGGCGCCAACTCAAGGACATATTCCCTCAGGCGTTCCCTACTGTGGATTTGCAATTGATGATATTATGAGTGGAAAAATAAACAGGGCTATGATCGTAGGTAAGGGGTCCCTCTTCCTAGGTCGTATGACTAATCTATTTGACGGTGTTTCCATCGTCATAGAGAAGAACCCTGGACTCCAAGAGGAAGAAGGAAGTGTTTCCAAGGAGGAAATCCGCTCCATGGTTGCTGAAGCCATGAGAGACTTTGCAGCTTCCCTGAATCAATAGGAGGAAACATGGAAAATCTAAAGGTAAAGGCAATTATCGGAGATGTCTTCGAAGAAATAGCCCAGGGTCTTGAAACAGGCCTCTTCCACGAGAAGGTTGCACTGGGGCTCACCCTTTATGGTAGTGAGCTTGGAGTAGATAATCTACTAAAGGGTGCTGAAGCCTTCCAAAGAGATAATAGCGATGTGGAAGTAGTCCTCATAGGCCCTAAAGTTGAAACTGATCTCACCCTAATAGAGGTTGAGAGCGAAGAAGTACAATACGCCAAAATGGAAGAGCTGTTAGACAGCGGTAGAATCCAGGGCTGTGTAACCATGCACTATAGCTTCCCCATAGGAGTTTCCACCGTTGGCAGGACTCTGACACCAGGTTTTGGTAAGAAGATGTATCTTGCAACCACTACAGGAACTTCCTCAGCCCACAGAAATGAAGCCATGGTCCTAAATGCCATTGCTGGACTTATTGCAGCAAAGGCCTCTGGAATTGAAAACCCCAGCCTGGGCATTTTAAATGTCGATGGGGCAAGGCCTGTGGAAAGAGCTCTTAAGGAACTTAGTGAAGGTGGCTACAAAATTAACTTCTCAGAGAGCGATAGAGCCGATGGTGGAGTTGTCATGAGAGGTAATGACCTTCTAAGGGGAACACCAGATGTTATGGTAACTGATACCCTGACAGGTAACCTGCTGATGAAGACCTTCTCCTCCTTCCAAACCGGTGGCAACTACGAGGCTGCTGGTGATGGCTATGGTCCAGGAGTAGGCCAGGGCTATGGCAGACTTGTTCTGATTCTTTCAAGAGTCAGTGGAAGCCCTGTTGTAGCCAACGCCCTTGGTTACGCCAAAGATCTGGTTATAGGCGGCTACCACAAGGTCCTTGAAGCTGAGTATAAGAAGGCCAAGGCCGCTGGTCTAGAAGCTATCCTAGAGGGACTTACTAAGTCCAAGGAGAAGGCGGCATCAGAAGAGGAAGTTGTTGCCCCACCAGAGGAAGTCACTACTGGTGAAGTATCTGGCATTGATATTCTCGAACTGGAAGACGCTGTAAAGGTCCTTTGGAAAGAGGGAGTCTTTGCTACCAGTGGTATGGGCTGTACAGGCCCAGTAGTCATGGTAAACGAAGCCAAGTTAGGAGTTGCTATGCAGATCCTGGCCGATGCTGGCTTTGTATCCCTAGACTAGACTAAGCTATTTTTAAACACCTCCGTAATAAACGGGGGTGTTTTTTTATGCTTCTCACAAATTAGACATAAAGGCCCTTTTGCATAAAGAGAATGATTATCATTTAGAATCTGGGGCATATATAGCATAGGCTAAAGACCCATAACTTCATATAAAGGAGATTTTTTATGTTTAAACTACCACAACTTGATTATGATTATAGCTCCCTGGAGCCCCATATTGATACACTGACCATGGAAACCCACCACTCAAAGCACCACCAGGCCTATGTTGATAACCTTAACAAGGCTCTGGAGGGCCAGGAAGAATTTAAGGATATGTCCGTTGAAGAGCTCCTACAAAATCTAGACAAGCTACCCGAGTCCATTAGAACAGCTGTTAGAAATAATGGGGGTGGCCACTATAACCACGCTCTCTTCTGGCAGTGGATGAGCCCTCAAGGTGGAGGAGAGCCCTCGGGAGAACTAGCTAAAAGAATTGATGAGGACCTAGGTGGCCTAGATTCTCTTAAAGACCAGCTGAAAAAAGCAGCTCTAGGTCAGTTTGGCTCTGGCTGGGGCTGGCTTGTTTTAAATAGTGGGAAACTAGAAATTGAGGCTTCTGCTAACCAGGATAATCCAATTTCCCAGGGCAAGAAGGTCCTTCTTGGTATTGATGTCTGGGAGCATGCCTACTATCTTAAGTATACAAATAAGAGGGGTGACTATATAGACTCCTGGTGGAATCTAGTTAACTGGAAGAAGGTTGAGGAGCTCTACGAGAGCTACAAGTAGATATAATAGACAAAAGTATAGCTGAAATATAGATAGGTAAAACCTAATCTATAAAGGTGAAATCCCGACTAAGTCGGGATTTTTCCTTTAAATCAGGCTATAAAATGTAGGGGGTATCCTGGGGTAAAAGGACTTTAACCTTGTCTTCTAGCTTCCTTTTATAGACAGGAAGAATTTCTGGATGCTCCCTAAAATGCAATGGCAATAGAAGCTTTGGATTTAGGACTTCTATTGCCTGGTCAGGGCCCAGGCAGTAGTTTTCACCCAGCCTATAGTCCACAGGAAAAAAGAGGACATCGACCTGGCTACTAAAGACAGAGAGGTAGTTTAGAAAGTCTTTTTCCATGGTTTCTCTCTCCTCTCTAGTGTCCTCGGGCCAGACCCAGTTGTTGAGGTCCCCTACATGGATTAGCTTTTTTCCTTCTAGCTCTATCTCAAAGGAGAGGCCCTGGTCGGTGGAACCCGAGGTTTTTATTTTTATATCCTTGTAGTCAAGACAATCTCCAGGACCTAGAGCCAGGGTATTTTTATCCCTATAGTCTATACCTTCATAGAGGATTACCGTCTTATTAAAATCATGGATTTTTTTTGTGTAGTGGTCATCATGACCATGGCTTACTAGGAAGATAGTTTCCCTGGTTCTATCAAGTTCCAGATCACCCTCAAAGTAATCTATTATTAGCTGGTACTTTTCAGATAGGATTTCCACTCCGCTGTGGTAAATATGTCTAATTATCATTTGATCTCCTTTAGAAAGTATGCATAGCTTATGTCGCTGGCCATATCAAAGTCTAGGAGGGAAGGCTGGGTAAGCTTAATTCCGTCGGGGGCTGCAGTCCTTTTAAACTGCTGGCTGATAAAGCGCCTGACAAAGTCCCCTAGACTTTTCTCAATATCCCTATCTGAAAGCACTGGAAAGACTTCCTTTAAAAGTATCTTTATATCCTTAAGGGGAAGTCCAATTAGAAAGTGATAGAGGATAAAGTCAATTAGCTTATAGCTACCCAGGCTCTCCTCGGTTTTCTGGAGGATCTCTCCCTTTTTTCCTGCAGGTAGGAGTTCGGGACTTATGGGCCTTTTAAGGATATGGAAAAGGGAGTCCTTTATTTGACCTCCTTTTTTCTCTCCGTACCAAGCTATAAGATCCTGGATCAGGGTCTTGGGAAGACCTGCGTTTACTGCATACATACTCATTTGGTCTCCATTGTAGGTTGACCAGCCCTGGGCATTTTCGCTCATATCTCCGGTTCCAACAACAAGTCCCTCATATTTGTTTGCTAGGTCCATAAGAATCTGGGTCCTTTCCCTGGCCTGGCTGTTTTCATAGACCAGGTTATGGACTGATTCTTCATGGCCTATATCCTTAAAGTGGCCCCTTACTGCGCTGTCAATGGAGATAATTTCATAGGCTAGTTGAAAGGCATCTAGAAGGTCCAGGGCGGCCTTCATAGTCTTATCAGTGGAGCCAAAACCCGGCATGACTATGCAGTGGATGTTCTCCTTAGGTAGGTCCAGGAGTTCGTGGGCCTTTAGGGTTGCCACCAAGGCCCAGCTTGAGTCCAGACCTCCGCTTATGCCAAGAAGGCTGTGGCTCAGGCCTGTTCTCTTAAGTCTTGTAGCATAGGCCTTGGCCTGGTGGGTTAGAAGATCAGAGTAGATTTTATCCCTATTTTCTGTTGCAAGGAAGGGATAGGCAGACTTGCTGGCCTCTAGTTCTGGCTCTATAAAACTATCAAGCCTAAGTTTTACCTTGTCTTCCTCTATCTTAAATTCCTCTAAGCCCTGGACCCACTGGCCCTTTTTTATACATAGCCCCTGGGAAAAGAGCATGTAGCGGCTGCCGTGGATGCCTCCTGAAGTGGTGGAGTCCTGGCTGGCGGAGATGTAGAGGCTGGAGCCGGAATTTTTAGCCATGGCCTTTTCTATAGCAGCTTCCTTTCCAGGATAGCTAAAGGAGTCATCGGCTATAATCTTAAGGGGAAACTCTAAACTGGCAAGATAGCCATCATCAAAGAGCTCAGGATCAGAAAAGATGCTATCTCTACTTTTTAGTGGATAGTAGCCTAGGATGTCTTCCTTGATCAGGGCATAGACTGAAAAGAGTCTCTTACCCTGTTTTAAAGGAAGGCCAACCAGGACGTAGCTCTTTGTGTTTATAAATTTGTCCAAGTGGCTCTTCGCTTCTAATATTTCTGGTCTTTTAAAAAGGCTTCCAAGACCATCGCCACTTAGACCAAGGGGAGGGAAGATGGCAAGGCAGCTATCCTCCAGCTCCTCTAAATATTTAAGGTGACTATCTAGGTTTGAGGAAAGATCCCCTGGTATAAGCTCGGGAAAGATTACAGCTAGTTTTTTCATATCTACCTCCTTATTTATTATACCAAGAATTGGCCCGGGGGCCAGGTTATAATTGACCTGAAATAGGAAGAGGGGTATATTTAAATTAGGTAAGAAAGTCTTAGCTAGATAGGGAGGTAATCATGAAAAAAGTTTTAATTTTATTTGTCGCCCTGCTAGTCGTTTTTAGCTCTGCTTGTAGTAGTAAGGGGGATCTAGCCAAAGGTGATGGGCTGGCTAATGAGAAAGAGGATGAGCTTGTTAGTGAGATAGAGGCTGAAAACTCTACAAATGAGAAGGAATCTGAAGAAAAAGAAGAAGAGAAGGAGCTTGTAGAGGAGGATAATGAAGA
>CAYFUM010000027.1:8659-21809 GCA_964346475.1 uncultured Peptostreptococcaceae bacterium
AGGGATGGCTATAGTTTTAAGGTAAGTAGGATTGAAGAAGATGATATCTGGGGTCTTGGAGTCAAGGTGGAGTGTAAAAATACCAGTGATGAAGATGTGATTTTTGCTCTATATGATGTTTCTGTCAATGGCTGTATGATGGATCCCTACTGGGGTATTGACGTACCAGTAGATAAGACTGTTAATGATGGCTTTAACTTTTCCTATGACCAGCTTGATCACTATGGAATAGAGCTGGTAGAGGAAATCGAGTTTGTCCTAATAATTTATGATATTGAAGGCTGGCATAAGGATATCTATCTGGAGGAGCTATTCACAATCTATCCTACTGAAAGCAGGCCCTCAGATATAAACTACTTTACCTATGAGCTTAAAGATGGTGACGAGCTAATTTTAGATAATGAGGACTTCACTTTTATAATTACCGGGGTGGATCCCCAGGGCTACTATGGCTATACCGTGAATACCTTTGCTGAGAATAAAACAGATAAAAAGCTGATGATTGCCTGGGACCAGGTGTCTATAAACGATAGGATGGTGGAGGCCTACTCTGAACTTATTCTCATGCCCGGCAAAGTTGCTTTTGGGGAGGTGGGTTTTTATCATGGGTTTTTCCAGGAAAATAACATTAGAGAGGTTGAAAAAATTGATTTTACCCTACGTGTCTATGATTATGAGGAAGTGGAAGAGCTAGTGGATCTGCAGAGGGTCTTTAGTTTTTCTCCCTAGGGGATTAGCTCTTAGGCTTGGGGGTTACTATGAGGATGTTTTTTGCCCTTTGTTTAGAGGAAGATTGGAAGAAAGAACTGGTTAAGCTAGAAAAAGAGCTGGTGAAAGAAGCAAGAAAGGCAAGGGCTCTTTCCAGCCACCAGCTGCATTTAACCCTGCAATTTGTGGGAGAGTGTGATAGAAAAGATGAGCTAATAGACCTCCTTAAAAAGAGATCCTTTCCCAGACCCCGGCTGGAGGCCAGGGGTCTGGCCTCTTTTACTAGGGGGAAAGAAAAGCTAATCTATCTGGAGCTTAGAGAGGATCCCTCCCTTCTTATTATCAACAGGAGGATTAGGGAAGGGCTAGATAGTCTTGGCCTTAGCTATGATAGAAGGAGTTTCAAGGCCCATATAACCCTTATGCGCAGGGTGGAGTGGAGGGAAGACTTTGAACTCTCCGCCTATAAACCAGAGTTAAGAGGATTTTACCCTGACAAGTTTTTCCTTCTTTCCTCCAAGCTAACTCCCGCTGGTCCCATATATCGGGAAATAGCCTCTTTTAATTTATCCTAGGCTGTTTAGGAAGACTCATTTGGTAGAATAAATACTATAGGAGCAAGGAGGAAAGCCATGAAGGATTATGAAGGTATGAGATGGGGTCAGCTCAGCGAGGCTGAAAAAAAGAGCTTTCTTGATGAGGCCTACGTCAATAAAAAAAGGATCGATGAAAAAACCGGTGGATGTGTTGTGCACTTTGAAAACGGGCTTTCTTGTATAGGTACTATTAGGAAGGAAGAGGAAAACATAGTAATAGATATAGGAGAGCACGCAAAACTTTATAGGGAATAAATAGAAATAATCCGCAGGTGCGGATTACTTCTTTAGTAGGTCTATTTCACTTTTAGTTAGTTCTCTATAGCTTCCAGGGGCCAGGTCTTTATCCAGGCTTAGAGGTCCTAGAGCTATTCTTTTTAGGAAGAGGACCTCCATTCCCAGGTGGTGAAACATCCTCTTGACCTGGTGAAACTTACCTTCATAGATTGTAAGGTGGGCCAGGGAGATGTCTCCACTTTCCAGGATTTCAAGGCTTCCAGGTTTTGTTAGAAAGTCCTCTAATGGTAGGCCTTCCTTTATTAGCTGGGCCTCTTTTTCACTTAGCCTTCCCCTTACCCTTACCTGGTAGGTTTTAGAAATATTTTTTCTGGGTGAAGTCAGCCTATGGGCCAGCTTGCCGTCATCGGTAAGAAGGAGAAGTCCTTCGGTATCTATATCAAGTCTTCCAACAGGGAAGAGCTCACGGTGTTTAAGGGAGTCATCCAGGAGGTCTAGAACTGTCCCATGGTAGTTGTCCTGGGTAGCACTGATAAGACCCTGGGGTTTATTTAACATGAGGTAGTAGAAGTCTCGGTAGTCAATGGCTTCTCCATTTAGGCTAACTTTAGAGCTATGGGGGTCCAGGATAAAGCCAGGATCCTTGACTAATTTACCATCTACCAGGACGTCACTGTTTTTAATTATACCCTTGACTTCCTTTCTACTTCCAAAACCTGAGGTGGAAAGGAGTTTATCCAATCTGATTTTTTTCATCATACGTTAAATCTAAAAAGGATTACGTCACCATCTTTTACTAGGTAGTCCTTACCTTCCAGTCTTACTATGCCAAGCTCCTTGGCCCTTGCCATGGATCCGGCTTCTTTAAGTTCCTCAAAGCCAATGGTTTCGGCTCTAATGAAACCCCTTTTAATATCGGTGTGGATTTTGGCGGCAGCGTCAACTGCTCTAGTTCCCTTTCTTATGGTCCAGGCTTTTACCTCCTTAGGACCTGCTGTTATAAAGCTTATTAGGTTTAAGAGGCTGTAACTAGCCTTTATAAGTCTGTCTAGACCAGATGTTTGAAGACCCATTTCTTCTAAGAAGGACTGCTTGTCCTCCTCTGCCAGCTCAGCTATCTCTTCTTCAATTTGGACAGAGATGGGAAGGACCAGGGCATCCTCTTCCTGGGCCAGGGCCTTGACCTCCTCTAGGCTTTTGGGATCTGGATCCTCCATGGAGATGTTGGCCACATAGATAACGGGTTTTGAAGTGAGGAGCTGGATCTCCTCATAGAGGGCCTGATCTTCCTTTTCAAGAGGAAAGGACTTGGCCAGTTTTTCCTTCTCCAGATGGGCTATTAGTTTTTTAATAAGTTCATATTCCTGGGCATATTTTTTATCACCCTTTAGTTGGCGTTCTACCCTGTTTTTTCTTCTCTCCAGGGTTTCTAGATCCGCTAGGATTAGCTCCATGTGGATGGTCTCTATGTCTCTTCTTGGATCTATACTGCCATCTACATGGCTGATGTTGTCATCTTCAAAGCAGCGGACAACATGGATTATGGCGTCTACTTCCCTGATGTGGGAGAGGAACTGGTTACCCAGGCCTTCACCCTTGGAGGCTCCCCTGACCAGGCCAGCAATGTCAAAGAACATTATCTGGGCAGGGAGGATTTTCTCGGACTTGTTCATCTCCCTGAGCATATCTAGCCTCTCGTCGGGAACATCTACTACGCCCATGTTGGGGTCTATGGTGCAAAAGGGGTAGTTGGCGCTCTCTGCACCAGCCCTGGTTATGGCGTTAAAAAGGGTGCTCTTTCCCACATTGGGAAGGCCCACTATTCCTAGTTTCATTGATTTAAGTCTCCTTTATATCTTTAGCTAAGTCCTTATACCTTAAACTGTATCAAAACACTTTATGGCCTACTAGCCCCAAAGGGGTAAAAGTAGGACAAATTATTATAACATATAATAGAGGATTTAGAGACAAGGGATGAAATTTATAGGCTCCTTATTATAAGTGTCTTTAGTTTAAGTGAAGCTAGGGTCTTTTCTTGGTTTTCTTTGGATAGTGACAAATTTAAGCATAGTAGTCATGAGGTCAGAATGTCTGGATAATTTAACTTTCATATAGCGGATAGATTTAATCCTTCTATTAACTGATGCTTGCTGCTATTTTTCATCTTGTTGGGTATATACTAAGTGTTTTACTTTACTTGTGTTATACTTCTTTTTTTAAGGGGGATTTATGAGCTATAGTCATTGGATTACGAGGAAGGGATTTACATCTAAAAGGACTTCTTATTTTTATATTTTGCCGCTGAGTAGAAAAAATGCTGTTCTGGGGTCTTTGCTAGCCAGAGTTTTAGAGAGGGGGAGTCTTGATTACCCCAGTATGGAGGCTATTAAGACCAGGGAGGATGAGCTCTATGGAGCGGTTGCCCACTTTGATGTGGCTATTTATGGTAGTATGCTTTGCTTTGAGGCAAATCTGGTCTTTCCTGATTACAACTATTTTGGAAAGGCCGAACTAGAGAAAGAGGCTAGAGATTTTTTTGAGAGTCTTTTGTACAGACCGCTTCTAGCTAATGGACTTTTTAATGAAGAGTTTTTTCTCCAAGAAAAACAGATGCTTAGAGAAGATCTGGACTCCATGATGAAGGAGCCTCAGAGCTATGCCATGAGAAGGGTAATGGAGCTGATCTTTGGAGAATCTAAAGCTGGTATCTATCGCTATGGGGATAGAGAGACCTTGGAAGAAGTGGATATTGAGGACCTATCTATCTTTTATGGAGAACTTCTTAAAAGTCCCCTAAATATCTATCATCATGGTAGAGATGAGGGGGAGGATGAGGGCTTTTGGGAGCCTCTTGATATGGATGAGGTTGACTTTGAACTTCTAGCTAGGGAGTTCACTGAGGAAAGGGATATTTCCCAGAGTGTCTCCGTCCAGGCCTACAGGGTGCCTATTGGCTTTAGGGATGATGGAGTTTATAACTTTTTAGTCCTATCCCATCTTCTGGGAGGCATGGCAACCAGCTTTCTTTTTAAAAAAATAAGAGAAGAAAGAGGCCTTTGCTACTCCATCTACTCAAGGTACGACAGGTACAGGAGAACACTTTTTATAATAAGTGGACATGAGAGGGATTCCTTTGATGAGATTGTCCTTGAAAGCAGGAGGATTTTGGAATCTTTTGGAGAGGGCGGCTTCAGTGTAGAGGAACTTGAAGAAGCAAAGCGGGATCTTTCTATAGGCCTAGCTTCCACTGTGGATAGCCAGTCTAGGCATTTAAGGGATGTCTTTGTCAGAGATTTATTTGGAGATGAAAGAAATATAGACAAGAGGATAAAAAAAATAGAGTCAGTTTCCAAGGAGGATGTCATGGCGGCAGCTAGGGGACTTGAGTTCAATCTTGCCTATCTTGTGAGGAATAAATGAAAAAGGTTACTATTGTAGATACTCTTTCCAGGGAGGAGTATTATAAATATGAATTTGAAAGTGGTTTTACCCTGGTCCATTATCCTAAAAAGGATAGATTCCTAAAATCAGCCTACCTCAGTGTTGGCTTTGGGTCTACTGACCTTGAAGGCCTTTATAGGGGAGAAGCCTTCAGTCTACCTGCAGGTACGGCTCATTTCCTTGAGCATAAACTCTTCGAGGGGGAGGTGGATCTCTTTAATAGGATGAGTGCCCTGGGCGCCTCAGTTAATGCCTTTACTTCCCATGATCTGACCTGCTACTACTTTAATAGCCCCATAAACTTCAAGGAGGCACTGGACCTTCTTTTACAGATTCCGGTGAGGCCAAGCTACAGTGAAGAGGGAATTCTCAAAGAAAGGGATATTATATCCCATGAGATTAGGATGTATGAAAACGACCTAGACTACTCAACCTTCCACCGAGGGGTTGACTTCCTCTATCCAAGTCACCCTGTAGGCAGAGACATTGCGGGAAGCATCGAAAGCATTGGCAGGATTGACAAGGAGGTCCTTGATAGGGCAGTAAAGAACTATTATGTACCTTCCAAGATGCTGCTCTTTCTTATTGGAGATTTTGAGGAGGGAGAGATAGCTAGTATTGTGGATAGGCTTCCGGGCTTCTATCTAGAAGAAAAGGAGGGAGCCAGGACAAGTCTTGTTGAGGATTTTTTTTCTACTAGCCATAAGAGGCTTGTGGAAAAAAGAGTCATTCCTAGTCCCAGCTTCTCCTACCTTCTTAAGCTTGAAGGGGGAGCTAGCAGACTTGATGGCTTTAAGGACTCCCTCTACTACAACCTGCTGCTAGATATTCTCTTTAGTGAGGGCAGCGATTTTTACACCAGGCACTATGAAGCAGGAGACTTTTCCGATTTCTCCCCCTCCTACAGCTATGGCCCAGGCTATAGCATGGTGGCATTTTCCGGCGAGGGTACCAGGCCCTTTTTAGTTGAGGAGTCCCTCAATAGGGCTCTTTCAGGAGATTTTTTTATAGAGGATGAGAAAGTCTCCCGTGTTAAAAGAAGACTAATGGGTAGATATCTCTTAGGTTTTAATTCCCTGGAGGGGATAGCTGTTAATTTTACCTTTTTATTCCACAGAGGTATAGATTTTTTTGACTACCTTCCCTTGATGGAGAAAACCACTCTAAATGGCAGAAGAGACGTCTTTAAGGGTTCTTCCTGCTTTTCTATAACTATGGAGGAGGATTTATGAATCCCGTAGCTTTTTCTTTATTTGGTCTGGAAATCCGCTGGTATGGAATCCTTATGGTTCTGAGCTTTATTCTAGCTGGATCTCTCTTGCAAAGGTGGGGGAAGGAGGCCGGATATAAGGAAGATGATCTTTTGGATTTGACTCTGGTGGTTATTCTAACCGCTATTCTGGGTGCTAGGCTCTATTATGTGGCCTTTAGCTGGGACTACTACAGGGGAGATATCCTTAAGATAATTAATCTCAGAGGAGGAGGCCTGGCTATCCATGGTGGTATTATAGGAGGCCTGCTGGGAGGTTACATTTTTTCTAGAATAAGAAAACTGAATTTTCTAGAGCTTACTGATTTTGTGGCTCCTGGTCTTATCCTGGGCCAGGCTATAGGCCGCTGGGGTAACTTCTTTAACCAGGAGGCCCATGGAGGTCCCACAAATCTACCCTGGGCTATAACTGTGGCAGGTGAGAAGGTCCATCCTACCTTTTTATATGAATCCCTCTGGAACCTGGCTGTCTTCTTCATCCTACTTAAGACTTTAAAGAAAAAGAAGTTTGATGGACAAGTCTTTCTTCTACATGGAATTCTATATTCCTTGGGAAGATTTTGGATAGAAGGACTAAGAACGGACTCCCTTATGCTGGGTCCACTCCGCATAGCCCAGGTGGTAAGCCTGGGGACAATTGTGGTCTTCTCCGGCCTCTACTACTATAGGTCGTGGTCAAAAAAATTTTAGACGAAAATTCAAGTAGTTGAGAAAATTAATTTGATGAATCTGCTAATAATCCTTGCAGATTCATTTTTTTTCGTGTATTATTACTATAAAAGTGGGATGAAGTGGCATAAAGTGTCACGCAGTGGGATATCTATCCCGGAAAAAGGTCTTTCTATGTTTATAGGTGAATACAAACACACAACCGATGCCAAGGGCCGGGTTTCCATACCCAGCCTATTTAGAGAACAATTAGGAGAGGTTTTCTATGTAACCGCGGGCCTTGATAAGGCTATATTTGTGTTTACCCAGGAAGAGTGGGACTATTTCCAATCAGTGTTTAAGAAAATACCTCTATCAAATAAAAAGGGTAGGGCCTTTGTAAGAAAATTTAATGGTAGTGCAAGTGAGTGTACCCTGGATAAATCGGGGAGGATGCTAATCCCTCAGAACCTAAGAGAACACGCTTCCATAGACAAAAGTACCATCATAATAGGAGCCGGGTCAAGAATAGAGATCTGGGATGAGGATGTATGGAAGAGTTACTGTGAAGAAGAGTTAAGCTTTGAAGAACTTGCAGACAGCATGGAAGAACTAGGTATATAAAATGGGATTTTCGCATATTAGTGTCATGCCCCAGGAGGTCCTAGATTATCTTCAAGTAAGTCCTGATGGAGTTTATCTAGATGGAACCCTAGGTGGCGCTGGGCATGCGGGGGAGATTTTAAAGAGGCTTGATAGTGGCCTTTTAGTAGGAATAGATAAGGATAAAGATGCCATAGCTTATAGCAAGGAAAAGCTTAAGGAGCTAGGGGGCAACTTTGTTCTAGCCAAAGCAGATTTTTTCAATGCAGATTTGCTTCTGGACGAGCTGGAAATTCGGAAGATCCAAGGAGCCCTTTTAGATTTAGGAGTATCCAGCTACCAGCTGGATGAGGCTCAAAGGGGCTTTAGCTACCAGCAGGAAGCTCCTCTTGATATGAGGATGAACCAGTGCCAGAAAATAGATGCTGCCTATGTGGTAAATAACTACTCAGCTAAGGAACTGGAGCGGATTATCTGGGACTATGGCGAGGAAAAGTGGGCTAGAAGAATAGCGGAGTTCATTGTAGATAATAGGCCAATTGAAACTACTGGTCAGCTGGTAGGTGTACTCAAAAAAGCTATACCAGCAGCCGCCAGACAGGATAAACATCCTGGTAGAAAGACCTTTCAGGCCCTTCGAATAGAGGTAAATAATGAGCTTTCCAGGCTGCAGGAGAGCCTGGAGAAGATTTTTTATAGATTGGAAGTGGGAGGGAGGCTGGTGGTTATTAGCTTTCACTCTTTAGAAGATAGGATTGTAAAGCAGACCTTTGCCAGTTTGCAGAAGGGTTGTACCTGTCCTCCTGAGATACCAGTTTGCACCTGTGGGAAAACTCCCCAGGGAAAAATAATAACAAGAAAGCCGGTAGAAGCACATTTTAAGGAATTAGAATTTAATCCTCGTAGCCGCAGCGCTAAGCTAAGAGTGATAGAAAGGATTTAGGGATGAAGCTGGATTTTGGTGAATTCGATAAGGCTTATAACGAAGACCTTAAGAGAAGAAGAGATGAAGACGCAAAAAACAAAAAATCTGGGCATAGGGATAATGGAAATAATTTAGGACTGGCTTTTATACTTTTTCTTGCTTTCTTGATTTTCGCCAATATCATTAATGGCTTTGTCGGGCTCAATCAGATGAAGTTTGAGAATCTAGAGTTGTCCCATCGCATAGAGGATTTAAACACTGAAATAGAGCAGCTGCAAATTAAGCTAGACCAGCTGACAGCAAATCCAATCATTGAAAAACAAGCCAGGGAAAAACTCGGTATGATCTTTCCTAATGAGACGCAGAAGATAAGCCTAGAGATGCGCAGGAGCTTTGCATTGAATCCTGAGGATGTTAGTGTTATAGTAAAGGATGAAAGAGACTAAAACTAAAGGATAAGAGGTCAAATGAAAAACTCAAATAAAAAGATATATGTCGCTTTCGCCGTCATATGTCTTATTTTTTTTATAATATTAGCTAGGAGCTTTCAGCTCCAGGTTTTAGAACATGATGAACTCTCAGAAAAGGCTAGAGCCCTTAGTAAGCTAGATCTGGATATAGATCCTGTTAGGGGGGATATTTTGGATGCCAATGGAAATGTCCTGGCTACCTCTACCAAGTACTATGATTTCTGGGTCAATAAATCCGATGTAAATTATGAGGCTATGGATGATAGGGACAGGGAGATTTTTGAAGAAGATCTAGATTTTTTGTCTTCTAATTTATCCGTCGAGAAAGAGGATTTGAGGGCTAGGATTTTCTCCGAAGAAGAGAGCAATCAAATTGCCAAGGATGTCACCAAGGAGGTGGCAGATAGGATCAAAGAAGATAAGCCCAGGTGGCTGGCCATAGTATCTAGATACAAGAGAGTCTATCCCTATCAGAGTCTGGCTTCCCATTTAATCGGAGTTACCGATGGGGATGGGGTTGGACTTTCAGGACTGGAGCTGGGCTTTAACGACCAGCTCAGTGGAACCAGGGGTAAGTATGTAATAGATACAGATCTCCACGGTAACGCCCTGGCCCTTAGCGATACCAAGCGCTATGCTGCCACAGATGGTTTTAATCTTCATACAACCCTGGATATCAATATCCAGCAGTATAGTGACTATTGGTCCCAGGTCTGCCTCAATGAAACTGAATCAAAAAGGGTAACTGTAATTGTCATGGAAACCAAGACAGGCGCAATAAAAGCCATGTCAACTCCACCTTTTTTTGATTTAAATGAGCCCAGAAAATTACCTGGAATTGACAATCTATCAGGTGAGGAGTATGTGAACCTCCTGTATGAGACCTGGGGAAATCCTGCTGTGGAATCCCTCTATGAACCTGGTAGTGTTGGAAAGCTACTTACTGTTTCTGCAGGTCTTGAGGATAATGCCATAGAACTTGATACTCAGTTTTACTGTGATGGGGTCTATGAATTCCCTGTAGAAGGTGAAGATATCTCCATAGAGTGCTGGGTCTACCCCCGCGAGCACGGCCAGCAGGACACCACCCAATCCCTTATGCACAGTTGCAATCCTGCCTTTGTCCAGATGGGTAACAAGATAGGCGGAGAGAGGCTCTACCACTATCTTGAGGCCTTTGGTATAGGAAGAAGAACCAGGTCCTCTATTGGGAATGAAGCCTATCCTCTACTACCAAAACCAGGAAATATTGTTGAGGAGGCCACCATGACCTATGGCTATAGTTATGCTGTGACCCCTCTACAGATGCTGACAGCTTTAAATGCAGTTGTCAACGATGGCGACTTGATGCAGGCCAGGGTTTATAGTGAAATAACGGGGAGAGATGGCGAGATTATAGAAGAAAACCCTGTGAAAAAGCAAAGGTCGGTTATTACTCCCCGCACCTCTCAAATGGTTAGAGATATGATGTCGGCCATTATTAATGAGGATGATGGGAAGCGCTATGACACCAAGGGAATACCAATGGGGGGGAAGACTGGAACTACCAATCTCATGGAGGATGGGGTCTATTCCGAGGACTATGGTATCAGACTTGCCTACTTCTTAAGTGCTCCAATAAATAATCCGGAGTACTCTATATATCTTTATGTTGATCAGCCTAAAAAAAAGATGACATCTACTGATAATGCTACCTATGCTATAAGTCTAATGCAGGACATCTTGAACTATACAGGCTATATAGGAGGAGACTTCAGCGAGGAGCCGGTGGAAATTCCAAATCTTGAGGGTCATTCCCCCCAGTCAGCTCTAGAGTATTTAACAGATATAGGCCTGGGTGCAATTTTTAAAAATTATGATATCAATGATGATGAGGCTGTGGTTTTAGAGCAGTTTCCTAAGGCAGGAGAGAAGGTTCAAAGGGGGGCTAGTATAATGCTTAACTTTGGAGCTGATATGTCTGGTCTCTACAAGCATCCTATAAAAAAAGGTCTCTATGAGACCTATATTCCCCAGGGTACAGTACTTGAAGGCCTCAAAGAACCCAGTGATGACGGGGAGGGCTGGGAAGACTACGAAGAGGACTATGAAGAGGACTATGAAGAAGGAGGCGACTAGTGGCAAATGGTTACACCAATGAGAGCATAAAGTCCCTCAAGGGGGCCGACCGAGTAAGAAAAAGACCAGCGGTTATCTTTGGTTCTGATGGTATTGAAGGTTGTAAACATTCGGTTTTTGAGATCCTTTCCAACTCCATAGATGAAGCAAGAGAAGGCTTTGGTAAAAAAATTATTCTTACCCATCATAAAAATGATGCTATTACTATAGAAGACTTCGGTAGAGGGATACCTGTTGGATATAATCGAAAGGAAAAAAAATATAACTGGGAGTTGCTTTTTACCGAGCTCTATGCCGGTGGTAAGTACAATACCAATGAAGGAGAAAATTATCAGTATTCTCTAGGCCTCAATGGTCTGGGCCTAACAGCCACCCAGTATAGTTCTGCCTATATGGATGTTGAGATATATAGGGATAATAAGCAGTATCTTCTCCATTTTGAGGAGGGTGAGGTGGTGGGAGGTCTGAAACAAAAGGCCATGAAGCACCCCACAGGTAGCAGGATTAGCTGGCTACCAGACCTCAAGGTCTTTACTGAGATAAAGATTGAGCCCTCATATTTTCAGATTCTCCTCAAGGAGCAGGCTGTTGTAAATAAGGGGATTAGCTTTGTATATGTTAATGAAGAGCTGGACACCAGAGAAGAATTTTATTATGAGAGGGGTATAGAAGATTACCTAGAGGAGCTATCCCAGTCTAAGGAAATCATACCCATCTTTAAGATGGAGGATTCTGGTAGAGGAAGGGATAGATCGGACCACTCAGATTACAATGTAAAATACGAACTGGTCTTTACCTTTAATAATGAGGTTAATAGGCTCAGCTACTTTCACAACTCCAGTGCCCTTACCTATGGAGGCTCTCCAGACAGCGCAGTCAAGACTGCCTTTATCTATGAGATAGATAAGTTCCTAAAAAGCAGTGGAAAGTATAAGAAGAATGAGTCCATGATCAACTTTGTTGATATAGAGGACAGCCTTCTACTTATATGTAACTCCTTTTCCAGTATAACAAGCTATGAAAACCAGACGAAAAAGAGTATAACAAACCACTTTATAAAGAGGTTTCTGACCGACTCCATCAGGGAAAATCTTGAGGTTATCTTCACTGAAAATCCCGATGCTATGAATAAGGTTCTTGACCAGGTCCTGGTCAATAAGAGAAGTAGAGAGAAGGCTGAGATAGCCAGGACTACTATAAGAAAGAAACTCTCGGGCAAACATGATGTCTTTAATAAGGTAGCAAAGTTTGTAGACTGCCGCAGTAAGAAGGCTTCTGAGAGGGAACTTTTTATAGTAGAGGGAGATTCGGCTCTAGGTGCTTGTAAGATGGCCAGGGATTCAAACTTCCAAGCCTTAATTCCAGTACGGGGTAAGATCCTCAATACTCTCAAATCCGACTATGATAGGATTTTTAAGAGCGATATTATTATGGACCTTATGAAGGTTATAGGAGCTGGAGTTGAAATTAAGTCCAAGCACAGAGAGGGAGAAGACAGTTTTGATATAAAGGGCCTCCGTTATGATAAGATAATCATCACCACTGACGCCGATGTTGATGGTTTCCAGATTAGAACCCTAATACTTACAGTCTTTTATAGTTTGGCACCGACCCTTCTTAGGGAGGGTAAGGTCTATATTGCTGAGTCACCCCTGTATGAAATAGTATCTAAGGGGGAAAGTCACTTTGCCTATAGTGAGATGGAGAAAAACTCCCTATTAAAAAAGCTAGATGATTCAAAGGCCAAGATTCATAGGTCTAAGGGCTTGGGTGAGAATGACCCTGAGATGATGTGGCAGACCACCATGAACCCTGAGACAAGGAAGCTTATCCAGGTCAAGTTTGATGATGAGAAGGAGGCCCGCTATACCTTTGACGCTCTACTTGGGGATAATTTGGAGGAAAGAAAATTCCTAATAGAGACCAAGGGAGCCCATTACTTGGACCAATTAGATCTATATTAGAGGATAGCCTTGGCTATCCTCTTTTTTTTAGAAACTAGTCTATAATAAGCTAAGATAAGGGTATAAATGTAAAGCAGCCAAGAAGAGGGTTGTTACAAATCCTTAAGAAAAAAACCTATATATATCCTTGACCGAGGTAAACATTTAGGGTATATTGATAAGGCACCCCA
>CAYFUM010000028.1:0-17641 GCA_964346475.1 uncultured Peptostreptococcaceae bacterium
TTTATATTAGACTGAGACTCCCTGGCAGGCCATAGACTTCTTTCATTTTGGATGATAAAAATTTCTTAAAGTCTTAAAAAAAGGGTAGAAATAATTAATAGAATGGAGGTAGCTATGGATAGCAAAGCTTTATATAAGGAGATAATTGATATACAGCAGGAGAATCTGCATATTTATAAAGAGGATTACTTGAGGCTAAAGGAGATAGAAAAATCTAGTGAAGCCTATTACCAGGGACAGCCTGTTCCCTTCTTGTATACGCCCCGTTTCTTTACAGAGGAGGAGATGAAAAACCTCCATGAAATAGTTGAAGAGACCGTTGAGCTTTTTGATAGGATTGTTGAACTCTATATGACAGAGGAAGACTTTAGGAAGTTTTTTGCCTTTCCCAGTGAAATAGAAGAACTAATCCTACTGGGGAGCCCCTTGGAAAGGGTCTATCCTATGGCAAGAATGGATATTTTTTATAGAGGCATAGATGACTTTGAGTTTTGTGAGATAAATACCGATGGTAGCTCAGCCATGAATGAAGACAGGGTGCTAAAGGAGCTCTTTTTTGACAGCAGGCTCTACAAGGCCCTAGAAAGCCGCGGCTATGAGATAGAAGGCTTTGAGCTTTTTGAAAGCTGGGTAGACTATGTATTATCCAACTGGAAGGGCCAGGGAATGCCCAGTGTTGGAATACTAGATACCGATACTGACAATGACGAGTTTAGAAGGTTTGCTAGACATTTTGCTGCTAGGGGCTGCAGGGTAGAACTTGTCACACCCTGGGAACTTGAACTAGAGGATGGTTATCTAGCGGTTAGAGGTTTAAAGCTTGACTATATCTACAGAAGGCTTGTGACCTCTGATTTTTATAAAATCTATGATGAAGTAGATAAGCTGGTCCAGGGGATTAAAGAGGGTAAAACAGTTTTCTTTGGCCCCATTGCCAGTCAAATAATTCATAACAAGGTCCTTTTCTATGTGGTTCATCATCCAGATACTCAGAGATATTTCACTGATCAACAAAGAAGCTTTATAAAAAAGCACTTTCCCTTTACCGCTCTAGTAGATGAGAAAATAGCTAAGGACCAGTTTTATATTGAAAACAGGGGGGATTATCTTTTAAAACCTTCTGATCTATATGCTTCCAAGGGAATATACCTGGGAATGGAGATGGATGAAGAACTTTGGAAAACTACCTTGGAAGAGGTGGTAGATCAGGATTATCTAATCCAGTCCTTTGCAAAACTTCCAACAATTGACATGATGAGTTATACTGAAGGTATAAGAAGATTCAATCATATGACTGGCCTATTTGTATATAATGGTAAACTTCAGGGTTTTTTCTCCAGAGGATGTCAAGGTCCTGTAATAGCAGGCTCCTATGGTGGCAAGAGTCTTACTACCCTAAGTATTCGAAAAAAAGAGGATGAATTATGAAAAAGATCTTTATTATAAATGATGATACTATGGGGGGCGGTTCTAGGGAGCTAGGCAAAAAACTAATAAATAGCTTTCTTCTGAAACTATGGGCTAGTAAGCTCAAGCCTGATGCCCTTGTCTTTTATAATGCAGGAGTAAAGCTTCTTACAAGCCAAGGGGGAAATTTAATTCCCCTTAATGGGCTTAGGGATGCTGGAGTTGATCTTCTAGCCTGTGGCACATGTCTTGACTACTTTAAAATTGCCGATGATGTGGCAGTGGGGAGAGTCTCCAACATGGAGGAGATTCTTGATCTAATACAGAAAGCTGAAAAGGTAGTGACTATTTGATAGGCTACTTGAGATAGGCTTTTTGGGGTCCCTTAAGGGGACTCAACTATGTCTATTGTAAAACTCTAGGGAGGGCTTTGTGAAAATCCTAGTGCTCATTCTAATATTACTTCTAACTTCTTGTAGCTCTGCGGATCCTGTTGAAGCTTGTATAGAGGTTGTGGAGGATTACTATGATAGCCTGGTGACAAGGAATCTTGATGGACAACTTGAGATTTTGGAAGCCTTTTCCCTTGATGGGGAGGATTATTGGGAAAACTTCCTTTCCTATGTAAAGGGGGGCCATTCCCAAGAGATTAGGCTCCAACATGAAAATGAACTACTGATAATGATTAAACTAGAGTTTGTGCTGGAACTGGAGGAAGACTTCCCACCCAATGCATCCTTTCAACCGGGTAGCAATAGGGTCCAGCGCTACTTTAGTTTTTTTAAGAATGATAATTATAGGTTAAAAGAAATATTAAATAAGGCTATTTATTAAGGAGGAAATATGGCGGTAGTTACAAAGTACGGTAAGGAAAAGTGGGCAGACAACGGCAGGGGTAGGCTAGCGATAGGTTCAGATGAAGGCCAGTTTAGGCCCTATGACCTTTTATACAGTGGGCTGAGCTCCTGTTTTTATTATACCTTGGAGTCCCTGGCAAAGAAAATGAAGCTATCCTACGAAGAGGTTACTATTACTGTAGATGGCCATAAAAGGGATGAAAAAGTAGCAATGTTGGATAATGTATATTTTAAAATTGAGGCCCTGGGCGTTATTGAAGAGGAGAAATTTATTAAAGCCTGCGAACTGGCTGGTAAATACTGTTCTATTCATGCTACCATTGCCAAGGTTGCTAAGATGCATCACGAAATAATATTCCTGTAGAGGATTTTGGAGATATATATGGATATCCTTAAACTTATAAAAAGTAAAAACAAAGGCCAAAGCCTAGAGGACCTTCAGGAGGCCCTGGACCTAGAGGATCAGGTCTTGCTTTTGGAGGAGCTAGGAAAGCTAGAGAGAAAGGGACTTATTAGAAAAAGTAAAAGAGGTCTTTATCTTGCTTCTAAAAGGGAGGCATTTTACAAAGGGACCATGTCCATTCCTGGCAAAAGCTATGGCTTTTTCGTCTTTGAAGATGGTTCAAGGGAGGACATCTTTGTCCACAGTTCCAATTTTAAAGGAGCCATGGATGGCGACACAGTTTTAGTCAGACTTCTTCCCTTTGCCAGGGGGCAAAGGCAGGAAGGCCGGGTGGAGAGAATACTAGAGAGAAGACATAAAAAAGTCCTGGGAATCTACCATTCCCAGGGTTATGTGCTACCCCTGAGTCGCAGGCTTCCCCAGCCTATATTTGTTGATAAGAAGGATAAGGCAGGGGCTAGAAGCTCAGAGATAGTCCAGGTTAGGATTACAAACTATGGCAGTCGCTATAGTGGTTTAAAGGGCAAGATAGTGCAGAGGCTGGGGCTGGAAAACAGCCCAGGTCTTGATTTTAAACTTGTTGTGGAGGAGTTTGGACTAGAGGAGGATTTTCCCCTGGAGGTCCTTGAAGAAGCCAGGGCCTTTAAAAGCCCCAGTTATAAGGAAGAGGAGAGCCGGCCCAGGATTGAAGAGCTGGTCTTTACTATAGATGGAGCTGATGCCAAGGATTTTGACGATGCAATATCGATTTCTAGATTGGAGGATGGTTATCGTTTGGGAGTACATATTGCTGATGTAAGTCACTATGTTAAGGAAGGGGGAGCCCTGGATAGGGAGGCTCTAAAAAGAGGGACCTCTACCTATCTTGTTGATAGGGTGATTCCCATGCTACCCCTTGAGCTCTCCACTGGTCTTTGCTCCCTGGCTCCAGGTCAAGATAAGCTTTGTATCAGCGTTCTAATGGATATAAATTCCAGGGGTAAGGTAGACCAGGTCGAGATTTTTCCATCGATTCTGAAATCTTCATACAGGCTTGTTTATGAGGATGTGTCTAATTTCATTGCTGGCCAGGAGGATGAAAAACTAGAGCCACTTAGAGAGGAACTCTTTTTATTTAAAGAGCTAACCGATATCCTGCTAGAGGCTAGGAAAAAAAGAGGAGCTATTGATTTTGGTAGCAGTGAGTCCCTTATTATTGTTGATAATGAGGGCTGGCCCCTGGATATTAGGCCTAGGGAGCAGGGGCTGGCAGATCAGATGATAGAAGAAGCCATGGTCTTGACCAATACAGTTATATCCCAGCACTTTAGCTGGATGGAGCTTCCTTTTTTATATAGGAGTCATGAAAAGCCAGATAGGGAAAAGATGGTTGAGCTAAACAAGCTTCTCCATAGCTTTGGTTATTTGTTAAAGGGAGATCTAGAGGATATCCATCCCAAGGAGCTGAGCAGCCTGCTGGAAAGCCTTAAGGGCAAGCCGGAGAAAAGGTTGCTGGAAAAGAAGATTCTTAGATATTTAAAACAGGCCAGGTATACAGATGTTCTTGTAGGCCACTTTGGTCTGGCTCTCAAGCACTATTCTCATTTTACTGCGCCGATTAGACGCTATCCTGATTTGCAAATCCACAGGATAGTTAAGGAAGCCCTCCTAGGTATGTCCGATGAGAGGCGTAGACACTATGGCGAGATCCTGGCTGATGTGGCAGAAAAAAGTTCTATTAATGAAAGAAGGGCAGAGGAAGCCGAGCGAAGGATGGGGGATATAAAAAAGGCGGAGTTTATGCAGGATAAGATAGGCTGGCACTATACAGCTAGGGTGTCTGGCTTTACCAGTTTTGGTCTCTTTTTAGCCCTGGATAATAGCATTGAGGGGATGATCCGCTTTAGTGATATGCAGGAGTACTACCAGACAGATGAGAATCAGACTAAACTTATAAGCAGCCGGGGTAGGGAAATCCACATAGGACAAGCTATAGAAGTAGTGGTAAAGGCTGTGGATGTTTACAGAGGAGAGATCAATTTTAGTCCAGGAGAATATTTATGAAGATATTGTTGAGTGATTTAGACGGGACACTACTCACAAATAAAAAGGAGATAAGGCCTAGGGTCCAGGAAGCCATCGATCTGTGGAAGGCCCAGGGCAATCACTTTATAGTTGCCACAGGTAGGCTCATAAGCTCTGCCCAATACTTTGCAGATATGACTGGTAGCGGCGATTTAGTTGTGGCCTGCAGTGGAGCCACAATCTATAAGAGGGGCGAAATGGTCTATGAGAAGACTGTACCCACGGATATAGTAGAGAGACTTTGGGACTTACTCAAGGACAGTGGAGAGTACGCCCAGGTCTATAGCGATAGAAGTCTAGTCTATAATAGTGAAAAGGGACTTCTAGGTGGTTATAAACTCCACAACAACTATGGTGAAAAATATAAGCTACCTCTGATTTTAATGGAGGACTATGATAGAAAAAAAATCCCGGGATCAGTTCATAAATTAAGCTTTGTTTGCCATGATAGTAAAAGAGCCCAGGATATCATAGATTCCCTGGGGGATTTATCTGAAGTTAACCTATTTAGATCTCTTCCTCACCTCTATGACATAATAAGCAAAGATGCCGATAAGGGGCTAGCTGGAAGCTGGTTACAGGATCTTCTAAAGGCGGAAAGTCTCTATGCCATAGGTGATAATGAAAATGATATAGCAATGTTAGAAGAGGCTGACCTGTCGGCTGTAGTCTTGGGTTCACCTAAGCATGTTTCTAGAAAGGCAGATCTGGTGGTTTCAAGCAACGAGGAAGATGGGGTTGCAGAATTTATACACTATCTTTTGAATAATAATCTATAAAAGAAAGGACCCTAATGGGTCCTAAATTTTTTTAAGGATTTTATAAACTACCTCGAAGGGAGTTAGTTTTAAGTTCATTGACATTTTTCCACTCAGCTCATGGAATTCCACCATTAGCTTTGGAATACTTTGATTTCTTACATAATCCTTTTCCTCTTGACTCATGAGCTCAGGATTAGTGAAATTTTTTAATTGGTAGAAGGGAGAGCCGTGTTTTCTAGAAATTATTTGAGTAGTTTCCTTGTAGTTACCTTCAATGGGGGAAATTTCTAAACTAATCTCCCTATTGAAGTTGTCAAGGTTGTCAAAGCTCTTCTCCATGGAAAAGGAATAGTCAACAAAGGGATTGGTATACAAGAGTATATGGATTTCATCTTCATTTCTACTTACTAAACAACCTTCACTCTGATAGATTACCTTTTGGGGCATCTGGGAGATGAAGCTGTTAATATGGTAGAAGGTTGTAGGAAAACCAGATTTATCAATCAATTTACTGGTAAATTCACTGCTTTTAGTCCTACAATTAAAAATGAAATTGTAGTGGGGGAGGATCCTGGATTTACCCTTGAGATTCATCCAAAGGTCCAGGGCTAAATTGGTGAAGAAGAGATCAAAGTAAAGGGGGTCTACAAAGTCCAGGTTCATATTCATTTCCAGGCCCTGGAGTTTTATCTTTGTTTTCTTTAGCCTGTCATCTTCTTCGAATTTGTTTAAGTGATCGATAAGCTCATTATATTCTTTAAGAGCACCTAGAAGTTGGTGGGGCTCTGTCAGGGTTATAGTTTGGGGTAGGACAATCTGGGTGTAGCTGTGCATAGGAATCCTAACCCTATGGCGGTTTTTAGATATAAAGTCAATTATATCCTCCAATTTATCGGAACTCTGGACACCCAGCTGGTAGACGGACTGGTAGTTGGAAGTGTAGAAGATCTTTTCCATCATGATATGGCGTTTTTCCATATATTCAAAAAAATAGGTGATAGCTTTTTGAGAGGTTAGTTCTAGTATGTCTGAGGTATCAAAAACAAAGTGATATTGCTCAGCAGTTGCTCGTCCCATTTTTTGAATCAGAAGTCTAAAAAAACCCTCCAGAGACTTGATGTAGCTGGTAAGCTCCTCTCTCATGTGCTTGTTGCAAAAGTCTTTAATTGACTTATCATTTATTTCTACTGAAAAAATAGGTGGACTATCAATAAGCTTTAGGTATTCTAGCAGATCTAATAGTTCTTCCAGTTTTCCCCACCTTTTAAAGTCTTGAAAATATACATCTTCGAAGCCGTCATCTTTAATCTGGATGTTTATTGCAAATATGGTAGTATCCCGCTTATGCTCCATTTTCTTAATTTCCTCTAGGTAATTGTCGCTAAAATTATCTAGAGTAATTGCATTGATTCCAAGGGTTGGATCCACTGTTCCCTCGGCTTCCAGGGATATTTTATGGTGGTTGTAACTTTCACCCAAATACTCTGTCATGGTGTTGGTGTAGCTTGGCTCAGCGTATCTGGCAGTAAAGTTTTGAAAGCCACATTTATAGCGAAGCTCAGACTGGTTGGTCTTTTTACTGGCTAGCTTTGTAATATACTTTCGGTAGTTAGAAGGGGTAGCCTTGACAAATTGTCTATAGATTCTATTTAGGGACTTGCTGGAAGTGAATCCTATTTCCAAAGCAATATCCTCAATACTCATATTAGTTAAGAGGAGCTTTGAAGAACGCTCGAGTTTTTTCTTTTGAGAAAAGTCTGAAAAACGAATTCCAGTAACTTCTTTAAAGACTCTTGATAGATAGGAAGGGCTGATGTCTAGAAGCGATGCCAATCTTTCTAGGCTGGGATCCTCCTCTTCAAAAACCAGGGCAGCCTCCTTTATAAGTTCTATTTTCTTGGGAGATCTTCTTTCCTCTTTTCCATCTAGTTCTTGCCAGGGAAGTTTTTGTAGAAAGACCCTGCTAAGTTCCTCAATCTGCTCGTAGTTATTTTGATATATCTCTTCGTATATTCTATAAAACAGGTTTAGTTGAGCCTGTCTAATTTCCGAGGATTTAAGTATACATGGCAAGTAGGTGCTTTGAATTAGTTCTTCGTCATCAATAAAATCGGGGTTAATTGTAATGTTGATGTAGAGACCTGGGTCAAAACCAGGCGCCAGCATATAGGCTTGACCAGGTATTGCCATGAATAAATCCCCACTATTAATTATAGAGCTCTCCCCATAGCAGGTAAGGTTGGTTTTTCCCTCAATAAAGTAATAAAACTCATAGTTTGAGGTGATATTTGTGGTTATATTCCTATGTTCTTTTAGTTCGGCTTTGATTAACTGTGACAGGTCTCCCGGCTTATGTACTTTCATAAGTCCTCCTTAAAATAACTGGGTAAGTTAGGAAATACTTGGTTAAGTTGCACATGCTCTAGGCACAGAAACTCCTGCCTGATTTTTTTAAGCCGAATCAAGCAGTAAGCCTTGTGCTAATATTATGATAGACTTTAAAAAATATTTTGTCAACTTGGTAAAAAAACATCGTTATTATGATAATCTATAATATATATTACTATACATAAAGGCGGATTATATATGGATGAATTACTGGTAGAGGAACTAAACAAGATTTCGAGAATCAAAGCCCAGGTCCATGATGAGCTGGCTTCCACCAACACTTTTCTCAAGGAACTTATTCCAGGAGGAGTGGGTGAGGGTAGCCTTATTTTAGCCAGAAGTCAGAGTGGAGGTCGAGGTAGAAGGGGGAGAAGTTTCTTTTCTCCCAAGGATAGCGGAATTTATATGAGCCTACTACTTATTCCTAAATCTAGCACCAGCATTGAGCTTATTACCTCTGCCATGGCGGTGGCTGCTGCTAGGGGTATAAAGAAGACTTTGGATTTAGAAATCGACCTAAAGTGGGTTAATGATCTTTTCTATAAAGGCAAGAAGGTTGGTGGCATCCTTACCGAAGCCGTATTTTCAACAAGCAGCAGGCCCGACTATATCATCCTTGGTATGGGAATTAATCTCTATAGTCCCCAGGGAGGTTTTTCCCAAGGACTTAACCAGGCGGGCTACCTACTGGAAGAAAAAAGAGCTGGCCTTAGGAACCTTCTTATAAAGAATATTGTAGAAGAGTTTTGGCCCCTCTACGATAACCTAGCAGATAGGGAGTTCCTAGAGGAATATAGGAAAAGAAACTTTCTTATAGGTAAGGAGGTACTTGTATTAGAAAAAGAACCCTGGAAAGCCAGAGTTCTTGGTATTGATGAAAATTGCAACCTGCTGGTGGTAGATGAGGGGGGCAAGCCCCATAGTCTTCACTCAGGTGAGGTAAGCGTTGTGGCTAGCTCTTAGAGCTAGTCTCTTTTAATTCATGGCCTATATTGTCTCCATGGCTGACAAATAGCATTAAGAAGAAGGCCAGGAAAAAGGCAATCACAGAATATACAAAGAGTATTGAATAGTCCTGGGTTAAATCCCTGATCCAGCCAAAAAGAATGGGGGATACTATGGAGGCACTAAAGGAGAAGAAGTAGTAGTAGCCTGTAAAGGCACCGAGATTTTCTTCTACGGTCAGCTCTACAACCATAGGCAGAGAGTTTATATTTATACAAGCCCAAAAAACTCCGCCGCCAATTAGAAGAAGGGTCACCAGTTTAACATTCTGAACGAAGAGCAGGGGGATAAACATGGTGATGATTCCTATAAGCCCAGCTAGGATGAGTTTTTTTCTACCATACTTTTCAGCTAAAATTCCTGAGGGCAGGGCAAAGATTAAAAAGGCTAGGGAATAGCTAGCTAACACCATGGCTGCACTGCCGCTATCTAGACCTAGGTTATTAGTTGCGTATAGGGTAAAGAAGGTTTCAACTGCGTTATAGCCACTGAACCAAAAAAAGATTGCTCCTAGTAGGAAGAAAAGACTTCTTCGATGCCTGGAGTTTAATTCTTTAAGGGGTGCCAGGAGGTTCTTCTTTTCCTTTGTTAGCGTATCTATGTCTAGATTACCCAGGCCATAGCCCTGGGCTTCTTCCAAGAGATCCTTCTCCCTGGCAGTGAGTTTTTCACCTCTGCTCCTTCTAAAAATTAGACCCACAGGCTCTCTAACAAAGGCTATTAGGGTGATAAGGGAGATGAACATGATGATGGTTGCCATTAAAAAGGGAAGGGTAAGATCAGGGTTTTTCCTAGCTAGCATGCCACCGAATAAAAAGGCAATTATTGAACCTATTCCCCCCATGAGGTTTATTATGCCATTGGCTTTACTTCTCAGGGAGCTGGGAGTTACATCGGGCATAAGGGCTATGACTGGAGCCCTCCAAAGACTCATAAGTAGGTTAAAGGTGATAATTACTGCCATCATGGAGTAGAGACTATACATTCTTGGGATGAAGGCAAAGGCTAGGGCAGATAGAGGAAGGCCCAGGATAATCCAGGGCATTCGCCGTCCCCGCCTGGTCACGGTTCTATCACTAATAGAACCTATAAGGGGCTGGAAGATGACTCCAAAAAAATTATCTATGGTCATAATAATGCCTATGCTAGTGGTAGTTAGGAGAAAACGTTGTTCTAAGAGAATGGGCACAAAGCTATTGTAGATAGCCCAGACCAGCATAGAAGCAAAAAAACCGAAGCCTATCAAACTGGTGTTTCTATAGTTCAATTTATTTTTGTTTTTCATGGAAATCTCTTTCTTTAAATTAAAAAAGTAAAAAGCCGAGCATAGCCGGCTTAAAAAAGACTAGTATCTGAAAATTGCTCCAAGGCCCATGGGGAAGCTAGTGATATTCTCATCTATAAGGACCACCCTACCATCGGTGTTCAAAACATTTTGAACAAGTTTATCAGCTTCATCCTCAATAAGGCCACCCATATCCTCGGCTATGAATAGAGCTTCGATCCTACCTGTGGCTGCTTCCTTTAGAACCAGGGACTCGTTGTCTGTTCCACGGTCCTTGGCTATCTCGTTACTTAATTCTCCTAAATAGGTCTCTATTTCTTTTTCATACCTTGGCAGCAGGATTTCCTTTAGTTTTCCATATATTTCATTTATATGAAGGGATGAAAGGGGTTTATCAATCATCTGATAAATATTAAGTTCATCCCTGCTATATTCTTTAAAGAGGGAGAGTATCTCGGTGGTTCCAAAGACCAGGAGAGGAAGTCCTTCATCCTTTAAAAACTTTGACAAACCCTTGGCTACATAGCGCAGATACTTCTCAGTTTCCTTTTCATCTATTTCAGACTTTGATTGATGTCCCTGATAATTAGCTACCCTACCTGAGTGGTGGTGGTCGCTTTGAAGGTCCCTATCATCAAATAGTTCTTCAAAGCTCTGGCTGAGTTCTGGGGTGTCAACCTTTGTAATACCTTCTCTACTGCCAAAATAAAGTCTAAAGCTTCTTTTAGAAATATCAAGGATATAGGACTCATTCATAAACTCATAATAGTTTAATAGAGGCAGCAGGTGGAACCTATCACTGACTACAAGCCGCTCGGGAATTTTACCCTCTAGTTTAAGGATTCTGGTTTCTTCTTCGTCAATAAGAAGGGCCAGGCCGTCGCTAGCATGGGTCCAAAACATTACATCTTGGTAGAGTTTATCCGCGGCTTCCATTAGCTTTGAAGGATTTCTCATTTCGAACTTTTCTGCAAGTAATTTTTCTGCCTGGGAAATCAGGTTTTTAAATCTAATCCTATCCTGCTTGTTCTCAGGCGCATTTCTATGGGTTGGTAGATAGATGCTTACACAAATACCGCCATTTTTCTTTGCAAGTTCTCTAATATCAAGATTAGCCATATGATCCTCCTTGGGTGTTTACATAAAGTAGTGATATCTTTACTCTAATATACCCCATCCCAGTAAGAAATTTCTACTTTTAAGAAGAATTATTAGATATCGAAAAAATCCAATCAGGAAAATCCTAGTAGCTAGGGATTCAGGAATTTAGCTTTTGCTATCTACTAGCTCCTGGAAAATTTAAGCCTAGCTAGATCCTTCCCTTTAAATATTTTGCCCTAGTAGGCTAGCAGATAGTATAATGAGAAAGAAGAGTAAAATATTTGAAACAAGGATGGGTCTATGTATTTTAGCTACGGAGAAAGAGAAAAGGAGTATTTAAAGGAGAGGGATCCTATCTTGGGGAGGGTGATTGACCATATTGGTCATATTTACAGAGAAATAAATCCTGATTTATTTGCCTCCCTGGTTCACCAGATTGTCAGCCAGCAGATTTCTTCAGCTGCTAGGAACACTGTCTGGGGCAGGATGGTTGAAAGTCTGGGCCAGGTAAATCCCGAGAGAATTTTAGCCCTAGGTAGAGATGATTTACAGGCTCTGGGCATTAGCTTTAGAAAGGCAGACTATATAGTTGACATAGCAAGTAAAGTGCAGGAAAACCTTGTAAATCTTGAAGAACTTAAGGGTATGTCAGACAAGGAAGTTATAAAAACCCTTTGCCAATTTAAAGGGATTGGACCTTGGACAGCTGAGATGGCTCTTATCTTCTCTATGGAAAGGCCCGATGTAATCAGCTACGGAGATTTGGCGATTAGAAAGGGCATGATGATGGTCTATAATCTAGAGGAGTTAAGCAAAAAAGACTTTGACAGGATATCCAAACTTTATTCTCCCTATAGTTCAGTTGCCAGCCTCTATTTATGGGAGGCTTCTGGAGGCAGGCTGCCTGAGGATATGGGAAGGAGTTTCATATGAAAGAGAAGCTTATTTTAAAGATGATGGATTGGGAAAGAGATTGTCCCCATAGAATCCAGCACTTTCTTAAGGTGCTGGCTTTTAGTGAACTTATAGCAAAAATAGAAGGGCTAGATAGGAGAAGTTATGAAATCCTTTCCCTTGCTGCTATATGTCATGATGTTGGAATAAAAAGATCCCTGGAGAAGTATGGCTCGGGAGCAGGTCACTACCAGGAGCTTGAGGGCCCTCCAATAGCCAGGGAAATGCTAGAAGACCTGGAGATTGAACCAGGTATAGTTGATAGAGTACTTTATCTTATAGGCCACCACCATAGCTATGAAAAGATAGAGGGACTTGACTACCAGATTCTTGTTGAAGCGGATTTTCTTGTAAATATCCATGAAGGTGAGATGCCAGAAGAAAAAAGAAGCAAGGTTAGAAAGGACATCTTCAGGACAGATGGGGGAAGAAAAACTTTTGACCTCATGTATGGTTAGGTCTGGTTTTTAACTCAAGATTAATGTTAGTATTACAGATAGTATATCTTAAATAAGGGAGGAATCTATGCTAAAAGAATTGGCAGAAAGAAATCGCAGCTACAGAAGGTTTTATGAGGACGAGAAAATTTCCTATGAGGAACTAAAGGATTTGATCGAGCTAGCAAGACTTACGTCCACTGGAGCTAACCTACAACCCCTGAAATTTCTTCTTTCCCACACAGAGGAAATGAATGAGAAAATTTTTGAAGAGCTAGTCTGGGCAGCCTATTTAAAGGACTGGAAGGGCCCTGAGAAGGGGGAGAGACCTTCAGCCTATGTGGTTATGCTGGCGGATAAGAAGATTTCATCCAATGTTTTTTGGAATCATGGGCTAGCAGCCCAAAGTATCCTTCTAGGAGCAGTTGAGAAGGGCTACGGTGGCTGTATGTTTGCAAGCTATGATAAGAAAAAGCTTATGGATAAACTAGAACTCAGTGAAGACTATGAGATTCTTATGGTAATAGCCCTTGGAAAACCCAAGGAGGAAGTAGTTATGGTCCCCATTGGGAAGGATGGAGACATAAAGTACTATAGGGATGATAGGGGAGTCCACTATGTTCCAAAAAGAGAGCTTGAGGATTTAATAGTTTAAATGAAATAAGCTAAGATCTTCTTATAAGCCCTAGCTAGAGAAAAATCTCTTATAGCTAGGGCTTGGTCATACTCTTCAAACAAGGATAATAATTAAATTGGGAAAAATTAGACTTTAGCCTTAGTTGGAAATGAGGGAGGAAATATGCTACTTAAAAATTGCCGGCTGATACCTGAATTATCTATTGATAATTCCCTAGAATATGCGGATATTTTACTTGAGAAGGGACTTATTAGCAAAATAAGTAAAACGGGGACCTTTCTAAATTATGATGGAGAAGTTCTAGATCTTTAGGGCATGTACCTGCTACCCGGATTTATAGACATGCACGTTCACTTGGGGTTAAGTGCTGGTAGGGTTCTAGAGGATAACATAAGGCCTGTATCAAACCAGGTTCTTGATGGTCTTAAATATGCATTGGAATCCCTTGCTGCAGGTTTTACAACCCTCAGGGATGTGGGTAGTGCCAATGGGGTTGCAACAGGTGTAAGGGATGCAATAAAGAGTGGACAGTACAGGGGGCCTAATATTCTGGCGTCAGGAAAAATCCTCACACCAACAGAATCTGGGAATGATTTCTTCTCTGGTCTTTACTCTGAATTCAATGGTGAAGCCTCCTCTATAGAGCTGGCAAGACATGAATTTAAAGAGGGAGCAGATTTTATAAAGGTCATGGACTGTCAACACTAAACTAGACAACTTTTTTAAGGTTATGTACTTTGTATTCCTTTGGACTCAAATAACCCAAGGTTGAATGAATCCTGATATTATTGAACCAATTAACATAATCAGCTAGCATTAATTCTAATTGTTCTAAGTCATTGAAGTGGTGATTATTTACAAATTCAGTTTTGAAAATTTTAAAAGTTGCCTCTGCCACAGCATTATCATAGGGACAACCTTTCATGCTTAAGGAGCGCTTAATTTTAAAGGTATCCAATACTTCATCTATAATTCTATTTTTAAATTCATTACCTCTATCTGTGTGAAATAGAGTGATAGCATCCAGCCTGAATTTTACGCCTGCAAAAGCCTTGTAAACAAGACTGGCATCCTTCTTTGCACCGGCATGGGGATTGGCCTGGTGTTTTGGGGTGTGGCAGAACCAATTTCACACTTTGTAAGCCCTCCTCCAGGATTTGAAGCAGGCAGTATAGAAGCAGCAAACCTGGCTATGAAGGCCTCCTTCATGCACTGGGGCTTTCACCCTTGGGCAAACTACAGTATTATAGGTCTTTCCCTGGCCTATTTTCAGTTTAGAAAGGATAAACCAGGACTAATAAGCAGTATATTTATCCCTGTCCTCGGTGAGAAGAGGGTCAATGGACCTATAGGAAAGACCATAGATATTCTAGCGGTTTTTGCAACAGTTTCTGGAGTTGCAACATCCCTGGGTCTAGGAACTCTTCAGATTAATAGTGGATTGAACTTTCTTTTTAACATACCAGAGACAACCATGGTTCAACTAATTATTATAGCAATTATAACTGTGCTCTTTATTTGGACGGCTGTCAGTGGTATTGATAAGGGTATCAAACTATTAGGTGATATAAACCTAGTGCTGGCCATTTCACTTCTACTTTTAACCATAATCCTAGGACCTACTGTAAAGTTTATTAATAGTCTTACCAATGGTCTGGGCCAATATTTAGGTAGTTTCATTAGTGATAGCCTTCACATTGAACCCTTTGGTGATAACAGCTGGCTCAATGGCTGGACAATCTTTTACTGGGCCTGGTGGATTGCCTGGGCTCCCTTTGTAGGAACTTTTATAGCAAGAATTTCTAAGGGAAGGACCATTAGAGAATTCATTGGTGGCGTTATCCTAGCCCCTGCCATTGTATCTATTGTATGGTTTGCTGCCTTTGGTAGCATGGGACTTAATTTAGCTGAAAAGATTGGTGTGGAGGCTCTTGGGGCGGCAGCGGCTAATCCCTCCACGGCCCTCTTCCTAGTTTTTAAAAACTATCCACTAAGTGCAGTCTTATCCCTGATTACAGTGGTTTTACTGGGTACTTTCTTTATAACATCAGCTAACTCCGCAACCTTTGTACTTGGAATGCTTTCCTCGGAAGGGGATCTTAACCCCTCATCGCAAAAACAGTTTATCTGGGGGATTGTACAGTCCCTGTTTGCAACTGCCCTACTGATATCAGGAGGTCTTCAAGCCCTTCAAACAGCTTCAGTAGCAGCGGCCTTCCCCTTTATTTTTGTAATGCTACTTGCTATGGTATCCATGGCTATAGCCTTAAAGGAAGAAGAAGTCTAGATAAAAGAAAAAAAGGCCTACCACAGTGGTAGACCTTTTTAAATACCCATAATCTAGGATTTTTCTAGCCTTCTATAGGTAGCCTCTCTTAGTTTAATTTTATTCACAACAGCTCTTCTATAGGTTCCCTTGCAGATAAGACCAGTGGCATCCTCGCACTCAAAGGATAGGTTGATTTGATTTCCTCTGGAATTATCTACTACCAGTCTAATAGAAATAGGGCCTCCGCCCTGGGCTAGGGTGGGTTCAAGATGGTCTATAACCATGTGCTGTCCCACAGTTATATAGCCGTCTTCCAATAGAGTATCTAGCATTTCAGCTGAAGAGGTGATGATTAGTTCCATTATTTGGGGTGTAGATAGCAGGTAATCAAGATCTCCATAGGGATTGTGGAGGGGAGGAGTTGGAATTTTTTTGAAGGTAGCCGACAAGCCAGGTTTGAAAGTTTCTTTAAACATACTTACCTCCAGTCCTTGGGTCTATATATATCCTCACTAGCTTTATACCCTGGAGATTGAGATTTATATTTGTCTATGGAAAAAATTTACTTATGTATAGTTAGAATATTCTTCTAGTCCATTTTTTGTCAATATCCCAGTTATATTTTATGGATATTAGCAGTGTGGGAGAGGACAAAATTAAGCCACTAGCCCCATGTTCAAAGGCTCTTCTTCCATCATATCTAGGCAACTCATCTGTATTAAATACTTACAGGTGAGGGAGGAGAAGTTTACTAGTATTTTATGGGTATCTGGGCTAGCCTAATTGTCTAGATCTTATTATGTTGGAAAGTGCTTGTGCAAATTAAGAATTTATATAAAAAACCCGGATACTGGAAGAAAAAATTTGGTGTGGAGAAGGACAAGTAATAATGGCGGAGGGTCAGGGATTTGAACCCTGGGTTAGCTCATCACCAACACGAAATTTCGAGTTTCGCACCTTCAGCCTCTCGGACAACCCTCCACATCTCTCTTGTCATGCCTTATACTTTTAGAATCTTATGATTTTTAAAGTTTATCAAAGTATAAAATGAATTTTCTAATAGAGTCATAATACCAAGACGGGGAAGTGGTTGTCAACAATGCTATTTTATCTAAAATGGACAGTATTTCTTTCTAAATTAAAAAAGGATTCTAATTAGCTTAGAATCCCTTTGATTAGCTTATCTCCAGTAATTGTTGGCAGCTGCAATGGTTTGAAAATTAATGGCTATTACCTGGGAAGCTGCTGTTAAACTATCCGGATCCTCGGAGTAGACAGGTCTCATTCTTTCTCTTGCCTCTGCAGAGGGCTGGGTATAGGCGACACCCTTTCTAGATAAGGTGATTGCTAGTTCAAAGCCCTCCTGGGGGCTAGGGGTGATTAAACTCTTAAGCCATAGGTCCATTTTATCATCCTTATGATAGACTTTCTTTCCTATTTAGTTTTTATACCCAGAGATCTAGCTATTACTTACTCAGTTAAAACTTCCTCCTTTAGGATAGAAAAGATTAGCTGGTCATAGTAGCGTCCCCTCTGATAATCACTCCTTCTAAGGTGGCCTTCCTGGATAAAACCCAGTGACTTGTATAGGGCTATTCCCACCTCATTGTGGGGATAGACATCTAGCCAAAGACGCTGGGCCTGGAGTTCTTTAAAGGCAAATTCCATCAGGGCTTGCATGGATTTTCTGCCATAGCCAAGGCCTTTAATTTCCATAACAATCCTGCGAACCTCAAAGCTCTTATTACGTGGATTAAATTTACTTAGAGAATAACCCAGGGCCTGGCCCTCCAGGTTTTTGTGGATTAGCAGATAGGTATTTTCTTCTGTGAGCTCCTTTAAATGCTCCTGGTAGGAACCCTGCCAAATAAAGTCTCTATTGTCAGAGTGGTTTTCTAATTCCATGATGTAGTCTATATCTTCAGGTCTAGCTTTTTCTAATTTCATAACTCCCCCCAAGGCTCCTTACTTCCCTGCCTCTAGTTAATTGTAGACATTATAAAAGAGACCTGTCAAGCGTTAGTGTAAAGTATTTGTAGGTTGGTAGTAAGAAATAAAGAAAGCCCCACTTAT
>CAYFUM010000029.1:0-16664 GCA_964346475.1 uncultured Peptostreptococcaceae bacterium
AATTTTGAGGATAGGGAGGCTTCCCTGAGCTCTTCGGAGACCATTTCTGTAGAGGTCATCTATGCCCTAAATGGACCTACTGTCAGCGAGTATGCAGCCTTTTTAAATATCTCCCATCCCAATGCAGCCTACAAAATAAATTCCCTGGTGAAAAAGGGCTATATAAAAAAGATCCGTTCCCAGGAGGACAGAAGGGAGTTCCACCTGGAGGTCACCGATAAGTTCCACGCCTATAATGATCTTAAAAACAGCTATATAAAAAAGGTGACCAGCAGGATGGAGGAGCATTTTTCCAGTGAGGATGTGGCAAGGCTTGAGTATTTTTTAAAGGTTATCTCCGAGGAGCTTATGCCTGAAATAACCCAGGCTATGGCTGGAAGAGAGCTGAGATAGAGGCTAGATTTAGTGCAGAACAAAGAGGGATTTTTGTTCTGTTTTTTTATGGGAAAGTGCTATAATCTAGCCAGGAGGCGGCCATGATTACTAAAATACAAATTAGCCCCAGTGTGGGTGTCTTCCATGTAAATGTCACGCTAAACAGCTGGGAAATCCCTGCTGGCCAGGTCTATTTAAATAGCCGGGTTTTAATCTCTGACTTTCTTGTAGATGATAGGGAGAGGTTGGTGCTGCCAAGGCGGGAGGGAGAGCTCTATCTCTACCAGCTGCCCCCAGGCCACAGCTATAGCTTTAGCTATCAAATCTATCTTGAAGCTAGCAGCGACTTGCTTTTTATTGAGGATGATGGCAGCTATCTTCCCAGCTTTGGCCAGGATAGTCCCTCTATGCGTAAAACCCAGATAACCCTGCCCGAGGATCTAGTGGTCCTATCCAGCCACAGGATGGAGAGGATGCAAAGAAGAAAGGGTCTTTTGCGTTTCTTTTTTGAGGGGGAGGAGGGAGGCTTTTTTTCCATTGCTCCCTATTATGGCGATAGGATTTTTTCTGGAGAGCTCTACCACCTTAAAAGGGATATAAATAGGGAAATTTTAAATAGGTTTCTTAAAAACGCCTGGGACTACATGTATAAGAACTATGGCGACATTATCTCCAAGGGCCCTATAAGCTACATAGGCCTGGATGGGGATAGGAAGCCCTTTGCCAGGGAGAGGCTGATATTTTTTGGCTGGCCTGAGAGGGAAAAGCCCAGGGATTTTGAAGAGGTGGTTTTAAGCTACCTAGCTCTTGGCTGGCAGCTTGATAAAAATGAGCCCCTGGACAAGGGCCTTCTTATGTTTTTTCTAGGAGAGCTGGTGGAGGACTTTTATTCTAGAGAGGAGCTGGAGGGCTTTTATAAGCAGCATGGTCTGGAGGAGAAAAGAGTCATATCCAGGCCCCTGGAGAGCCTGGTGGCCAGGGACCTCAGCCTGGGTTTTTGGATCCTCCTTAGAGACCTAAAGGACTTTTTATCAGGAGAGGTCTTCTATCCTATAATGAAGCTCATCCTAGGGGATTTAGATAGGAAGCCCCTTAGTCTAGAGGCCCTGGTGGAGGCTTTTTCTGATCTATCCTGGAAGGAGGATACTAGAAGCTTCTTAGAGGGGAGGGTCTATGAAAACTAGGGCAGTGATTTTTGATCTTGATGGAACCCTGGTCGATAGTATAGGGGATATCCATGGGGCTGTGGCCTATAGCTTTAGGTATTTTAAACAACCTGAGCCCACTAGCCAGGAGGTCCTGGCGGCTATTGGTAAGGGACCTCTGGTCTTAATGGAGAGGCTGGGAGCTAAAAAACCAGAGGACTATGTAGAAATTTATAAGGATTATTATAATAAGAACTTTCATGAGTTTAGCAGGGTCTATGAGGGAATAGGGGAGCTCCTTGAAGAACTTAATGCCAGGGGACTTCTACTTGGGGTTCTTAGCAACAAGCATCATGAGGCTCTTCTTAGGGTCTGTGATTGGTTTTTTCCAGGAGTTTTCCAGGAGGTCCTGGGAACTGGAAGTTTTGAAAGAAAGCCCAGTCCCCAGGGAATCTTTTACCTTCTAGACCAGCTGGGTGTAGAGAGGGAGGAAGTCATCTACCTAGGGGATAGTGGGGTTGATGTTGAGACAATAAAAAGAGCCCGGATTAGGGGCTTTCAGGTCCTTTGGGGCTATGAAGGTGATCTTGGAGGGCCCTCCCTTTCTAGGCCAGGGGAACTTCTTTCCCACCTTTAAAGGGAAAGGCCAGGTTTATTAAAAGGGCCACGGCTATTCCTATCAGGGTATCGGTTATGCGGCTTTGTACAAAGGATAGGACCTTAAGGTCCTCAAAGTGGCCTATGACAACGGAGTAGTAGACCACGCAGGAAAAGCCCGCCGAAAAGGGAGTCTTTAGCAGGAGGTTTATATTTATTATGGGCATGGCCATAAGGGATATGATGGCTATATAGAGAAGGGAGCCGTAGTTAATTCCAAGGCTTTGAAAGAGGACTAGGCTTATAAGGCCAACTCCCCCTCCTATAAAGGTGCCTAGACCCCGGTTTAGGGCCTGGCGGTAGGTCATCTCCTTGTCCTTTTGCAGGCAGAGTATGGCGGCTACCACGGCAAAAAAGGGCATGCCCTGACGAAAGATATCTATAATAAGGCAAAGGGCTACAGCTATAACAGTTTTAATTATGCGAAGTCCAAATCTCATAAAGACCTCCTCTAGAGTATAGAGGTATTATAACAAAATTAATAGAAAAGAGGAAAGTAAATGACTAGACAGGTAAGCCTATGCTAAATCTAATAAAGGCAGTTATCTTTGGAATTGTGGAGGGCATAACCGAGTGGCTTCCCATAAGTTCTACAGGCCATATGATTATACTGGATGAAATAATAAAGCTTGATGTCAGCCAGGCCTTTATGGATATGTATCTTGTGGTGATCCAGCTGGGAGCCATAATGGCGGTGGTGGTGCTCTACTGGAAGGATATCTTCCCCTTTGAGTTGAGGCCTCTGGGGATTAAAAGAGATAAGATGATCATGTGGTTTAAGATTGTCTTTGCCTCTATTCCGGCGGGGGTTATAGGTATCCTCTTTAAGTCTACCTTTAATAAGTATTTTTATAACTCCTTTTCCGTGGCCCTAGCCCTTATTATAGTGGGGATTCTTTTTATTTTTTTTGAAAATAAGAATAGGGACCAGGAGATCAGGGTTAATAGCATTAGAAAGATCAGCTACAGGGACGCCTTTATAGTGGGCATTTTCCAGCTCCTGGCAGCCGTCTTTCCTGGGACCTCCAGGAGTGGAGCTACCATCCTAGGGGGGATCTACCTGGGTTTTTCCAGAAGGATTGCCGCCGAGTTCACCTTTTTTATGGCTATACCTGCTATGTTTGGAGCCTCGGTGCTGGAACTTAGAAACTTTGGGGGTTTTTCCTTGGGAGAGTTTTTTATCCTGCTGGTCTCTATGCTGGTCAGCTATCTTACCAGTGTCTACGTTATACGCTTTCTAATGGACTATATAAAAAAGCATGACTTTAAGGCCTTTGGCTGGTATAGGATTGTTCTGGGAGGCCTGGTAATACTTGCCTCTCTGATCTTTAAAAAATAGGAGGAAAGATGGATTTTAAGTGGGTTACCCTGCAGGTTGAGGATATGGATAAGTCCCTGGCTTTTTATAGGGATATAGTTGGACTTAGGATTACTGAGGAAATAAAAACTGCTGATACAGAGATTTATTTTCTTGGTGAGGGCAGCACCAGGGTGGAGCTTATTTCCTCCCCGGAAGCCGGTGGGCAGATGGGCCCATCAATTTCTCTTGGCTTTGGGGTAAAAGACCTTGATGGGATGATGGCCTTTATTAAAGCCAAGGGGCTTGATGTCCACAGCGGTCCCTTTTCTCCAAGCCCTGGTATTAGGTTCTTCTACCTTCTAGATCCCTCGGGACTCAGAGTCCAGTTTGTTGAGTTTAGCTAAAGAGCCCTATAGACTCTTAAAAGCGTCGGCCCTGCCGGCGCTTTTACTTTATGTAATTTTAAGGTCCTTAGCTCCCTTCTTCATTTTTTTTCTAGTAGACTTTTTATATCATCATTAAATAGCTCTGAAAGTTTAACCAAGTTATCAAAAGAAGGATTTCTTCTGCCATTTTCATACATGCTGATGGTGCTCTTGGAGCAGCCCAGGATCTGGGCGAATTCTCTTTGAGATAGCTTGTGTTTTTTTCTAAGGGCTCTTAGCTTGTTGCCAAAACTCATTATGATCTCCTTATGTCCTTTTCTTATATAATACACGACACGTGTATTATACACAATACGTGTACAAATGCAATGGTAATTACTTGACTGGGGTACACAAATAGTGTACACTTCACTTGGAGGAAAGAGCTATGGATGCAAAGGAAATTGGAAGAAGACTTAGAATGTTAAGGGGCAAAACTTCTGGAAAAGATGTCTGCAAGGCTGTGGGAATAAGCCGCTCTGCCCTCTCTATGTATGAAAGGGGACAAAGGATCCCTAAGGATGATATCAAGACCAGGCTTGCCATCTATTATAGAAAAACAGTCCAGGAAATTTTTTATGACTAGGAGACCGGCAGAGGCTGGTTTTTTTGTAAATTTTTTTCTCTTAAGTTTAAAATAAAGGAAGGATCCGTGAAGAAAAATATTGTTTTAATCCTTTTGATACTAGCCCTGTCTAGCCAGTCCTTTGCCCTTGAAGAGAAGGCTGAGGAGCTAGTTTATTCTTATTTTTCCAGCCTCTATGGTGCCTATAGTCTTAACCAGGTCCTGGACCTCTCGCCGCTTTTTGACCTGTCCTCTGCAATTTCTGCAAACTTTGTGGATAGTTTTAAATTTCTCATAGAGCGCAGGGCCTATATTGATAGGATGGGCTATGCCTATGTGGAAAAGAGAGTCTTTCCCCTGGCTATAGAGATAGAGGAGGTCTATGAGGAGGGGGACTATGGGCGAGTGGTCTTTTTCCTCAAGGCAGATGATAGCCTTGCCTATCCTCCCTTTGTCTATCCTGGTAGAAATATTTTTCACCTGAGCCGGGATAGGGAGGGCTGGAAAATCTTTGATAGACGCCATGCCTCAATAGACTTTCATAATGAAGATGAGGAGCTTTTTGAGCCTAGATATAGCTATGAAAAAAGAGTGGAGCTACTCCAGGCTTCTATAGATAGAGAATTTTCTGGCAGCAGGGTTTTAAGGGATGACTTTATTTTCCCGGCCTTTGGTCTTAAAAAGGACCCCCTCCTATATCTGGTAAGGCATGATGATTATATCTTTGATCCTGGCAGGGCCCTTTCCTATGTGGAGGACTATATCTATGATAGGAATCCCTTCTACATGGATCTGCAGGAAAACTGTGCAAACTTTGCCTCCCAGATGCTCTACTATGGATTTTTTGGTGAGGACTACCCCTATATTGGGGCTTGGAATAGTTATGATGGGGACTTTACTGAGAGCTGGATCTATGTAGGTCTACTGATGGACTACATGACCAGGCCCCGCTTTAGGGAGGAAGCTGGGCCTAGATGCCAGGTCCCTAGCTCTATCTATGAGCTTAGGCTGGGGGGTGTTCTTGAGATAAAGGCCAGAGCCTCTGAAACCTATGCCCATACCATGGAACTGGTGGATTACCAGAAAATGATTTTTTCAGGTAATAATTATGATGGATATCGATATTATAGCGATCTTAGCGGCTTTAAACGCTTTTATAACCCTTTGTTTTTCCGATTATAGCAATCTTTTATAGAATAGGTAACATGTGATAAATTTCTATCAAAATCATGTATAATGGACCTAAGAGGGCCCGGTCTAGGGCCCGGCGTCCATTATTTTTATTGGGGAAAATCCCCAGCACTTTAGGAGGAAAAGAGTGTATAAAATTGTAAAAAAAGAGGTGCTAGCTCCAAATATATTTTCTATGGATATAGAAGCACCAAGGGTGGCTAGGTCAGCCCAACCAGGACAGTTTGTAATTGTAGTTGACAATGAAAGGGGTGAGAGGGTTCCTCTGACTATTTGTGATTACAATACCAGAAAGGGTACTGTTCAGATTGTTGTTCAGGCCATGGGTAAGTCCACCAAGGACCTATCAAAACTCTGTGAGGGCTTCTATGTCAAGGACTTTGTCGGTCCCCTGGGAGAGCCTTCAGAATTTGTACATATGGATCTAGAAGATCTAAAGGACAAGAAGTTTCTCTTTGTCGCTGGTGGTGTAGGTGCTGCACCGGTTTATCCCCAGGCCAAGTGGTTCCATGACAATGGCCTTTCCTGCGATATTATACTGGGTGCTAAAAATAGGGAGATGATTATTCTAGAAGAAAAGCTCTTCAATGTTTGTGACAATCTCTATGTCTGTACCGATGATGGCTCCTATGGCTTTCATGGCATGGTAACGGCCTATATAGAGGAGCTGGTAGAAAACCAGGGCAAGGAGTACGATCATGTAGTGGCCATTGGTCCTATGATAATGATGAAGTTTGTTGCCCTTACTACTGATAAGTACAATATTCCAACCACAGTATCCCTCAACCCCATCATGGTGGATGGCACTGGTATGTGTGGTGCCTGTAGGGTCAGCGTTGGTGGTGAGACAAAGTTTGCCTGTGTCCATGGACCTGAGTTTGATGGCCACAAGGTTGACTTCGATGAAGCTCTAAAGCGCCAAACCCAATACAAGGATATTGAAGTGGCCGATGATTATAAATTGGAGGAGGCATAGGATGGATCGTTTTACAAGGGTTCCCATTTCCGAGCAGGACGCTGCTGTAAGAAGTAGAAATTTCGATGAAGTATGTCTTGGCTACACCGAAGAGGAGGCCATGAAGGAGGCAGCCAGGTGTCTGCGCTGTAAAAAGCCCCAGTGTAGGCCAGGTTGTCCCGTAAATATAGATATTCCTGAGTTTGTTGGCCTTATAGCCGATGGTAAGTTTAGAGAGGCTGCCGAGTCCCTGGCAGTCTATACCTCCCTACCCGCTGTCTGTGGCAGGGTTTGCCCTCAAGAGATCCAGTGTGAGGCTACCTGTATTCTAGCCAGAAAGGGAGAGGCAGTTGCCATAGGAAAGCTTGAGCGCTTTGCAGCTGACTGGGCTGAAAGAAATGATATCCACGTTGGGGAGTGCGCCCTAAAAAATGGTCATAAGGTAGCAATAATTGGTTCAGGTCCAGCTGGGGTTTCCTGTGCTGGGGAGCTAGCCAAAATGGGCTATACAGTGAAGATTTTTGAAGCCCTCCACGAGCCCGGTGGGGTTCTAGTCTACGGTATTCCAGAGTTTCGTCTACCTCTTGATGGTGTTGTCCGTCCTGAACTTAATAATCTAAAAAATCTGGGAGTTGAGATAGAGACCAATGTGGTTGTAGGTAAGACCTTGACAGTGGAGCAGATCTTTGATGAGGGCTATGAGGCCATCTTCATTGGCTCCGGTGCTGGTCTACCAATGTTTATGAATATTCCAGGAGAGAACCTAAATGGGGTCTTTTCTGCCAATGAGTTTTTAACCAGGACCAACCTCATGAAGGCCTTTGATAAGAACTATGCTACACCTATCAAGGCTGGTAAAAAGACCGTGGTAGTGGGTGGAGGCAACGTAGCCATGGACGCAGCAAGGACTGCCCTAAGGCTGGGCTCCGATGTAACTGTGGTCTACAGGCGTACCCAGGCTGAACTTCCTGCCAGGGTAGAGGAGGTCCACCACGCTATTGCAGAGGGAATCAAGTTTGAGTTTCTCTCAAATCCTGTGGAAATACTGGGTGATGACCAGGGCTGGGTCAGTGGAATATCCTGTATTAGGATGGAGCTTGGAGAGCCCGATGCTTCGGGTAGGAGAAGACCCCTTCCCATAGAGGATTCTGAGTTTACTATAGAAGCCGACACAGTAATTATGGCCCTTGGTACATCGCCTAACCCCCTTATAGCCTCAACCACCGATGGTCTTGAGACCAACAAGTGGCAGTGCATTGTAGCCGATGATGATGGACAGACCACGGTAGAGGGTGTCTTTGCCGGTGGCGACGCCGTTACAGGAGCTGCTACAGTAATCCTGGCCATGGGAGCGGGCAAGGACGCAGCCCAAGCCATGGATAGGTACATCAAGGAAAAATACTAGTTTTTAGAAGAAGCTGGGTAACCGGCTTCTTTTTATTTCTGGTTTTAAGAAGCATTCTTCTTCTAGCCTGGGTATGAATTATAAATAGGCTGGATTTTAGTGTTATACTCTATACTAAGACTATAAGGGCTAGTTAGACTCTGGATTTATAACCAGTGTATAGAAGTCTATATATTTATTTTTAGAGGATTTATGGGACCGAGAACTGGATCTTTAGGGAGTATAGGATGGATTTAGACGGGCTAGATAATGTTATATTTGATATAGGAAATGTGCTCCTTAGCTTTAGACCAAAGGATTATCTGTCTAAGAGGTTTTCTAGTGAGCTTATAAAGGAACTCTACAGGGAGGTTTTTTTAAGCCCTGAGTGGCAGGAGCTTGATAGGGGGACCCGGGAGATTGAGGAGGTTATTCAGATAGTGAGTAGGAGGGCTCCAAATATTAAAGAGCCAGTGGAGGCCCTTCTAGGTAATTTCACTGACATGTTTATTCCCATTGAGCCCTCGGTCAGGGCTCTGGAGCTTTTAGAAAAAAGGGGCCTAGGCCTCTACATGCTCTCTAATTTTCATAGGGAGGCCTTTAGACAGGTCCGGGAGAGGTTTGACTTCTTTAATCTTTTCCAGGGCGGGGTCATATCCAGCCACCACCAGCAGCTAAAGCCCGAGGAGGCAATCTACAGGACCCTGCTTGATAGCTATGGTCTGGTGGCGAAGAGAAGTCTTTTTATAGATGATACCTGGGAGAACCTGGAGGCCGCAGAGAAGCTGGGCTTTAAAACCCTGCACTTTAAAGAGGGGACAGATCTACCTAAACTTCTAAAACTACTTGATTAAGGGTCTCAGGCCCTTTTTTTATGTTTAGAATCCTTCTTCCAAGGTATTATATGACTAGATTAAAGGGGTACTAGGATGAAAAGATGTGACTGGGCTAAAAGCCCTGAGGAGATTATCTACCACGATGAGGTTTGGGGAAGGCCCATCTATAGCGATGGGGCTCTTTTTAGGATGCTCTGCCTGGAGGGCCTCCAGGCTGGCCTTAGCTGGTCCACCATCCTCCTAAAGGAAAAGGGGCTGGATAGGGCCTTTGATGGCTTTGATCCAGTCAAGGTGGCTGGCTATGATGAGGGGAAGTTTTTAGAGCTTATGGCCAATCCAGAGATTATTAGGAATAGACTTAAGATCAGGGCCATGATAAATAATGCCAGGGTCTATCTTAGGGATTTTTCTGTGGAGGGTAGTTTTTCAAACTACCTCTGGTCCTGTGTGGGGGAGCCTATAATAAATAGCTGGGAGGATAGGAGCCAGGTGCCCTCCAGGAGCCCAATATCCGAGGCCCTCAGTAAAGACCTCAAGAAAAGGGGCTTTTCCTTTGTGGGGCCCACCATAGTCTACGCCTTTATGCAGGCCACAGGCATGGTAAATGACCACCTCCTAGACTGTGATTTCAGGTAGATAAACAAATTTAAACGATAAAACCCGGGTGGATGTTTAAATATAAAAATAAATCTGTGCAGGCTGCTGCCAAGAAAATACCCTAGATATGTAGGAACAAGTGGTGTAAAATGAATAACTAATAGCATAGAAATCTTTTTTTCCCTACCTTATCTACATAGGCCAGCTAGCTAGGCTAGTTTGGACCACTATGTCGGCCCCAAGGGCTGATTATTTAATTTCAAGGAGGAAATAATGAAGAGGATTATGCTACTGCTTTTAGTTCTTCTTATGGCTCTTAGTCTTACAGCCTGTGGAGCTAAGGCCCAGGAGCCCGCACCGGCGCCTGAGGCTGAAGTAGAAGAAGAAAAGGCCGAGGAAGTGGCCACAGGAGAGCTAGAGGACGGTGTCTATTTTGCTATGTCTGATGACTTTGATGATGGCGGCTGGAAGACTGCCGTGACCCTGGAGGTCAAGGATGCTAAGATTGTTTCAGTTGACTGGAACGGTGCTGGTCTAAAGGCAGGCCTTGATAAGAAGAGCTATTCTAAGGAAGGCCTCTATGGCATGAAGGAGTATGGCGGTGCCCAGGCCGACTGGCATGAGCAGGCTGAGGCCGCTGAAGCCTATCTTTTAGAAAAGCAAGATCCTACAGCTATAGAGCTAAAGGATGATGGGAGCACCGATGCCATCACCGGCGTCAGCATGGGAGTTGATGAGTTCTTTAGGCTGGCCAAGAAGGCCCTGGAGGCTGGCCCTGTGGAAAAAGGCCCCTATAAGGATGGAGCCCACCACGCAGAAGCCAAGGAATTTGACAATGATTGGAAGGCCACAGTAGACCTGACTGTCCTAAATGGAAACATTGTAGCTGTCTACTGGGACGCTATCAATGAAGAAAATCCTGAGCTTAGGAAAAAGGAAGTTTCAGCTGCAGGTGACTATGGCATGAAGGAATTTGGTGGAGCTCAGGGGGACTGGCACGAAGAGGCCCTAAAGGCTGAGGAGCACCTTCTTATGACCCAGGATCCAGCTGCTATTGAGCTTAAGGATGATGGAACCACCGACGCTATAAGTGGCGTTACCATAGGCATTGATGAATTCCTAGAGCTGGTCAGTGAGGCTCTTGGAAACTAGAAAAGGGGTTTTAAATAAACCCTTTTTTGGCTTGTAGAAGATGAGAAGATTAATGAGAAAAACCTCCCTTTTTACCCTGACTTTATTGATAGTTTTTTTGCTGGCTTCCTGTAGCCAGGGAGCTTCACCCCTGGTGCGCCAGGACTTTGCCCTGGCCACCGTGGTAAGGGTCAGCCTCTATGATGGTGGCAGTGAAGCCCTGATGGACCAGCTCTTCCAAAGGCTTGATGAGATAGAGAGCCATATGAGCGCCAGCCTAGTGGAGTCGGATATCTATAGGCTTAATAGAAACCAGGGTAGGCCACTGCAGGTCCAGGAGGATAGCTACCAGTTAATAAAGGAAGCCAAGGACTTCGCCCAGTTGACTGGGGGTTTTTTCGAGCCCAGCCTGGGTAGGGTGGTGGAACTCTGGGGTATCGGCTCTAAAGGAGCCAAGGTACCCAGTGATGAAGATCTTCTTGAGGCTCTGGCTACAGCTAACTGGGAAAAGATTGAGCTCCTTGAGGACAATTTTGTTAGGATCCCCGAGGGCACCTTATTGGACCTTGGGGCCATAGCCAAGGGCTACGCAGCCGATGAGCTGGCCAGACTTGCCAGCCAGGCAGGAGTTAAAAATGCCATCTTTGACCTAGGGGGCAACCTGGTTATCCTTGGAGACAAGGCTGGAGAGGGCTTTAGGATAGGCATCCAGGAGCCCTTTAATGACATTGTAAGGGGAACTAGCTTTTCTATACTTACCCTAGCTAATAGGACAGTGGTTACCAGTGGCAACTATGAGAGATTTTTTGAAGAGGATGGAAAAACCTATCACCATATCATTGATTATAGGACAGGTTATCCTGTAGAAAACCAGCTGGCTTCGGTGACTATAATCACCGACTTATCCATAAGGGCCGATGCCCTTAGTACAGCGGTTTATGCCATGGGCTTGGAAGAAGGCCTGGCCTTTGTTGAGGGCCAGGAAGACCTGGAGGCAATTTTTGTCACCCAGGACAAGGGGGTTTACCTGAGCTCTGGTGTAGAGAATTTTGAACTGGTAGAAGAGGGATATCATTTAGAAAATTAAGGAAAAAGAATGAAAAAAATTATTATACTGGGTGCTGGCTATGGCGGTATACTCACCGCTAAGAAGCTGGAAAAAACCTTTAGAAAACGTGAAGATGTAGAAATCACTATAATAGATAAAAACACCTATCACGCTATGCTGACCGAGCTCCATGAGGTGGCGGCAGAGAGGGTTCCCAGGGAGGCTATAAGAATTGACCTGGACAAGATCTTTGCCAAGAGAAATATCGAGGTAGTCCATGATGAGATCCTGGATATAGACTTTGAGGGTAAAAATCTCAAGGGCAAGCTGGGGGACTATAGCTACGACTATCTGGTCCTGGCTACGGGCAGCAAGCCTACCTACTTTGGTACCCCAGGAGCCGATGAGCACGCCCTTAGCCTTTGGACCTACGCCGACGCTCTAAGGATAAATAACCATATCCATAAGATGTTCCAGCTGGCTACCTCAGAACTTGATCCTGAGAAGAGAAAGGCCATGCTGAGCCTTGCTGTTATAGGTTCGGGCTTTACAGGCATTGAGATGGTAGGGGAACTGGCAGAGTGGAAGGACAGGCTCTGCAAGACCTATAACATAAGTCCCCAGGATGTAAACATCCATGTAATTGATATGATGCCCAGAGTCCTTCCCATCTTTGATGAGAAGCTCTCGGACAAGGCCCATAAATACCTTGAAAAAATGGAGGTCCAGGTCCACCTGGGTTCTGCTATTACTGCTGTAAATGAGGATTCCATTGAGATAAAGGGCAGGGAGCCCCTAGAGACCAGGACCGCCATCTGGGCTGCAGGAATTGAAGGCTCTGATCTTATGGAGGGCATCAGCCTGGAGAAGGTTGCAAGAAATAGGGTCAAGACCGACAAGTACCTAAGAAGCCTTGACCATGAAAATGTCTACGTGGTGGGAGATAACATCTTCTATATCCCTGAAGGAGAGGAAAGACCTGTTCCCCAGATGGTGGAGAATGCTGAGATCTCCCAGGAGGTGGTAAGCCACAACATCATCAGTGATATTGATAATAAAGAGAAGGTGGAGTTTAAACCTGAGTTCCACGGAGCCATGGTCTGTATAGGAGGCCGCTATGGTGTGGCCCAGCTGGAGTTTGGCGAGAAAAAGATCCATCTAACTGGCTTTTTTGCCATGTTTGTCAAGCACTTTATAAACGTTTTGTATTTTATGAAAATTTCTGGTATCAACAAGGTCTGGACCTACCTGCTCCATGAGATCTTCCATGTGGAGGATAGGAGGAGCTTTGTGGGTGGTATCTTTGCCAAGAGAAGTCCCAACTTCTTTTTAGTTCCTCTAAGGGTTCTTTTGGGGGCTAAGTGGCTTTCGGCTGGCCTTGGTAAACTGCCAGCCATAATGAATGATCCCAGCAATATCTTCCTCCTGCCTAGCAAGGTGGTTCAGGCTACGGGAGCTGCCTCTGAAGTAGCGGAATCTGCTGGTGGAGCCCTGGCTGTACCTGGTTTTATCTATAGGATGGGAGACTGGTTTATGAGTCTGCTTTTCTATAATGCTGATGGTAGCTTCAATGGATTGGCACCTGTTTTCCAGAGCCTTATGGTGGTGGGAGAAATCCTGGTGGGCCTGGCCCTAATAGCAGGACTCTTCACTCTTCTTGCAGGTATTGTTTCCTTTGTAATGAGTGCCATGATCTATGTTTCGGGATCGGCCTCTCCTGAGATGCTCTGGTACTTTGCTGGAGCTATTGCCGTAGCAGTGGGCTCCGGCTCAACCTTTGGCCTTGACTACTGGGTCCTACCCTGGCTATCAGATAGATGGAAGCAGATTCCCTGGGTAAGAAGGTGGTACCTATATACCGATAGGCCTAGAGGCTACTAGGATGAAGGTTTTTAAGCGCTACAAAGATGTGCTTAAGGAAGTTGATGAAAAACTTTTTGAATTTTTAAAGACGGGAAATAGCCATATAAATGGCTCTGTGGACCATCTTTCCACTATGAAGGGTAAGATGATAAGACCCCTGCTCTACATCCTGGGAAGCTCCATTGCCGGGGAGAAAATGGAAATCGAGGTGGCTACGGCCTTGGAGATGCTCCATGTGGCCACCCTCATCCACGATGATGTGGTGGACGAGTCAAAGCTTCGAAGGGGAAGGGAGAGCGTCCAGTCCAAGTACTCCAAGGACTACGCCCTCTATATGGGGGACTATCTCTTCTCCTCCCTCTTTATCCTCCTCTCCCAGTCCTCCATGGATAGGGAGGATATGCTGGAAATTGCCAGGATGATGCAAAAAATTTGCCTGGCAGAGATGGACCAGTACCATAAGCGCTACAAGCTGGATATGGGCCTTCTTGGCTATCTTAGGATTGTCTCGGGCAAGACGGCGGCTCTTTTTTCTCTAAGCCTTGCCGCTGGCAGTAGGGAGGGGGAGAAAAGAAATATCCTCCTTCGCCTGGGCTACCGCCTGGGAGTAGCCTTCCAGATCCAGGATGACCTGCTTGATTTTCAAGGCGATGAGAAGAAGGTGGGTAAGGAGCTTAGAAAGGATATCTCCAGGGGGAATTATAGTCTACCTATACTCCTTGCCTATGAGAGGGAGCCCGAGGAAACAAAAAGACTCCTGGATGGCCCCTTTAACCAGGAAGAGCTCCTAAAACTCCTTAGGAGGAGCGGGGCTCTGGAGAGGACAGAGAGGCTCCTTGATAACTACTACAAGAAAATAGACAAGGACCTAGACGCTCTTGCAGGCAGTGATGATTTAAGAGAGCTTATTGAATTTTTAAAGGGGCGGAGCCACTGATGAAGCTGAGGAAGTTTTTAAGGCTGGTGGAGATAGAGACCAAGGTGGCCTCTATCCTGCCTATGATAAATGGATATCTTTACAGCAGGCTGTATTATGGGGGCCTTCGCCCCCTTTCAAGTCTGCTTTTTTTTCTCAGCCTGCTTTCCATGGATATGGCCACCACTGCCCTAAACCACTACAGTGACCAGGGCCGGGACAAGCTGAGGCAGGGCTATGGCTATGAGGTCCATAATCCCATGATGAGTGAGGGCCTGGATAGGAAAAAAGCAAAGACTACTATTATTACCCTCTATCTTATCTCCTTTGTCCTGGGGCTGGCCCTGGTTTTTGATAGCCATATCCTGGTGCTTTTTCTGGGTCTTTTTTCTGGTTTTTTAGCTATAGTCTATTCCAAGGGCCCCCTGCCTTTAAACCATACTCCCCTGGGGGAAGTGGTTTCTGGCTTTTTAATGGGGGGAATAATTTTTTTTCTTGCAGTCTTTATTCAAAACCCCTCTTCCCAGTGGATAGTCTATAATGAAGCTAGTATAACAATTAGGCTGGACGTTCTTCTTAGGCTATTTTCTGTTAGCTCTCCTCTTATGCTGGGTATTGCTGGTATAATGCTGGCAAATAACATAGCAGATCTTGAGGAGGACCTGGCCAATGGCAGATACACCCTGGTGAGCTATCTGGGGAGGGAAAAATCCCTGGGACTCTTTCTTTTTATAGAGCTTGCCATGGTGGGGATTTTTATCCCCCTTATGCTTTTAAGGATCTTCCCTGGCTGGGGAGTCCTGGTTCTTTTAAGTGGGCCCTATATCTATTCAAATGCCAAAGCCTTTGGGAGGGATCCCAGTAAGGAGAGGACCTTTGGTCTTTCTGTCAAAAACTTTATTATTACGGCGGGTCTTATGGCCCTGAGCCTTTTAGGAGGGCTTGTCTTATGAGGATTGTTAGAAGGGGAGATATACTAGCTTTTATTTTAATAGCCCTTCTTGGCCTGGGGGTCTTTGTTTTTAACCTGGGTCTTCTTAGTGATTCAGGAGTCTTCCTGGAGGTCATGGTAGATGGCCAGCTTGTTGAAAGGCTTAGGATGGATGAGGACCAGGTCTTCACCACCCAGGACGGGGGCAATACCCTGGAGATTAGGGGGGGCAAGGCCAGGATGATAGAGGCCAGCTGCCCAGACCAGCTCTGTGTTCACTCTAGAGCTCTGGATTCCTCTTCGGGCTCTATAGTCTGTCTACCCAATAGGGTGGCTCTGAGGATTGTAGGTGGAAGGGAGGATCTTGATGCCATCAGCCAGTAATTCAAAGACCCTGCGCCTTAGCTTCATGGCTCTTATTATGAGTATGGCTGCAGTTATTTCATATTTTGAGAGGTTTATTCCCCTTATAAATGTTCCTGGGGTCAAGCTGGGCCTAGCCTCTATCTTTACCCTTTTAGCTCTGGCCTTTTTTTCCTGGCGGGAGGCCCTTACTATTCTTATAGGGAGAATTCTTCTGGTCTTCTTTTTCTCTGGTTCTCCTGTTAGTCTTCTTTATAGCCTCTCAGGAGGACTCTTCAGCCTCTTAGCCATGGTCCTGGCCCTGAGGCTGAGTCCTGGATTTTTTTCTATTATTGGTGTTAGTCTCCTTGGGGCTTTTTTTCATAATACGGGCCAGGCCCTGGTACTAGCCCTTTTGATAGGGAGTTTTGAGATTGCCCTGGGCTATTATCCTATCCTGATTCTTGCTTCCCTGGTAACGGGGCCTGTCACTGGCTATATAGCAAGCTACGTCCTTGGCCACGTTCAGATTGTCTCCAGCCTTAAGGAAAAAAAACTGGACTAGGGACTTAGGGTTATTTTCTCCCCTTTAGGGATATAAACTAAATAGACAAAGGAGGGGGTTGATATGAAAAAAATTCTAGTCCCAGTGGATGGATCTAAGTGCTCCCTGGAGGCTCTTGATAGGGCTAGGGAGCTTGCTCAGCTGACAGGAGCTAGCCTTGGTCTTCTTCTTGTGAGCGATACTGGAAAATTTGCCAGCGGGCTTTATGAGGTCTCCTTTGTGGAGGAGTTTATTGAGCTGGGTGCTAAGACCTTAGACACTATTGTAAAAAGACTTGAGGACTATGATGGAGTGGTGGAGAAGTTCCACGCTGTGGGTGATACTGCTAAGGAGATAATAAGGCTGGCTGAAGAGGGGGACTACGACCTTGTTGTCATGGGTTCCAGGGGGCTGGGTACTTTTTCCAGGGCTCTACTGGGTTCTATCTCCAACAAGGTG
>CAYFUM010000030.1:0-16188 GCA_964346475.1 uncultured Peptostreptococcaceae bacterium
ATTCTCTACTTGTGGAATGCCCAATACTATGTTAATATTTTTGCGAAAGGAGATGAAATGATAGGATTATTTTTTGATGCAGGCTCATCTTTAAGCCTCTTCTGCAACTATTTTACTTGACCCAGAAACCTTACTTCATGGCATGAAGATAGTTTTGATGCAGTAATCCCTACATTTCACTCTAAGTAAGATTTTCTATTTGTCTTCTTGGGTCCTAGGGATTAGGTGCCCAGAAGGCTTTTTTTCATTAATAAGTTCTAAACCAATTGCCTAGTTTAAGCTTACTTTCTGCAATTTAAGGCCCCTGGACAATCCATCAAAGCAGTGCCAAAACACTTTAAGTGTTAATTTTTGCGTTCAGAAAGGAACTAGGATGATCTATCTTGATAATTCAGCAACAACAATTCACAAGCCCCAGGAAATGAAAAGAGCCATGATGGAAAGCCTTAACCTGGGCAATCCCGGTAGAGGCCTTAGTGATAGCGCCCTGGATGCAGCCAGAAGCGTCTATGAAACTAGAAAGAAAGTCGCTCAATTCTTTGGAGGCAAGATAAACCGTACTGTATTTACAAGTAACGCCACCCACAGTCTAAATCTAGCCCTTCTAGGCCTAATAAAACCCGGCGATAGAGTTCTTAGTTCCTACTATGAACATAACTCAGTTCTAAGACCCCTCTACAGCCTAGAAAAAAAAGGGGCTCAGGTGAAACTCTTTAAACCCTCGGGCCTCTCTATAAGCCTAGAGGATGTTAAAGAGAATCTTGAAGAAAACACCCGCTTTGTGGTTTTAACCCACAGCTCCAATGTCCTGGGTGGACTAACCGAAATTCGGAGAATAGGTAAATTCTGCAGAGAAAGAGATATTCTTTTTATCCTTGACGCTTCCCAGACTGCTGGGGTCTTTCCCATCCACATGGAGGAAGACCTTATCGACGTCCTCTGTTTTACAGGCCACAAGGGTCTTATGGGACCCCAGGGGACCGGTGGACTTATACTCTCTAAAAGGGCAGAGCCTGAGGCTATTTTTAGTGGGGGTACGGGCATGTTCTCCTTTGAAAAAACCATGCCCTCCCACCTGCCCGATAGACTTGAAGCCGGCACCCTAAATGGCATTGGTATAGCAGGCCTTGGTGGCTCCCTGGACTATCTTATGGGTCTTGGGATAGATAGGATAAGAAAAAAAGAAGAAGATCTGGGAGAGCTCTTTTACTCTGGCTTAGAAGAAATTGAGGGAGTAAAAATCTACAGCGAGAGACCAAGCCTTGGCTCCTCCATCGTCACCATAAACATAGGAGAGCTTGACTCTGGTTACGTCTCAGACCTACTTATGAGGGACTACCAAATAGCCACAAGGCCCGGTGCCCACTGCGCTCCTCTAGTCCATAGGATGCTGGGAACAGAAAAGCAGGGAGCAGTTAGATTCTCCTTCAGCTATGCCAATACAGCTGAAGAGGTTAAAAGGGCTATCGAGGCAGTTAAAGAAATATCTACTAAATAGAAAGAGGAATTTTTAATGAAAAATACATATAAACTCTTTGGCTTTGGCCTAGTAGCAGGCCTTATTGCCATGGCCTTGGCCCTGGCAGGTAATCCTGCCAACATGGCCATCTGTATAGCCTGCTTTATCAGAGACATAGCAGGCTCCATGAAATACCACAGTGCTCCTGTGGTCCAGTACTTCCGACCGGAAATCCTGGGCCTAGTACTTGGCAGCTTCCTTCTATCCCTATATAAAAGGGAATTTAGAGCCAGCGGCGGCTCCTCACCAGTAATCAGATTTTTCCTAGGTGTTGCTATGATGATAGGCGCCCTGATCTTTCTAGGCTGCCCCACCAGGATGATTATAAGAATGGCTGCGGGAGATATCAGCGCCTATGTGGGTTTTGTCGGTTTTATCCTTGGAGTAGCCACGGGAGCCTATTTTCTTAAAAAGGGCTTTAGCCTGGGAAGAAGCTACCCTGTAAAGCAGGAAAGCGGAGCCTATTTTCCAGTAATATTAACTCTAATTTTTATTATGACCCTGGTGGTACCCTCAGCCTTTGCCTGGAGTGAGAGTGGACCCGGCAGTATCCATGCCCCGGTCATGGTCTCCCTGGCGGCAGGCCTCCTCTTTGGCGCCCTAGCCTACCACTCCAGGATGTGTTTTGCTGGAGGCTTTAGAGACATCATCCTTATGAAGAACTTTGATCTCTTTAGTATACTGCTGGGTATTTTTGTAGTTATGCTAGGTTATAACCTGGCTAGTAAAAACTTTGTCCTTCAGGCCTTTGGCCCCGTAGCCCACGCCCAGAGTCTGTGGAACATCCTGGGTCTCTATATAGTTGGTTTTGCAGCTGTCCTTCTTGGAGGTTGTCCCGCTCGCCAGTTAATTCTGGCAGGCCAAGGCTCAGCCGACTCTGTGGTTACAGTTCTTGGAATGTTTCTAGGAGCAGCCAGCGCCCATAACTTCGGCCTGGCCTCAGCTGCAGCTTCCAGGGCCACTGCCGATGTCCCAGCTAGCCTGGGTGGACCAGGACCTGCAGGCCAAATGGCAGCTCTGGTTTCCATAGTCTTTCTATTTATCGTAGCCTTCACAGGCACAAGAAAAAGAGCATAGGAGAAAATAATGAGAGAAATCGATGTAAGAGGACTATCCTGTCCAGAACCCATTATGCAAGTAAATATGGCCCTTAAGGCCTTTCCAGGTGAGGAGCTAAAGATCCTCCTCAGCGAAGCCCACAGCTATAGAAATGTCCTAGACTTTATTAAAGACAAAGGTCTGGCCATGGAAGATAGACAAGTGGGCCTGGACTATGAAGTCATAGTAAGGCCCTAGGATGAGGTGTATAATAACCTTTCATACCATAGCCGACGCCATGCATATGGAAAGTCTAGCCAGAGAGGCTGGTATAGCCGGCAGGCTAATACCCGTCCCTAGAGAGCTTTCCTCGGGCTGTGGTATTTCCTGGGCCAGTGAGGCCGGGGAAAAGAAAAGCCTAGAGGATCTGATTAAGGAAAATGACCTTGATATAGAAAAAATAGTTCTTCTATAAGGAAAAACCCCACTTTTCTGAGTGGGGTTTTTATTAGAACTTAAAGACAAACTTTGCCAGTATAAAGATTAGATAGACTGCTCCCAGCAGCACATAGATCAGCATTCAGGGAGGCACCTTACCCAGTAGATACTTAATGACTTCCATAAAACTCCTCCGTTTGCCCAGTGGTTTGTAGATTAAATGTTACCATAGCCAGCTTTATAAGGCAAAGGTCTTTTTATTTGCTCTATAAAAAAGAACCAGCCTTCTTAAAATTAACATGCCAGCTCAGGGCCTCTAGAAGCCTAGAGGAGCCCAAAAAATGGGTGGATAGGCCTTTCTCTTTAAATCCCCAGAGCGGCCATCCCTTCATAAATATTTTTCTAGGCACTTTACTCCAGGCCAAAGTAGCTGTTGGAATCCCCAGGAGCCTGGCTCCTTTCCTCCAGGCCATAGCTTCTAAGAGGACTGACTACAGTTATCCTATACTCCTCTCTGCCTGCTTTTTGGACCAGTCTATGCTGGACCACATTCCTCCAGCTAGCCATGGACTCCTCATCCTGCCAGAAGCTCATACTGAGGACCTTGCCCTCCTGGCTAAGGCTGCTAAAGCGCTCGGAACGAATAAAACCAGGATTAGCTTCATAGAGCTCCCTCAGGGAAGCCGCCAGTTCTAAATACCTGTCCTTATATTCATTTTTATCTTGACTTCAAAAAGTACAATTATCATATCCACATCCTAATTTAATTATACACCTAAGGAAGCGCCAGACTAAGTGATAATTCTTAGTCAAAGGAAGATTCTATAGAAGAATTATTCTTAATAGGGTATTATAAATGTAGGAATAAAAGCGATTTTTAAGGAGAAGATTATGAGCTATTTCAAGATAAGAGGAGCTATCCCTCCTATGATTACCCCCTTTACAAAGGAAGGCCTGGTAGACTATGAGGCCCACCTGGCCAATCTTGAGAGCTGGGAAAAGGAAGGCCTGGGAGGCTATCTGGTTCTAGGCTCCAACAGTGAGGCTGCCTATTTAAATGAAGAGGAGAAACTAGAACTAATTAGACTTACCGCCAAAAACACCTCCAAGGACAGGGTTATCCTAGCAGGAACGGGCCTGGAGTCCACCAGGGAGACCATTAAACTTACCAACAGGGCTGCCCAAGCGGGAGCTGACTGCGCCCTTCTTCTAACCCCTAACTACTATAGCGACCAGATGGGTAATAAAGCCCAGCTAAACTACTTTAAAGAAGTAGCCGACAACTCAGACATCCCCATACTTATCTACAATGTCACCAAGTACACAGGCATTAACATAGCTCCCCAGGTGGTGGGAGAACTAAGTAGACACAAAAACATAATTGGCATGAAGGACTCCTCGGGTAATATCCCCCAGCTAGTCCAGTTTAAGAGCTATATAGACCCCAAAGAGTTTAACCTCATGGTGGGCACAGCCTCAGCCTGGTATCCAGCCCTGGATCTAGGGGTAGAAGCCGCCATCATGGCCCTGGCCAACTGTGCACCCAGCCAGTGTGTCAAAATCCAGGAGCTCTTCCTGGAGGGTAAAAGAGAAGAAGCCAGAGAGCTCTACGAAAGAGTCTTTCCTGTAAACCAGGCAGTAACAGCCAGCTATGGGGTTGCTGGCCTAAAATACGCCTGTAAGCTCTTGGGTTTTAAGGGCGGCTATGTAAGAAGGCCCCTACTGGAACTTGAGGACAGTGATAGAGCTCAGATTGAAAAAATCCTCAGGAAGGCAGAGCTCCTATGAGGGTAGCCATAAATGGCTATGGCAGGGTGGCTAGGGCCCTTATAGAGCTCTGGCAGGACAAGGACTACCCCCTGGAGCTTGTCCTAATAAGAAACTCCAGGGGCCAGTGGACCCCACAGACCTATTCAGGCCTTAGGCCCAGTGACTTTAAAGAAGACTTCCCCCTGCCCCTTGATAAAAGGGAAGACTTGGAGGAACTTCTAGATAGACTGGATATAGATTTCTGGTTTGAACTCACCCCCTCGGAGGATAAAAAGGCAGGGGATATTTTTAGAGACTGCCTGGCTATCCTAGATAGGGGCATCTCCATAATCTTTGCTAACAAGGCACCTATAATCCATGACTACAAGAGTCTTAAAGAAAGGGCACTTAAAAAGGCAAGTTATCTTGGCCTCAGTGGCGTTATGGGGGCCTCCCTGGCCAGCTACGCCCTGACCCACTATGGCTGCCTGGGTTCCCAGGTACTCTCTATGGAAGGAATTTTAAATGGCACCACCAACTTCATCCTAGAAGAGATGGAGAAGGGGCTTAGCTTCCACGAGGCTTTAGAGCAAGCAAAAAAAGACGGCATAGCTGAAGCTGACCCCTCTAGAGATATAGAAGGCATAGATAGCGCCGTCAAAATGAGTCTTATAGCCTCGGTAATCCTGGATAAAAATATTAGCTATAGGCCGGAGGATATAAGGGGTATAGCTGGTATTAGTCTAGAGGAAATTGAAAGACTAAAAAGTGAGGATAAGAGGCTAAAGCTTGTGGCAAGCTTTGATAATGAGAGGGTTAGAGTAAGCCCCCAGGTCTTTACAAAAGAGGAGCTTTTTTACTCTGTCTCAGGCTCTGAAAAGGCTCTCCACATAAAGACAGAGGGGCTTTCCCACATGACCCTGATAGGGGGTAAGTCGGGGCTTAGAGAAGTGGCCTCCTCCCTCCATAGGGACCTGGTCTGGGTTCAGGAAATTTCCCAGGGACTTTTTTAAAATTAATTAATAATAAAAAACTTGGATATAAATAAGAAAAGATTTGAGCTAGCAGGGGAGGTAAAAATTAAAAGAGTTATTATCACAGCCGGTGAAGAGGATCTGATCTTTGAAGAAAGCTTTAAGGACGACCAGGAAATACTAGACTATCTCGAGGGGGAAAGGGCAGGTGGCAACCGCTGGATCAGGGCCTGGGTCTGGGATGGAGAAAACCTCTTTAAGGACTTTGAAGACCCCACCAGCATGAGAAGCATACCTCCAGGGGCCATAAGTAAAGAGGACAAGAAGATTATCTGTGGAAAAAAAGGCGAAGTCATTGGCCACTACAGGATTGACCTATCCAGCCCCATTAGGATTTTCTATAAGGGAAGGCCGGTAAGTCCAGCCATGCTAAAGGAGGACCCCAACCTTGAAAGAAGAATCGACGACATGCTTCTGAGCTTTAGAAGGGGCTGCAACGATATCCAATCAGACATGGAGATTTTGGAGAGGATGGATCTTAGAATAGAAAGGGATATAGAGTCCCTGGTCTACTACCAGGAGTACTCTCTTAAGTAAAAGGCCAAAGGGCCTTTTTACTTTTCATCCCTATCTTTTTTTCTATAGGCCTTCTTTAGATTCCTAGTTGCATTAAAGCCCACACCAAAGATCACTATAAAGACTATTAGGCTGACCCTAAGCCTCTGGGACCCATCGGCAAAGGGAGCTAGCTGCATAGCAAGCAGCATAAGGCTTCCTATTACAGCGTAGATGATTCTAAGGAGTTTTATATCCTTTTCTTGACTATCCTTCATTTTTTTCTCCTAGCTCCTCAAGGCTTCTTCTTGCCCTCTTTAAAAAATCTTCCTCTTTGGTCTTCTGGTAGAAATTCGACAGGCCTCTATTTATTTCCAGGTGGTAGTCAAGACCCTGGGGTAGCTCCCCTAGCCAGTCTGCCAGGGGTAGGACCCCGTCCCCCGGAATAAGATGCATATCCCTTTTTCCATCATTGTCATGGAGGTGAAGGCAACTGGTCCTTTTGAAGTAGCCCCTTAGCTCTTCATAGTTGCCCGAGACGCCCAGATGGCCTGTGTCCAGGCACAGGGAGATATCAAAGTTATCAAGTAGGGCCAGGAGATGCCTGTCCTCTCTTAGGTTCTCCCCTGCCAACTCTATTCCCAGCTCCCTGGCCCGGGTAAAGATCCTCTCAAAGGCCTCAAGCCCCCTATCTCCCACGGGAAGGCCCTCCTCCCCCATCATGGTGGGATGGAAGACAGCTAGGGGGACCTCACCCTTTGAGAGCTCCTCTAGGGAGGCTAAAAAGGCCTGGACATAGTCCTCTGGGTCCTCCTGCCAAAGGCCACCTCTAAAGTAGGGCAGGTGGACCTGGTCTATCCTATGACCAAGAGACCTTAAATTCCTTAGATTGACCAGGGGACTTCTTCCCTCTTCCTCCTCCCACCAGAGGCTCAGCTTTAAAAAATCCTTCTCTGCCAGTCTTCTAGCCCTCTCAACCAGGCTAGCCTCATAGCCATACCAGATAAATATTGACATAGGACCTCCTAGTGACTATTTACCCACTTTGACAAAATATGCCCAGAAATCCCGGCCTTCTTTACATTTATTCTCCTTGTTTTCCTCCTTGCAAGTGATAGACTGGACCTAGAGCCCCCCGGGGAGGGGGTAAGGAGGAGATATGGCAAGAAAAGTTATTATCATTGGAGGAGTCGCTGGAGGAGCCAGCGCCGCCGCAAGACTAAGAAGACTGGACGAGAAGGCCGAGATACTTTTACTTGAAAAGGGAGGCTACGTCTCCTTTGCCAACTGCGGTCTACCCTACTACATAGGCGGGGTAATAGAAAACCGGGGAGATCTTATGCTCATGACCCCCGAACTTTTTGTCCAGCGCTTTAACATCGACGTCAGGGTAAAACACGAGGTTTTAAAAATTGATACCGAGAAAAGAAGTCTGGATGTTAAAAACCTAGAGACTGGAGAGGTCCTTAGCCAGGACTTTGATGAGCTAATCCTCTCCCCTGGTTCAGAGCCCCTAAAGCCACCCATACCAGGAATTGGAGAGGATGGAATCTTTACCCTCTGGACTATTCCCGATACCGACCGCATCTACAAGTTCATTGAAGACAAGAAGCCCAAAAAAGCCATAGTGGTTGGAGGAGGCTTTATTGGCCTTGAGATGGCAGAGAACCTGGTGCACAGAGGCCTTGAGGTCTCCCTGGTGGAGATGCTAGACCAGGTCATGGCCCCTGTAGACTTTGACATGGCCCAGATGCTCCACGAAAACATGAGGGAGCTGGGGGTGGACCTCCACCTTTCTTCCAGGGTCACCTCCTTTGAAAAAAAAGAGGGCAGGCTCCTGGCAAACCTTGAAGACAAGTCCCTGGAAGCCGATATGATCCTGCTTTCACTGGGAGTTAGACCCCAGACCGCCTTTTTAAAGGACAGTGGCCTGGACTTTGGCCCCCGGGGCCACCTGCTGGTGGATGAACACCTGGAGACCAATGTAAAGGGTATCTACGCCGTTGGTGACGCCATAGAGGTGGTAAACTTTGTCACCGGTGAAAAGACTGCCATTCCCCTGGCAGGGCCTGCCAATAAGCAGGGCAGGATGGCAGCCGACAACATAGTCCTTGGTAACGCCTACACCTACAAGGGTTCCCAGGGCACCTCCATAGCCCAGGTCTTTGACTATGTGGTGGCCTCCACTGGCCTCAATGAAAAAAATCTTCAGGCTGCGGGAAAGAAGTACAGGGAAGACTATGAGATTGCCATGATAAGGATGAAAAACCACGCCAGCTACTATCCTGGCTCCACCGAGCTTACCATCAAGGCTCTCTTTACAGTGCCCCAGGGAAAACTCCTGGGTGCCCAGGTAATTGGAGACAGAGGGGTGGACAAGCATATAGATGTCTTTGCCTCGGTTAAAAGGATGGGGGGAACCATCTATGACCTAAAGGAACATGAAGCTGCCTACGCACCACCCTTTAACTCTGCCAAGGACCCCATGAACATGGTGGGCTTTGTGGCCGAGAACATCTTAGAGGGCCTGGTTAAATTTAGGACTCCTATGCATATTGACAGGGACAAGCCTGAGACCATTTTCCTAGATGTCCGGGAAAATGAAGAGAGGCAGATGGGCTATATTGAGGGTAGTGTCCACATTCCCCTCAGCCAGCTAAGAAATAGGCTTGATGAACTGGACAAGGACCAGGACTACACCACCTACTGCGCCATAGGAGCCAGGGGCTATATGGCCTCCAGGATCCTGGAGCAGGAGGGCTTTAAAAAGGTCTACGTCCTAGCTGTTGGCCTATCGGCCTGGCATAGCTACCACCAGGATAAGAGGAAGATTCAGCCCAGGCATAAACTCCTAGGAGAAAGACCCGACACCATTGATAAAAACCTAAATGTCACCGGCGCCCAGTGCCCCGGTCCCATCCTCCAGGTTTCGGCCTCCTTGGCCACTATGGAAGAGGGCCAGGTCCTGGAAGTTATAGCCTCGGACCAGGGCTTTTATAGGGATATAGCCATGTGGTGTGAGAGAACTGGAAATACCCTGATCAGCCTTGAAAAAAAGGACAACAAAATCATTGCCCTCCTCCAAAAGGGCACAGACCAGCCCCTGGAGAAAAGGGAAATTTCCCAGCTACCCAATGGCAAGACCATGGTGGTCTTCAGCGGAGACCTGGACAAGGCCATAGCCTCCCTGATAATTGCCAATGGAGCTGCCAGCATGGGTAGGAAGGTCACCATGTTCTACACCTTCTGGGGCCTAAACATCCTAAGAAAAAAGGAAAAAATCTCCCTAGAGAAGGCTCCAATCCAAAAAGCCTTCTCGGCCATGATGCCCAGGGGAACTACAAAGCTTGGTCTTAGCAAGATGAACTTTGGTGGTATGGGAGCAAAGCTCATAAGAAAGATTATGAAGGACAACAATGTGGACTCCCTGGAGTCCCTCCTAGCCCAGGCCCAGGAAAATGGCGTCAAGATGATCGCCTGTACCATGAGCATGGACCTAATGGGAATCAGAGAGGAGGAGCTAATAGAGGGTATTGACCTTGGAGGGGTTGCTACCTACCTGGGTGAAGCCGAGATGGCTGATACCAACCTATTTATCTAGTTATGGACAAGATTATAAATAGATTAAAAACCCTCCAGGGCCACCTGGGGGGCATAATAAACATGATGGAGAAGGAAAAACCCTGCGAGGATATCCTCATCCAGATGAAGGCAGTCTCCTCCAGCTTCAGCAATATTCAAGGGCTCATCTTCCAGAACTACCTAGACCAGTGTATAGAGCTAGAAGATGAGAATAAAAAGAAGGTCCAGGAGGCCCTGAAGCTGATCTTAAAATAAAATCTGACAAGGAAAAAGGAATCCCAAGGACTCCTTTTTTCTTTGACCGATTTACAATTTACAGGTGGAGCCTTCCGCCGCAGGAGCTACAGAGGGGGTCTCCTGCCACCAGCTCCTCACCACAGCTGGGACAAAAATTAGTCTCCTCCTCAAAGACCTGGTCAAGACTTTCCAGGGAATCCTCTGAGGAAATAAATAGCCAGCTTATAGCTCCCCCATCATCCACCTCACCAATGGAACCCCCCTCTGAGATGGTATAAAACCCATCGCCATCGGGCAGATAATTGTCATCACTGGCCTCTGCCATAGCCACCAGGCTCTTTGGGTCATAGCTCTCATTAGTGTCTGCAAAGACCCAGTTTTTTGCCAGGGCACTGGCATAGGCTGCAGCTACGGCCATCTTCTTAAACTTTTTCATCCTCTTCTCCTTTCTAAAAAGAGATCTAGCCTAGTCCCGTCCTTTGACCACAGTATTTAATACTAAGTTGTGCACCTCGTCATCCTGCTTCCTAGATCCTTCCTGGGTCCAGATGTGTTTTTTCTCTATGTAGGGGACCTTATTCCAGGTCCTTCTCTTCATCTAAGCTAGGTTTTTTTCTTGACACTCCTCTTATACCCAATTATCTTCCTTCTAGATAAAAACCCGGAAGATATCCCTCCGGGTTAAAAATGTTTATTTTTTTACCAGGCTAGTCCCCTTTTTTAGCACCATGGCTTGGGGGAAACAATCTACTCCTGCTCTTTCGCAGTGGCTACAGCCAAAGACCGGTGGACAGTCCTCCAGGGCTATATCCTCAAAGCCCAGTTTTCTAAAAAATCCTGGCTGCTGGGCCATAAGAAAGATATCCTCCTCCAGGGGAAGCTCATCAAGGAGCTCCTCCATAAGGGCCCTACCGATACCCCGGCCCTGTAAAGAGCTATCAACTGCAATGGCGTCTACTACCAGATACTGGCCCCTTCTTCCTAGAGAGGCTCCCGCCAGGTAGTCCCCATCTTTTTTATAGGCCAGGATCTTTATAAAGTCACTGGCTAGGGGTTCATTTCCAATTTCTATGCCCTCTTTAATAAAAAGAGGATGGAGCTCTTTATCCCCCTCTAGACTTATAAAGCCAATGGTCTTCTTTTTTCTTCCCTCCTCCAGATGTATCCTTAAGAGATAGAGGGCAATAAGAGCTGGAATTATAAAGTTAACCAGAGCGCCATAGATCTCTCCCCTCTTATAGAGGCTGGTAAATCTAACCAGGGATATGATAAGTAAAAAAATGGGCAGCAAAAGAGCGGGGAGCTTCTTTCTTTTTCCCGAGAGCTGCCTCTGGTTTAATACAATAAGGCCTAGGAAAAAAAGAAGCACAAGGCCCGAAAATATATAGCCCAGCTTCTCAGGCAGGGGTGGTAACATTTCTACTGGCATAGAGACCTCCTTAGAGCTAGTATAGCCTATTTAAAGGAAAAAATAATAAAAAATATAGCAGAAATAATAGGGAGAATAAAAGAGGATGGTCTCCCATCCCCTTTAGTCTATAGGTTTGCCTTCTTCTTCTTTTCAATCTCCAGAAGCCTGGTCAGCTCAGGAATAACCTTGTGGAGGTCTCCTACAATACCCAGGTCTGCGCTTTCAAAGATTGGTGCGTCGGCATTTTTATTAATGGCAATAATAAAGTCTGATTCCTCCATGCCAGCCAGGTGCTGGATAGCTCCTGAGATACCCATGGCAAAGTAGACTTCTGGCCTTACTGTCTTACCGGTCTGGCCCACCTGGTGGTCCTTGGGCAGCCAGCCTGCATCTATGGTAGCCCTTGAACCGGAGACCTCTCCACCTATAACTTCGGCAAGCTTTTCCAGAACAGGTAGGTTATCAGGATTTCCTATACCCCTACCAGCTGATACCAGGATGCTGGCATCTTCTATTTTGATTTTTTTCTTCTGCTCTACTTCTTCGCTGAGGATGACCACGTTGAAGTCCTCTTCACTAAAGTCCACAGGAACCCTGACTATCTCAGCCTTTTTACTGCTATCGGGCTCGAGTTTTTGCATAACACCAGGTCTTACTGTAGACATCTGGGGCTTATAGTCCTTACAGACTATGGTAGCCATGAGGTTACCACCAAAGGCGGGCCTGGTCATAAGAAGAAGTCCTGTCTCCTCATCAATATCAAGCTTGGTACAGTCGGCGGTGAGTCCGGTGTGGACCCTGGCAGAAACTCTAGGGGCCAGGTCCCTTCCTATGGAGGTAGCACCAAAGAGGACTATATCTGGATTATCCACTTCTATAGCCTCAACCACACCCTTGACATAGGGCTCGTTCATGTATTTTTCTAGTCTCTTATCTTCAACTACGTAGACCTTGTCTGCTCCATACTGGGCCAGGATGGGGGAAAGTCCTGCTACATCCTCTCCCACAATAACTGCACTGACGCCGCTTTGGAGGTCTTTAGCCAAGTCAACGGCCTTACCTAGGAGCTCCAGGGATACATTTTGGATATGGCCATCCCTCTGCTCAATAAAGACCATTACACCTTTATATTCTTTCATCCTATCCTCCTAAACTATAAAGCGTTCAAGCAGGGCGTCTCTAATGATTTTTGCCCCTTCTTTTTCGTCGACTTCAAAGACCTTGCCAGCCGTCTTAGCTCCCTTGGTGAAGCTCTTTCTTACGCTGGTGGGTGAACCCTTAAGGCCTAGATTGGCTGGATCTACATCCAGCTGGTCTGCAGTTTTAGTAATAACTATGTCCTCTCTGTAGGCGTCATAGACCCTGGAGATACGCATGTATCTTGGCTCATTCATGCCACTTAGAGTGGTTATTAGACAGGGGAAGTTTACCCTGATCATCTGGTAGCGGTCTTCAAACTGTCTTTTTACCACCATGTGGTCCTCTGCAATTTCTGTAATCTCTTCTACATAGCTGATGCTGGGAATTTCCAGATGCTCAGCTACCTGGGGACCAACCTGGGCTGTGTCACCGTCAATGGCTTGGCGGCCAGCGATTACCAGGTCATAGTCCATCATCTTTAGAGCTCCAGCCAGGGCTGAAGAGGTGGCCCAGGTGTCGGCTCCTGCAAAGGCTCTATCGGTTAGGAGGATTATCTCGTCGGCTCCCATGGCATAGGTCTCCCTCAGGGCGTCGGCAGCCTGGGGGGGTCCCATGGTTAAAACAGAGATATGGGCTCCTGTTTTTTCTTTAATCTTTAGCGCTTCCTCAAGACCAGCCAGGTCATCGGGATTTATAATACTGGGTACACCTTGACGAATCAGGGTACCGGTTTTTGGGTCCAGCCTAACCTCGGTGGTATCGGGAACCTGCTTTATTAATACAACTATTCTCATCTTTTACTCCTAACGCAGTAGATCGGCGCTTATTACCATGCGCTGAACTTCACTTGTGCCTTCATAAATCTCAGTGATCTTAGCATCCCGCATCATGCGCTCAATAGGATAGTCTCTAGTATAGCCATAGCCTCCAAAGAGTTGGAGACACTTGGTAGTTACATTCATAGCAGTTTCTGAAGCAAAGAGCTTGGCATGGGCTGCTGCCACGGCATAGGGTATACCATTATCCTTATTCCAGGCTGCGCGATAGACCAGCATCCTGGCTGCTTGGATTTGGTTTTCCAGGTCTGCCAGGACAAACTGGGTATTTTGGAACTTGGAGATAGATCTTCCAAACTGCTTTCTCTCCTTGACATACTGGACAGTTTCATCCAGGGCACCCTGGGCTATTCCCAGAGCCTGGGCTGCTATACCTATTCTTCCCCCATCCAGGGTCTGCATGGCAATCTTAAAGCCTATATTTTCCTTGCCCAGGAGGTTTTCCTTGGGAATTCTACAGTCTTCAAAGATCAGCTCTCTGGTGGCCGAGCCCCGGATACCTAGTTTTTTCTCAAGAGGGCCAAAGGAAAAGCCAGGTGTATCCTTTTCTACAATAAAGGCAGAAATTCCCCTGGTACCCTGGGCCTTGTCGGTCATGGCCATAATTATGTAGATATGGGCCTCACCGGCATTGGTTATAAAAATCTTACTTCCATTAATTATGTACTCACCGCTTTCTTCATCAAGAACAGCAGTAGTCTGCTGGCTAGCTGCATCGGTTCCAGCATTGGGCTCAGTTAGACCAAAGGCACCAAGTTTTTCACCGCTAGCCAGGGGAGTAAGAAACTTTTCCTTCTGCTCCTTGGTTCCAAACTGGTCTATAGGTGCTGCTCCCAGGGAGGTGTGGGCAGACAAAATGACACCGGTGGTGGCACACTTCTTAGAAAGTTCCTCCACTGCCATGACGTAGGCAAGGTTGTCTCCACCTGCTCCTCCATACTCCTTACTAAAGGGTATTCCCATCATTCCCATCTCTGCCATTTTGGCTATGGTTTCGCTGGGAAAGCGCTCCATCTCATCAACTTCAGCAGCTATTGGCTCTACTTCTTTTTCTGAAAATTCTTCAAATAATTTTTTGAGCATTAGATGCTCATCAGATAATCCAAATTGCACGATTCCTCCTTATTAGCAGTGATAAGCTGACATTGTTATAGTTAAAAGTTTATCAGTTATCGTGAGAAATTCAAGGCTTTAAGTAAAGAATATTTTAAACTTATTGAACTTTCGCATTTTTCAACAAAGAACTTAATAATTTACACCTTTCTGGGATTTCCCACTAAATAAGCAGGACCCTATCCCCTACTTACCACTGAATATATCAATCCGTCAAATAAAAAAGCCTTCCCTAAGAAGACTTTTACCTAGGCTCCATGCTTTTTATAGGAGAAGCCCTCGCCATAGACCTCATGGACAAAGCCCACAGTTACAAAGGCATAGGGGTCTGTATCCTTAATAAACTTTATAAGCCTTAAATATTCCCTTTTGTTAATCACTGCACTTAGCATATCCCTGGCCTCATTGGAGTAGGCTCCCCTAGCCTCCAGGTAGGTAGAGCCACGGCCCAGTTCCTCCAGGATATAGTCTCTGATTTCATTATCTCTACTGGAAAGAATCATAACCTGGATTCTCTCATCGAAGCCAGCGATGACCTTGTCAATTAAAAAACCTGCCATGATCACTCCTAGGAAGGCGTAGAGGCCAATCCTTAGGCCAAAGACCTTCATGGCTAGAAGGCTTATAAGGCTATCAATTAGAAGAAGGCCCTTGCCTAGGGAGAGGCCAAGGAATTTATTCAAAATCTTTGCGATTACATCTGTCCCCCCCGTGGAAGCATTCTCATAGAAGACCAGGGCCATACCAATACCCTGGATCAGGGTACCCATGACCAGGTTCAGCAGTAGATCATCCACCACGGGCTGGCTCAGGGGCATAAGATACTCCACTACTGAAATAGCTCCTGAGAGAAAGAGAGAGCAGTAGACAGTAAGGCCACCAAACTCCCTTCCAATGGTAAGAAAGCCCAGGATAAAGAGGAATATATTCATAATCAGCATAAAGGTCCCTACATTTACCAGGGGAAAAAGCCTATGAATTACCAGGGCTAGCCCAGAAACTCCTCCCGCAGCAAGATTACTAGGCACCATAAAGATATGAAAACCCAGGGTTACAATAATAAGACCAAGATGAATTTTTACATAGGACCAAAGACTCCTCATAGCAACCTCCAATAATTAATTATAACACGAAAAAGCCCGGCTTTCTTTCTGGGAGGAAAATAACCGGGCAGAAATCCAGGCTTCCTGCCCACCGTTTTTGGGAGGCCGGTGACTAGCAGGGAGAAAAAAGCCCAGACTTCATCTGATAAAAGAAAAACCCCTCTAGGAGGGGAAATAGTCAAAAAATAGATCCTACTTCCCACCGAAGTTCTCTTCAGGTCCTGGGCAGGTCTCCTGGCTTGGATTCATCCCTTGCTCTTCCTTCCCGGTTTACACCAGTGGTCTTAAGAGCAGGTCCTCCTTACAGTAGCGGGGGCTGCTGTGGACTTTCACCACATTCCCTATTATCAAAAAGCACCCAGGTCTTTTATCATTATCAGTATAGGCCAAAGAATTACTTCTTTCAAGGATTAATTTCTTAAATTTCTAGCTTTATGGTACGCAAATGATCTTGTCATAGTGTAAGCAGAGATGATATTGTCAACCATTCCCT
>CAYFUM010000031.1:0-4724 GCA_964346475.1 uncultured Peptostreptococcaceae bacterium
GAAAAACTCCGCCATGAAAAGGTCTTAAGGGAGGAGAGATAGGCCCAGGGATGGGTCTTTTTTTATGTACATTTTTTTTAAATTAGGGTAGTATAGATATAGAAAAGAGGGAAGATGCAGGATAAAAAACCACTACTCATAGCTCTAGCGGCTCAGGTCATTTGGGGCCTTCTACCAATCTACTGGAAGCTTTTAGACTTTATAGAGGCCTATCAGATTTTGGTGCAGAGGATGCTCTGGTCGGTAATAAGCCTTCATATCCTCCTCTACTTTTTAAAGGGCAGAGGCTATAGTAAAGACCTTCTGGCTGATAGGAGCCATAGAAAAGCCTCTATCCTGGGGGGTATCTTTGTCAGCGCCAACTGGTTTATCTATATCTGGAGTATAAATAGTGGCCATGTTTTAGAGACCAGTCTAGGCTACTACATCCTGCCCCTGATTACAGGGCTTCTAGGCCTGGCTCTGGGGGAGAAGATCAGCAGGAAGCAGTGGCTAGCCTACGCCTTTGCCCTAGTAGGGGTCCTTATCTCCACGGTGAGGCTGGGGCGTTTTCCCTGGCTAGCTCTAGCACTGGCGCTAAGCTTTGCCCTTTTTACCTATTTTAAAAGAGAGAGCCCTCTAGACGCCCTGGACTCCCTCTATACAGAGACGGTCTTTGTGGCTCCTCTGGCCCTGGTCTACCTGGTCTTTAGCGAGCTATCAGGTCAGGGAATAAGCGGAAACTTCCCAGCCTCCACCTGGCTTCTCCTATCCACAACTGGTGTTGTGACTGCCTTTCCCCTGCTCCTTTTTGGCTATGGAGCCAGAGCCCTACCTCTAAATATCACCTCCTTTATCCAGTATCTCTCCCCTAGCATCACCTTTCTACTGGGCATTTTTGTCTTCAAGGAGGACTTTGATAGTATAAGACTCCTGTCCTTTGCCTTTATCTGGCTGGGAGTTCTTATCTTCACCCAGGACCAGATGAAGATTAAAAGGAGGAGCAGTTTAGAGACCTAGAGAAAGATAAAACTTATAGGCCTATAGAGCCTGAGCCTGACAAGAAAAAAAGTATCCCTTTCAAGGAATACTTTTTTTGCTTAAGTCACTATTTATTCTTTAGTCTATCTCCTCCCTAGAGGAGTCAGCAAAGCCCCTATGACTTGAAATGGGTAGGACCATAAGGGAGTCTATTCCTGTTTTCTTATCCAGCTGACTAGCTAGGAAGGCCTGGCCTATGGTCTGGGTCTTAGAAGAGGGGACAACTAGAAGCAGGACCTCCTTTTCTGGGTCTATGTCAAGGTTAAAGCCTGCCAAGGCATGGCTTCTTGCATCCCTACCATTGAGGATGGTGGCTCCCCGAGCTCCCAGGTCTCTAGCAAGCTTAATAGCCTGGTCTGATTTGTTCTTCTTCAGGACAAGAAAGATCAGATCCCTATGCTGGGAGCTTGTCTTAATGCTGGGAAGCTTCTCTTCTTTTTCCTCGCTGAGGGCTAGAGGTTCCAGCTTTCTTTTGTTTTTCTGAGCAATAATTGTGCCCAGGATCATAAGGCTTAGGACCGGGGTCATAGCAATCATAGCAATGACTCCAAAGCCATCCACCAGGACATTGGCAGTGGGGATAACCTCGGCGGCACCCTGGGCAAAGGCCAGGACAAAGGTGGCGCTCATGGGTCCCGAGGCCACACCTCCAGCGTCATAGGCTATACCCACAAAGATGGGTTCTGCAAAAAAAGATAGGATAATGGCCAGGGAAAAGCCCGGTAGAAGAAAATACCAGAGCTTGATGGAGGGAATCATAATCCTCAGGGTGGATAGGGCTATGGCAGTGCCCACTCCAATGGACAGGGTCAGTCTGATCAGGTTAAGGGGAATAGCGCCGGCACTGACCTCCCGGATTTGTTCACCCAGGACGTGGACAGCTGGCTCTGCCAGCACCACTATAAGCCCCGTTAAAAAGCCAAAAAGAGGCAGGAGGTAGAGGTGGTTTTCTCCCAGGCCCATGCCTAGGAGTCTTCCCATGTCCATAAAGCCGTGGTTGGCTCCTACTAGGAAAAAGGTAAGTCCCAGCAGGGTGTAGACAAGGCCCCTTAGAATACTGATAAGTTCAAAGCGATTTAGTTTAAAGCTCCTGTAATTATAAAAGAAAAAGAGCAGGGCTATGGGGCCCAGGGCCCTGAAGGACTCAAGAAGGGTCCCTGGAATAGCCTGGAGTAGGGGGGCTAGGACACCACTGCTATCAAAGATGTAGCTGGCAGCCTCCCCCTGGATATGGGTCTGTCTAGTAAGTATTGCCATTATCATTACAGCGGGCATGGGGCCAGCGCTCATGGCACCCACCAGGCCAAAGGCATCTTCCTCGCTCTTTTCTCCACCCTTCATCTTGGATAGGCCAAAGGATATGGCCAGGATAAAGGGGGTGGTCAGGGCTCCTGTAGTGGCCCCCGAGGCGTCAAAGGAGATGGCAATAAATTCATCTGCCACCATAAGGCTTAGAATAAAGATCGTAAAATAAACCCCACCCATGAGCCTGTTGTACCTTTTATTCATAAGGACCTGGAGGGAGCCCAGGGTTATCATAAGGCCAACACCCACAGAGACCAGGGCCACCATGGAGGGGCCTGATATCTGGCCTCCCGAGGCGGCTTCTACCTGGGAACCTAGGATTATAAGATCTGGCTCTGCTATATTTATTAAAAAACCCAGTATAAAAGCCAGGATAAGTGCCTTAGTAAGCTTCTTGGATGTGGCAATCTCCGAGGCCATATGGTAGCCAATGGGATTCATACACTGGTCCACTCCCCAGAGGAAGATGGAGAGTCCAAAGAATAAAAAGACAGCTCCTGCTAGAAATCTCAGGAGGACCTGGTGGCTGACATCCACCAGACCAAAGAGAATCAGTAGGACTAGAATGACTATGGGAAAGAGGGATTGACCAACTTCCTTGACCTTTTGTTGGAGTAGATTCATAGCTATTTATCCCTCCCTTGGTAGAGGCCACTGGCCTGGCTGACGGGTAGGGAGAAGATGACCCCCTGGCCCTCCTCTTCTAGATTCATTTTGGTGGTAATGGTCTTTTCTATCCTGTCCTTTATTTCTGTAGGAACAATAAAAAACACCAGGTCCTTTCTAGGCTCTACAAAAAGCTGGAAGAAGGAGTCCTGAGGAACTCCTGCCCCGTGGCCATGGATTATTGTTCCACCCCTGCTGCCAGCCTCCCTGGCATAGCCAACGCACTCTTTAGCTCTGCCCTCCTCTAAAATGACTATAAGACAGTGGTGGCTGTAGTGGTCTGGAAGGACCCTCCTATCCTCGCTGCCATAGACCATGTGCTGAAACTGGCTCATGGGCAGGGAAAAGGATATGCCCCTATGCCTGCGGTTAATTTTAAAGTCCTTAAGCATAAGCTCATGGAGGGGCTTCTCAAGGTTTGCTGGGATAGGTAGGAAGATGACATCCTTCTGGGATTCATTGAGGCCCAGAATTTCAAGCCACCTGTTAAAGATAGTTCCTTCCCCCAGCATGACAACTCCACCTGCCAGGCCAAAGCCCTGGAGCTGCCTCAGGACCGATTCTGAGCGGCCCTTATTTACTACACTGATAAACAGTTTTTCTGGTAACATATGAGTCCTTTCTTTTACTTGTTTAGAGGGCTCTGTGAGCCTGGCTTCTCAGAGCTTTACTATTACTAAGAGCCTGGTCTAGGCTTTCTAGAATCTGATCTTTGTCCCTGTCCAGTACTCCCTTTAAACCTAGATAATTGGAAGCATGGTTGGACCTAAAGACTATATCCTGGCCCCTAATTAGGCTGACTAGGAGCCTGGTTTCTTCAAGGATCTCCCGGGGACTTAGAGGGACAAAGCTACCCTCTCTAATTTCCTCATAGAGCTGGGTTCCAGGCTCCTCCATAAGGGTGAGAAGGCCCAGGTAGTCAGGCTCCATTTGGCTTATAAGCCTGGCACTCTCCCGTGCATGCTCCTGGCTTAGCTCCCTTCCTCCAAGACCTGAGATCATTGTGATAGAAAGGAGGATGCCAGCATCCTTGATTTTTTTTGCTAGTTCCAAAATTTTCTGGGCGCTGGAGCCCTTTTTAACCCTGGTCAGGACCTCATCGCTGCCACTTTCTAGACCTAGATAGGCTATACCAAGGCCCAGGTCCCTAAGCTCCTTTAGCTGGGCGGGGCTCTTGGTGGCTATACTCTTTGGTGAGGCGTAGATACCTATTCTTTCAACATAGCTAAAGGTATTTCTAATTTTTTTTATAATGGCCCTTAGGCTGTCCATGGGTAGGATAAGGGCGTCGCCATCACCAAGAAAGACCCTTTTATAGACATTTTTATAGATGGCCATGGACTGGATATCTTTAAGGATATCCTCCAGGGGCCTTATTCTAAACTCATCATCCTTATACATGCTGCAAAAGCTGCACTCATTGTGGGAACATCCTATAGTGCACTGCAGTATAAGACTGGAAGCCTCCGAGGGAGGCCTAAAAACCTTTCCAACATACTCCATGAAATACTCCTTAATTAATGGGTAAAGATAAGATAATTATAACAGAAGAAGTAAAGGGAGGAAACCATGATTGAGTCCTTTAGAGCTAGGGATGGCAGGGAGATGTTTTTTAGGTACTGGCCAGCAGAGAAAGAAGAGAGGGTGCTGGAGATAATTCACGGGGCTAGCGAGCACTCGGGCCGCTATGAGGAGCTTGCTCTCTGGTTAAATGAAAGGGGCACCTCTGTCTA
>CAYFUM010000031.1:4824-14278 GCA_964346475.1 uncultured Peptostreptococcaceae bacterium
GGGACTGGCTGGCAGCCAGGGCTTAAATTAAAGTCTTCCTTGGCCCTAACCAGGAGTCTTATAAGGGTCCATGGAGAAGAAAAGCCCGAGGCCCTTACCGAGAGGCTCTCCTTTGAGGAGTATAGGAGGACCATGATTAAAAAGGGCTATACCCAGTCTACCTATGGCTGGCTTATCAGTGATGGAGGCAAGCTTGAGGAGGCTATAGCCGAAGAAGCATTAAAGGAACCCTTTAGTCTGGGGGCCTTCCTGGTCCTTCTAAAACTTGTAGAGGCTGCCCAGGACCCCAGGGGCCTTGATAATCTCAAGGCACCGGTGTATTTCATGTCGGGAAGCAGGGATGTGGTGGGAGACTTTGGCAGGGGAGTTGACAGGGCCTACAGGATGTTTAAAAAGGCTCCTGTGGAAGTTAGAAAGCTTATCTACCAGGATATGCACCACGAAATAATAAATGAAAGGGATAGGCTGGAGGTCTACCGGGATCTAGACTACTTTATGAAAATCTAGGCTACCTAAATGTAAAAGAGGGATTATTTTAAGATCTCTCTTTTTTTATGCCCTAAAATTAGCCTAGGAGGAACTATGAAAAGCCGGGGTTCCATCAGCGTCTTTTTTTCAATAATCACACCCTTTATCCTGGTGGTGCTAATGATCCTAACGGAGCTTAGCTACTACCACTTTATTTTGCAAAGAGAAATCACTGACAATTACATAGACCTGGATAATAAGCTCTCAGGCTTTCATAGAGAGCTTTTTAGTGAGATGGGGCTTCTAGCCCTGGAGGCCCAGGAGGGGCTTTACCCCCTCTCTGATAAACTTGTCCTGGAAAAAAGCATCCTCCTTCTCATGGAGGAGGCCCAGCTAAGGGATGGTATATACAAGGCCGAGGATCTATCCTCGGAGTTTTTAGAGAGTAAGCTTGGCCTGGAATTTTCTCTTTTTGATCTGGGGGAACTTAACAGGGAGCTTTCTGACATTGTTGCCAAGGCAAAAAAAGGGGAGCTTTCAGACAAGCTGAGGCTAGAGTTTTTCGCCCGGGCTCTAGCCATGAGCCCCTATGTCCACCTTAAGGGTCTTAGCCTGGGGCAGCTGGAGGGGCTTTTAATAGATGGAAATCTGGAGGAAATAGAGAAGATAAATCCGATCTTTGTCCTAGATGAGGACCTGAGGAAAAACTACCAGCTCTGGAGGGAGAAGGCCTTAAAGTACGATGTCCTAAACATCCTGGATTCCTATTCCCTGGCTGACTATGGCATAGACTATCTGGGCTACTCCATGACTAAAAAGGATATTGAGGACTATCGCAGTGAATTCTTAGTGACTGGACTTGCCCCTGGAGGGGCCCAGGAAAGCCTAATCAAGGCGGAGCTCTTTGGAATAAGGCTGCTACTAAATCTAGGAGAATGTTTTTTTAATCCCCTGGTCACCGAGAGGATCCTTTCTCTTAGTGGAGGAGATCCGGGGCTCTTTACCCTCTTTGCTCTGGGCCAGGCTTCCATGGAAAGTGGGGTGGACCTCATTAGACTTATGAAGAGGGAGAAGGTCCCCCTCTATAAGGGTAGCCAGGGCTTTTCAACCCTGGGAAAGAGCGGTAAATATCCCTCGGGCTGGACCTATCCAGACTACCTAAAGCTCATCCTGGGTCTGACCCCCAGGTCCCTCTACCTAGCCAGGATGCTTAGGGCCCTGGAGCACAACTACAACTTAAACCTGGACCTCTGCTTTACTGGTCTTGAGTCAAGCAGGCAGATTAGTTTTAAGGGAAGGTTTATTCCCTTCAAAATTGAAAGGGAGATTAGAGGAGGTCTCTATTATGTCAAACCAGAGGGGGAGCCTTAGCCTGGAAGCAGCAGTGGTCATAGCTGTCTTTCTTCTACTCATGAGTCTCTTTTACTCCTACATCTATGGCTATAGAGTGGAAAGACTGGCCTTCCAAGAGGCTACTATTTATCTTTTGGAGAACAACCATGAGTTTATTAGTGAAGAAGACTTCGAGGAGCAAGTAGGCCTGGAGTTTTTAGAGGTGGAGAGGGGCTACACTTTCAGGTCTATGAAGCTGGTGGAGGAGCCTTTCCCCTATGAAAAAAATGGCTTTAGCTTCCCCCTGGAGGAGGTGGTCTTTATCACTGACACTGGAAGGATGTACCATCTACCGGGCTGCCCCACAGTAAAAAAGAGCCTAAGGCCCGTTATGAAAAAGGAATTTCCTGATATGAAGCCCTGTGGGGTCTGCCACTAAAAAAGCCCCTAGTAATAGCAGCTAAGGGCCTGGGGAACTACCTTGATTGTAGATTTCTTTATACCTAGCCCCTCGCCATCCACATCTAGATAACTATCGGTGATGACGCGGAGCTCCTTGGTAGTAAAGTATTCAACATATTTATTATCAACATGGCTGCCACTGTCTAGCTGGCTAGCTATTTCTAAGAGGTTTACAAAGGGAGCCTTTTTTATAAGTAGGGCATTGAGATAGCCATCATTGATGCTGGCATCCGGTGCCAGGTTTTTAAAGCCTCCTATGGTATGGGAGTTACTGGCAAGAAAGACTACATAGTCACCCTGGTAGCTGGTCTCTTCACTTTCCAGGTGGATTTTGTTGTAGAGACCCTTGGTGATTATTTCCTTGAGGCCCTCCATGTAGTAGGCAAAGGAGCCAAGAACGGCCTTGAGCTGGCTGCCGGTTCTATGGGCAACTTCGGAGAGCATACCCGAGGCAACTACATTTATAAAGTATCTATCATCCACTTGACCCAGGTCTATAGAGTGGGGAGTAGCCCTATTGGTCAGGTACCAGGCATAGTCCACTGGGTCTGTGGGAAGTCCTAGGTAGGAGCAAAAATCATTGGAGGTTCCACCGGCAAAGGGAGCCAGGGGGAGCCTGTTTTTTGATGTCATAATTCCATTGGTGACCTCATTTAGGGTACCATCGCCTCCCACGGCAACCAGCAGGTCTACCTCGGCTAGATCGCACTGCCTACTAGCTTCTCTGGCAGCGTCCATACTTCCTCGACTGGCATAGTAGGATACCCTGTGACCTTGGCGGATAAGCTCCAGGGCTAGTTCCTCTCCCAGGTTGCCCATGAGTCTGCCTGCCTTTGGATTGTGAATAATATGTATGCGCATAAGTCCTCCTCTTATCCTGCCTATATGATACCCAGTCCCCCAGCTTTTCAAGCAAGGATACTTGGGGTATAATTGAAGCTAACATATAGGAGGAAAAATGAAGAAACTTATAGATCTCCTGGACCGGGAGGCTATCGACTATAGATTAAATGAACCCCTCAGTGACCACTGTAGTTTTCACATTGGGGGTCCTGCCCAGCTGCTTCTCCTACCCAGGAGCCTGGAGGAGATTGAAATACTTGTCAGGGCTCTAGAAGGAAGAAGCTTTATGGTCCTTGGCAACGGTAGCAACGTCCTCTTCAAGGACAGCGGCTATAAAGGGGTAATTTTAAAACTAGCCAGTAACTTCTCAGATTATAGGATAGAGGGTAATAGGATAAGGGCTAGTTCCGGTGTTCTTCTCTCGGTTATATCTAGAAAGGCGGCCCTGAAGGGCCTTGGAGGCCTGGAGTTTGCCACAGGTATACCAGGTACTCTGGGGGGTGGGGTAATAATGAATGCCGGAGCCTATGAGGGAGAACTCAAGGATGTGGTAAAAAGTGTCCTTCTCATGGATAGGCAGGCCAGGACTTTTAGGCTGAGTTCCGATGAGATGGACTTTGGCTATAGGACTTCCCTAGCCCAAAAAATGGGCTATATAGTTCTTGAGGTGGAGATGGAGCTTGAGAGGGGAGACTACTCTGAGATCTGGAAGAGGATAGACGAGCTCTCCATTAAAAGATGGTCTAGGCAGCCCCTGGAGTTTCCCAGTGGGGGCTCCACCTTTAAGAGACCTCCTGGCTACTATGCGGGAAAACTCATTGAAGACGCAGGCCTCAAGGGACTTAGATTTAGGGGAGCCCAGGTTAGTAGTAAACACAGTGGTTTTGTTATCAATAGAGAGGGTGCCAGTTCCGAGGATGTCAGGACCCTGATCAGGCTGGTCCAAAGAAGGGTCAAGGAGGAATTTGGAGTCCAACTAGAGACTGAACTGAGGATTATAAATGACTAGGATAAAGGCAGACTACCATACCCACACCACCTACTCCGATGGCAAGGGCAGGGTTTTGGATAATGTAAGGGCTGCAAGAAAAAAAGGAATTATGACCCTGGCTATAAGTGACCATGGCTGGGGACACGGATTTTTTGGACTTAAAAAAAACCTCAAGGAGGACTATTTCAGGGAGATTGAAGAGGCCAGGAGAATCTTTCCCGATATGAAGATCCTTAAGGCTATAGAGTGTAACATCCTGGGAGCCGATGGGGCCCTGGATATAAGTCCAGAGGAGATGAAGGAGTTTGACCTTATCCTCTGCGGCTACCACTTTGGCTCTAGGCCCAGGGGACTGGGGGATCTTTTCATGCACGCCATCAATGGTCTTAACAAGCATACAGGCCTCTTTAAAAGGAGGGTGATTGAAAAAAACACCCAGGCAATTTTAAGGGCCATGGACCATCCCATAGATATCCTGACCCATCCTGGAGACAAGGGCCAGGTGGACATCCTTCCCATAGCTAAAAAGGCAGGGGAGAGGGGGATAAAACTGGAGATAAATGAAAGGCACAACCACCTAGACCTCCAGCAGCTTAAGATGATAAAGGACATGGAGGTAGACTTTATTCTAAGCTCCGATGCCCACTATCCTGAGGCTATTGGCCAGGTAGAGGAGGCCTACTCCAAAATCCTCCAGTCTGGCCTGGATCTAGGTAAGATTAAAAACCTTAGGGAGGTTAAGTGACTATAAAAATAATTACCGGAATGGCCGGTGGGGGAAAATCTACAGTACTGGATAGCTTTGAGGATATGGGCTATTACTGCATTGACAACATGCCACCCAGCCTTCTAGTTGAGTTTATTCACCTCTATGAGCAAATGGAGCTTGATAGAAAGGCTATGGCCTTTTGTATGGACCTGCGCCTAGGGGTTTTTTTCGATGACATCCCCGATAGTTTGAAGATCCTCAGGGATGAAGGCCATGAGGTGGAAATTATTTTTGTGGATGCCAGTGATGAGGTTCTTTTTAATAGGTTCAAAGAGGTGAGAAGGCGCCACCCCATGGAAGAGGGGGGCAGGACCTTTGAAGCCATAAAAAAAGAAAGAAGGCTCCTGGAGAATCTTAGGGGGCTTTCGGACCTGGTCCTTGATACCAGTAAGAGCACTAGCTACCAGCTAAAGAGTAAACTGACCCAGCTCTACGGAGTTAAAAATGGCTTTCAGATTATACTGGAGTCCTTTGGCTTTAAGTACGGTCCTCTGAGGGAGGCTGACTACGTCTTTGATCTAAGGTTTCTCCCCAACCCCTACTATGATGAGGAGCTTAGGCTTCTTACAGGCCATGATGAGAGGGTCAGAGACTATGTTATGGAGAGTGAAACCTCCAAGGAGACCTTTAGAAGGATGGCAAAGCTTCTAGAGCTCTGTGCCCAGCAGTTTAAGGATACAGGCAGGGACTCTATTCATGTGGGCCTGGGTTGCACCGGCGGCCAGCACCGCTCTGTGACCTTTAGTCTGCTTCTTGAGGAGCATTTCGAGGAGCTGGGTTACAAGGTTCTGCGCCAGGATAGAGAGCTACAATGAGGGTAGTTATTATTGGTGGAGGAACGGGACTCTCGGTCCTTCTAAGGGGACTTAAAAAACTCACAGACCAGCTCTACGCTGTTGTCAATGTGGTGGATGATGGGGGCAGCAGTGGAATCCTGCGCTCGGACCTGGGCATGCTGCCACCGGGAGATCTTAGGAGCTGTATTCTTTCTATGAGCAATACTACGGAGCTTCTGGAGGAGGTCTTTAACTACAGGTTTGATAAGGGCTCCCTGTCGGGCCAATCCCTGGGTAATCTTATTATGGCTGCCCTTAGTGATATCACTGGGGGTCTTGATAATGCCCTGGGAGCCTGCGCCAATATCTTTAACATAACAGGCAAGGTCTATGCTGTGACCCTGGATGATATAGACCTGGTGGCAGAACTGGAAAATGGCCAGGTGATCCTGGGAGAATCAAAGATTCCCAGAGCTGTACTGGAGACGGGAAGCCCTATAAAGAGGGTCAACCTCTATCCTGAAAGGCCCAGGGCCTTTAAGAAGGTCATAGAGGTTATAGAAAGGGCTGATCTAGTTGTAGTGGGCCCGGGTAGTCTTTATACCTCCCTGCTACCAGCCCTTCTAGTATCAGGGGTCAAGGAGGCCATACTGAGAAGTCCTGCCAAATGCCTCTATATAGCCAATGTTATGACCCAGCCCGGTGAGACCCAGGGCTATAGTCTAGCTGACCATGTCAGAGCAATCTATGATCATCTTGAGGATACTTTTTTTGACGGAGTCCTGGTAAGCTCCTCGACCCTGGATGGCCAGGATGAAAGGGGCTATGAGAAGGAGGGGGCCAGGCCTCTTTTTTGTAGTAGTGAGGATAGGGAGTATTTTGAAAGCCAGGGAATGGAAGTAATAGAGGGTGACTTCACCGAGGTAGTCCAGGGCTATATAAGGCATGACTACGATGAGGTGGCAAGCGCTCTACTGGACTATATTAAGGAGGTGTAGTGAGAGAAAACACAGGAGTCCTTTCGCTCTAAAGTGGAAGGATTTACACTAGTGACCTAGGGAGTTTATCGCTGGTTTAGCTATAGATATTGCTAGAAAAGCAAGAAGCCCAGGTTCTTAGACCTTTTCTAGCTAGATTGAGGTTTTTAAATGAAAAATATAATTGAAAAACTTAAAAATGAAGAATCCCTACTCTGGATGCTGGATGAGGGAGAAAAAATTAGCCCCTTTACACTGGAGGACCTGGAGCAGGCCAGGGACTTTATGAAGGAAATGATGCCCCTTGTCAGGGAGGTGTTTCCGGAAACTATAAAAACAGGAGGTAGGATTTCCTCGGAGCTTCTAGAGCTGCCGGAGATGAAAAAGGCTCTAGGCCTTGGGGAGGCAAGACTCTTTGGAAAGCTTGATAATAAGCTTCCTGTAGCGGGCTCGGTCAAGGCCAGGGGAGGCTTCTATGAGGTCCTAAGCCATGCAGTAAAGCTGGCCCAGGAGGAGGGTCTTTACAAGGATGACCCCCTAGAGCTCCTTACTTTGAGGGACTACTTTGCCACAAAAGAGATTGAGGTTGCCTCCACGGGTAATCTTGGCCTTTCTATAGGCCTTATCAGTGCCAGTCTAGGTTTTAAGGTAACTGTCCACATGTCCGCCGATGCCAAGGAGTGGAAAAAGAGCCTGCTGAGGGAAAAGGGAGCTGAGGTTCTTGAGTATCCTGGGGACTACTCCCAGGCTGTGGAGAAGGCCAGAGCCTCCTCTATCCTCCAGGGGTCTTATTTTGTGGATGATGAGAAGAGCCCCTATCTCTTTATGGGCTATGCCATTAGCGCCTTCGAGCTAAGAGACCAGCTAGAGGAAAAGGGCCTCTTGGATGAGCCCCTCCATGTCTATATCCCCTGTGGGGTTGGTGGAGCACCTGGAGGTATAGCCTATGGCCTCAGCCTTCTTCTACCTAAGGCCCAGGTCTACTTTGCCGAGCCTACCCGGGCCCCAGCTGTCCTTCTTGGTATGCTGACAGGCAGGCACGATGAAATTTCTGTCCAGGATATTGGCCTTAGCGGCAGGACCCAGGCCGATGGTCTGGCGGTGGGTAAGCCCTCCTCCCTGGTGGGTCCCCTGATGACAGGTAGGATCCAGGGTATTTTTACCCTCAGTGATGGGGAAATGCTTAGGTATTTAAAGATGCTCTATGAAAGCGAGGGGCTTAAAGTTGAGCCCTCGGCCTGTGCTGGCTTTAAGGGTCCTGGCTTTGTAGCTGAAAAGGGTGTTCATGTGGTCTGGCTCACTGGAGGGGACCTGGTGCCTGCTGATATCTATCAGGCCTATCTAGCAAGCTCAGAGGGCCTCTAGGTAGCTTGACCTAGATAAGGCTTTTTGTTAAGCTAAATATGTAGAAAACTTAACGATGGGGCTGGCTCCTCGGAGTTAAAAAGAAATTCACGGAGGTTAAAATGGAGAAAAAGAAATACTCAATGTCCCAGTATATGAAGTTCCTACTACCTTCTATCGCCGGAGTTATACTTTTTATGACACCTGTACCTATCTACAATGCGGACATGGGAGTAAAAGAAACAACAATTCCTGTAAAAATTTTGGCGGACTTTATAAGTGATGCACTGGGAGACTTTATTCCGACTCTAGTTCTACTTATTTTACTTATTACTTCCCTGGGAACCCTGGTCTATTCCTTTGGTATAGTAAAGACCGACAATGAGAAGATTAAAAAACTCTTCGTCGAGTCTCCCTTCTGGGCTATTACCAGGATCCTGGCAGGTGTCTTTGGACTTATGATCTACTTTAACTTTGGTCCAGAGATGCTGCTTTCAGGGGATACCGGCGGATTTATCTATTATGATCTACTTACAACCCTGGTAATTATCTTTGTTATTGCGGGACTTCTTCTGCCCCTTCTACTGGACTTTGGACTTTTAGAGTATGTTGGGACCCTACTTACCAAATTTATGAGACCTGTTTTTACCCTACCTGGAAGGTCTGCAGTAGACTGCTTTACCTCCTGGCTGGGGGACGGAACCCTGGGGGTCATGTTGACCAACCAGCAGTATGAGGAGGGCTACTACTCTCAAAGGGAAGCTGCTGTTATTGCAACTACCTTTTCTGCAGTATCCATAACCTTCTGTCTGGTGGTTCTGGCCGAGGTTGGTCTAACCAGGCTCTTTCTACCCTACTATTTGACAGTGAGCTTTATAGGCGTGGTTATTGCAATAATTGTTCCAAGGATCCCACCCCTATCAAAGAAAAAGGATATCTACGTCCACGGTGGTAAGCACCTGGATGAGAGTATCCCTGAGGGCTATACAGTGGGTAGCTATGCTATGGCTTCAGCTATGAAAAGAGCCGACATGCATACAGGACCTGGAGAGTTTCTAACTAATGGCTTTATGAATGCCATGGGCATGTGGCTGGGGGTCCTACCCGTTGTCATGACCTTTGGTGCTATAGCCACTATTCTCTCGGCCTATACTCCAATCTTTGATATCCTGGGTAAGCCCTTTATACCCCTACTAAAACTACTGGCTATCCCCGAATCGGCAGCTGCTTCTAAGACCATGCTGGTGGGCTTTACTGATATGTTCCTGCCAGCAATAATTGCAGCTTCAGAAATAGAAAGCGAGCTCACCCTCTTTGTAGTTGCCGTTGTATCGGTAACCCAGATCCTCTACATGTCCGAGGTAGGGGCTCTGATTCTAGGTTCTGATATCCCAGTCAACCTCTGGGAACTCTTTGTAATTTTTATAGAAAGAACCATCATATCCCTGGTGCTAGTGGCCTTTATTGGACGCTTCATACTGGGGCTGGTCTA
>CAYFUM010000032.1:0-13291 GCA_964346475.1 uncultured Peptostreptococcaceae bacterium
AGAAGGATGAGAGGTTTAAGAATAGATTTCTACTGATAATGGGACAAACAATACCACTCACAGGGAGAAATCTCTAGACAAAAAAGCGAGCTGACGGAAAACATCACTCCATCAGCTCACTTCATAAATCACTTAATCATAGCGCCGGTTTTCGTCCACCAACACCAGAGACATAGACCCAACATTAAAAGGGGAAAAGCTTCCCCTAGTTTCTCTTATATACAAGCCTTATTAATTTTTCTTCTCCAGGTTCTATATTAATTTCTATAGGTCTTTGTTTCTGGTAGCCCCTTGGAGTCTCTAGCTCCTCTAAATAATAACTACCACCGATTAACCTCTCAAGACTGGCCCCACCCTGGTCCAGGGTAAAAAAGGCCTCTTCATCATAAAACTCTTCACTATCACCCTGGATAAAGAGGTTAAAGAAAAACTCATCCCCCTGGGGTCTGTATAGAAGGACCTCTTTTCCATCCTGGTCAAGAGCCAGGGTCCTTCCCAGGAGGTCTCTAATCCTATACTGGCCTCCCTTAATAATTTCCCCCTCCTCATTTTCTGCCAAGAGCTCCAACCTGCTATAGGCTTCCAGGGGGTTGGCAATGCCTGAGATCCAGTAGTCATAGGGCAGGTTTTCACCCTGGACAAGATCCGACAGACTCCTAGAATCATTAAAACCTTCTAGATATTCATACTCCCAGATCCTGCTGTCCAGGCCCTGGCCCTCATGGGAAACCAGCCAGGCATGGTCGTGGGACTCATTTATATCCCCGGGCCTTATATGGCTGACATCAGCATAGCTTCCCCCAAGGCTTGGCTTTATAACAAGGTGCTCACTAAAGGCAACATCCGCCAAGGGGCTATAGGGAGATCCATAGACCCCGGGGGTTGAGTCCATGGGCTGGTCCATAAGACTGTAGTCCCCTCCAGCAAAGGCCATGGTGTAGAGATAGTAAAAACCGTTGACAAAACCTACACAGTCAAGACCACTACCATAGCTCTCGGGTTCCCGCCTCTTTTCAGGGCTAATAGGAGCAATCCACCTATCCTCCTCATAGTCCACCTCAGCAATATGGCCCTGGAGTAGGTAGTCATCGCTGTAGGTCTCTCTTAGCCAGGTCTTTATCTCCTCTGCCAAATAGGGAGACCAAAAACTCCCCTGGGGAAAGTGCTTTACTCCCCTATGGGAGTAGGTTCCATCGGGCCTCTGCCAGGGTTCCACCCCTCCGAAACCTTCACCTACACTATAACTAATAAGAAGGGGGCTGGAGGCATAGTCAAGAAGCTCCCTTCCCTCTTGAAGGGGAATAATTTGATAGGAAACATCCTCACCGGGAAGCAGTCTTATTTTTCTTGTGGTGACATCCTCAGATATCCTAACATCTCCACCGCTATAGCTAACCACAACCCTATAGCTATCGGCTTCAGAAAACTCCTCCCACTTTATATGGGGGAGGTTGTTTTCTCTTACATAGATAGCCTCTATGGGAGAAAGTTCCAGATCAAGATGCTCCTCCTGGACACTACCAAATTTTACCCTATCATAGCCATCAAAAGAAGAGATGCTCTGGGCCTGGGCCTGGCAGCCAAATAGGAATAAAGTTAGAATAAGAACAAGGGTTTTTTTCATGATTTTTCCATCTCTATAAATTTAATATACCCTAAGTTTACTAGATAAAAAGCCTTTGTCAATTTACACTATAGAGGTAATTTATGTTTTATTTATGACCCTAGATAAAAAAATATAAATAATCAACTTGAAAACTTCTTCCCTATTTATGTTATTCTATTTATACTTACTCCTAGGAGGACAAAATGAAAACAAAGGACATGATACTGGCCCTTTTGGTTGTTATTATATGGGGGGCCAACTTTACTGTAATAAAACTTGGACTAGGGGGCCTACCCTCCATGCTTCTGGTAGCTGTAAGATACACCCTGGTGGTCTTTCCAGCAATTTTCTTTGTTAAAAAACCCGATACCAGCTGGAGAAGCATAATTGCCTATGGCTTTACTGTGGGAGTAGGCCAGTTTTCCTGCCTCTTTTATGCCATGGAAATTGGCATGCCCGCAGGCCTAGCCTCCATCATAGTCCAGCTCCAGGGCTTTATCTCGCCCTTTCTCTCCAGCCTTATCTTTAAGGAAAAGCTCAGTAAAAAGCAGCTACTAGGCTTTGGGATAGCAGCCCTGGGCCTGGGGCTTATCGCCCTGGCTTCCACAGGCCAAGGCCTGGCCTCCATACCAGCTCTAGCCCTACTACTGACTATAGGAGCTCCTTTTTTCTGGGCCTCCTCCAACATAATTTCCAAGGCAGCTTCAGTGGAAGCTAAAAAAAAGGGTAGGTCACTGGATATGCTATCCCTGGTAATCTGGTCCAGCCTAATCCCTCCAATTCCCATGCTGATTCTTTCCTACTTTGTAGATACCCCGGCGGCCATCCTGGCCTCCTTTAAGACCCTGAGCACCATGTCTATTTTTTCGGCAATCTATCTAGCCTACGGTTCCACCATCTTTGGCTACGGGATATGGAATGTTCTCATCTCAAAATACCCTCTAGCCAAGGTGGCTCCTATTTCCCTTTTGGTACCCATCTTTGGCCTTCTGGTCTCCCAGCTGGTCCTCTCTGAGCACCTATCGGGCCTCCAGTGGCTAGGAGTAGTAATAATACTTACAGGACTTATTGTTTCCAATCTAAATATAAAAAAGGAGAAGGTAAATGAAACTTAAAGAACTTGCCCACAAATACAAGGACTACACCTTAGAGCTTAGGAGGCACTTCCACCAAAATCCCGAAGCTTCTCTTAGGGAGTTTAAGACCAGGGACAGGATTATAAGGGAGCTTGAGAGCTTTGATATTCCCTACAGGATCCTGGGCGAAACCGGTATAGTTGCTGAAATAAGAGGAGGCCAAGCTGGAAAAACCCTGGCCCTTAGAGCCGACATCGACGCCCTGGAACTAGATGACCTAAAGGATGTCCCCTATAGATCTAAAAATCCAGGCCTTAACCACGCCTGCGGCCACGATGGCCACACAGCCATGCTCCTAAGCGCCGGAAGGATCCTCCAGGAAGTAAGAGACGGGATAAAGGGAAAAATCCTTCTCATCTTCCAGCCCGCCGAGGAGCTTATATCTGGTGCCAAGAAGATGCTGGCCCAGGAGAACTTCCTAGAGGGAGTGGACTCCATCCTGGGGCTCCACCTAATTAGTGATCTAGAAGAGGGTAAACTTGGCTACTGCTATGGAGCCAGCATGTCCTCGGCCGATAGCTTTGTGATAAGGCTCCAGGGCAGGGGAGGCCACGGCTCAGGACCCCACACCTGTATTGACCCCCTGGTAGCAGCCTGCGCCCTGGTAACCGACGCCCAGCACATAGTAAGTAGGGAAATTTCTCCCATGGACTTTGGAGTTCTTACCTTTGGCATAGTAGAGGCAGGTAGCCGCCACAACATAATCCCCGACAGCGCCCTTATAGAGGGCACTATTAGGACCTATGATAATGAGGTTAGAAAGACCATGAAGGAGGCCCTAGAGAGGGTAGCAGAAAATATCGCCTCCGCCTATAGGACAACCATGAGCCTGGAATTCCCCACCCAGACCTTTCCTGTAGTAAATGATAAAGACCAGCTGGACTTTGCAAGAAAAACCATGGAAAGCCTGGTGGGAGAGGAAAATGTCCTAGAGGTCCCTCCCTCCACCGGTAGTGAGGACTTCTCCTACTTCCTGGAAAAAGCCCCGGGCATCTACCTCCAGGTAGGAGCAGGCAATGACACCTATGCCAGCTTCCCCCACCACCACCCAAGATTTGATATCGATGAGAGGTCCCTGGAGACAGGCACAGCCCTCTACTGCCAGTATGCTGTGGATTTTTTAAATAACTTTTAAAAGTAAACATTCAATTGACAGGTAATTATTAGACTAGGCCATCCCCAGAAAAAACTGGAGGTGGCCTACTTCTTACTACTTAAATAAAAATTTCCCCTTCTAACCTATTAAAACCCATAAAAAATAGACAAGCTCCCCAGGAAGTTTGTCTTATTTATGGAGCGGGTGAAGGGAATCGAACCCTCGCGACTGGCTTGGGAAGCCAGGGCTCTGCCACTGAGCTACACCCGCACTATAGAGTAATTGTAAACCCCCTGCTTCTAGACTGTCAATAGTTTACATAAAAAAAAGGAGCACAGGGGCTCCCTATTCTTTACTACTATTTCATTTCCTTTAGGTCATCAGCCACAATTAGCTTGGCACCTGTAGCCGCCTGGACCTCTTCCACTGTGTATTCGGGATTGATCTCTGTCATTAGAAGGCCCTCAGGGGTTACTTCTAGGACACACATTTCTGTTACTATAAGATCAACTGCCTGGACTGCTGTTAGAGGCAGTGTACACTCAGATAGGATCTTATGATTTCCCTTGGCAGTGTGCTCCATGGCAACTATAACCTTTTTAGCACCAGAGACTAGGTCCATGGCTCCACCCATTCCGGGAACCATCTTTCCAGGAATCATGTAGTTGGCGATATTTCCCTTTTCATCTACCTGGAGAGCTCCCAGCACTGTAGCATCCAGGTGGCCTCCACGAATTATAGCAAAGGAGGTTGAGGAGTCAAAAAAGGCTCCACCAGGCAGAACACTGGAAGGCTGTCCACCGGCATTTACTATATAGGGGTCTATGTCATCATTACTAGGTGCTGGGCCTAGGCCAACAAAACCATTTTCACTCTGGAAGGTAACCTGGATATCATCAGCAACAAAGTTAGAAACCTTGGTAGGTAGGCCAATCCCTAGATTGACCAGGTCCCCATCCTTTAGTTCCTGGGCTGTTCTTCTTGCAATAAAGTCTTGCATTTGCTTTTTATCCATCATTTTAGAGGCTCCTCCTTTACAATATAATCCACAAAGATGCCTGGAATACGTACCACGCTGGGATCAATTTCTCCAACCTCGACAATTTCCTCAGCACCCAGGATAACGGTATCAGCTGCAGTAGCCATAAAGACATTAAAGCTCTGGGTTGAACCCTTGAAGGTTACATTGCCCTGCTTGTCGGCCCTAGTGCCATAGATAATAGCAACATCGGCTCTTAGGGGCTTTTCTAGAAGATATTCCTTACCATCTACAGTAACCTTGTCCTTACCATCCTCCACCCTGGTTCCTAGACCGGTCTGGGTAAGAACGCCGCCAAGACCAGCGCCGCCAGCTCTAATCTGTTCAATCAGGGTGCCCTGGGGCACTAGGACTACTTCGGTTTCACCGCTATTAAGCTGGTTGCCGGTTTCCTTATTGGTCCCAATATGGGAGGCTATTATTTTTTTAAACTGCTTGGCCACTACCATCTTGCCAACGCCTTTATCAACAAAGCCGGTATCATTGCAGATAAGGGTAAGGTCCTTTTTACCACTTGCTACCAGTGCGTCCACCAGTCCCTCTGGTGTCCCATTTGCAAGGAAGCCACCCACCATTATGGTATCGCCATCTTTTACCTTAGAGATAGCTTCTTCTACAGAAATTAATTTGTTCATGCATCCACCTTTCCTTTTTTAAATTAACAACCATCGACATCATTATAGCACTGTCCCCTTTAAAAATACAAGGAAATCCACCCAGGTCCCGAAAAAACGGGCCCAGCATAAGCCTACTTTTTCTTCTAGATAAGCCCCGTCAAATTAAACTATTTACCTCTAGAAATAGCCAGCTTACGGGATATAGAGTCCTTCTCCTAGGTCAGGCTATCTAAGTCCATCTCCAGTTTGCTCTTTTCAAAATAAAACATAAGTCTAATAAAGATTCCCCTGGAGGCTGCCGAGATGGCCAGGGCTAGCCAGATCCCACTGAGGCCATAGGGGCCCTTTAGGATGTAGCTTAGGGGGATCCTGGACAAATTAGAGAGGATCCCAACCACCGAGGGCAGCTTGGTCTTTCCAATGCCATTAAAGCCCCCCTGGGCTGAAGCCTCCCAGGACTGGAGGATTTGGACCAGGGCAGTGATCTTTAAATAATTTATCCCCGCCTCCAGGGCATAGGAGTCGCCTCGGATAAAAAGCCCCATGAGCTGGCGGCTAAAGACAAAGAGCACCACCATGGCAAAGAGCCCCATGGAGGAAGTCAGCCTGGTGCCCTTGATATAGCCCTCCTTTAATCTATCATAATTTTTAGCTCCAAAGTTCTGGGCAGTAAAGGCCCCCACTGCAGTGGAGAGGCCTCCAAACATCATCCAGCCTATGGCTTCGATCTGGACCCCCACCTCATAGGCAGCAAAGGCCCCAGAAGAAAACTGGGTCACCTGGCGGGAAACCACGGTGGAAACCGAGACAAAAAAGATGTTATAGACAGCAGAGGGATAGCCCCAGGACACAATTTGTTTAAACCTCTCCCTGGAAAAATCCTTGATGAGATGAAAACCCGAGATAAGGCCTGCCTTTTTTCTTATTATAAAAAATATCAAACTAACAATAAAGTTTGCCAGGGCCGTGGCCAGGGCCGCACCCTCCACCCCCATATCTAGGACAAAAATAAAGACTGGATCTAGCACCATGTTGGTGACAAGGCCCACGGCATTAGCTAAAAAGGGTGTCCTGGAATCCCCAGCTCCATGGTAGATAGCTCCAATTATAGGGTTTATAAAAAAGAAGGGATAGCCCAGGGCCACAATCATAAGGTAGCTATAGGCCTGCTCTCTTATGATATCCTCCTTAAAAGGGAAAAGACCAATAAGCTCCCTTCTTATTAGAACCACCACAAGACCATAGAGGGCCCCCAAAAGAAGAGCCGAGGCCAGGGCAGTTGATATGTAGCTCTTGGCCTGGGTCTGATCCCTGGCCCCTACACTGTGGCCCACTCCTATCTCAGTGCCTGTTCTTAGCATTAGTACAAAGGCCATGGCAAGCCAGGAGATATAGCCTGCAGCAGCAGTGGCAGCCAGGCTATGGGTGTGGAGCATGCCCAGCCAAAACATATCCATGAGATTATAGGACATCTGGATTAGGGCAGTGGCCATAAGGGGCAGAGCTAGTTCTACCAGCTGGGGATAGATCTTCCCCTGGGTTAAGTCATTTGTCTTCATTTATTCACCTAAGGGATTCCAAGAAATCCCGCTTTCCTATAGTAATTCTCCACCGGCATAGCTAATTACCTCCCTGGCCAGGCAGAGGGTGGAATCCAGGGTCCTAGCTCCCATTTCATTATGGGCAAAGTAGATGGGAAGTTCACTGCAGCCTAGAATAAAGCTCTCAGCTCCCTGGCTTTTGTAGCTATCTACTAGCCTTCTCATCTTTTCATACTTATAGTGCATATTACCGGCCTTGACCTGGTAGATGACCTCCATAAGAAGTAGAAGGTCCTCCTGGGAGTTTTCCAGGTAGTCAATACCATAGTCCTCACAGAGCCTTTGATAGAGTCCCAGTTCATAGCTGGCAGCGGTTGAGAGGATTGCCAGTTTTCTGATGCCGCCTTTCTTAGCTTCCTTAACAGCACTTTCTATCATACTAATAAAGGGAATACCAACAGCCCCCCTTAGCTCCTCCAGATAGTAGTGGGCAGTATTACAGGCAATTACCAGGACCTGGGCCCCAGCCCCTTCCAGCCTCCTAGCCGACTTTATCATCTCCGGCAGGGGGCTTTCTCCTCCCCGGAGGATGGCCGCAGTCCTATCTGGTATTTTAGAGTTGCAGTCGGTTATCACATGGAGGTGGTCCCTATCCTCCTCAGCCTTGGTATTTCTAATAATCTTCTCCTGGAGGTCCACCGAGGCCAGGGGCCCCATGCCACCCATTATTCCAATAATCCTAGTCATTCCAGTAGTCCCTTAGGCTGGCAACCAGCTCACCCTTTCTATTAGTCATGGCCTCACTGTGGTAGAGGGAGCTATACACAGCCTCCTCCACAGCTTCAATGGCCCCTTCAAAAATCTTTTCTATGTAGTCTTCATGAACTAGCCTAAGCTCCCTAATAGCCCCCTCAGGCCTATGGGCAATTCTTTCTGCCGTTGAAAAGGCCAGGGCTATATCCCCGCTCCCATTACCCATTATAGAACCGGTCCTTCCCAGGGCTATAGCTGCCCTCCTAGAGACCCTCTTAAGCTGGCGGGAATCCATGGGGATATCCGTGGCAAGGATAATAATTACAGAGCCCTGGTCTAAAAGCTCCTCCCCTGGTTCAAGGATTTTTCTTCCCTCAATTCTAAGTCTCCCCGGAGAACCGTAGTTTGATAGGACAAGAGCCCCCACACTATAGCTAGCACCATCTAGCTCCACTATCCTGGAGGAGGAACCAATCCCTCCCTTTAGTCCAAAGGCCACCATGCCCCTCCCAGCTCCCACAGCTCCCTCAAGAAAATCCTCACTGGCACTTTCCAGGGCCTGGAAGACATGGTCCTCAGTGACATGGAGGCCTCTGATATCGTTGATACTGCCATCATTGCACTCGGTGACAAGGCAGTTAACCGTACCGGTGGTATCACCTATCTCGCTATTTTCCTCCAGCATATACCTGGTTAGAGCGCTGAGGGCTGTTCCAACACTGAGGGTATTGGTCATAATTATTGGGCTCTCCAGGTTTCCCAGCTCCTCCAGCTGTATAAGTCCAACACTTTTTCCAAAGCCATTTAGGACACTGACCCCGGCAGCCAGTTTGTTTTTAAAGAGGCTGCCTTCTGCTGGTATTATAGCTGTGACCCCTGTTTGTATTTTTCCATCACTCAGGGTGGTGTGGCCCACCCTGACACCTTCTACATCGCAAATGTTATTTTTCTCACCCCTGGGGAGGGATCCTATTTTAGATTTAAGGCCCATAAACTACCTCTCTTTTTTTATTTATCATACCAGAAAACAAGCCTGGGAGGATGTTTAAGTCTAAAAAAAGCCCATCAAAGATGAGCTTTTTTTCTAGGAATGAAGCTTGAGGCTCTTCCACCCCCCTCTATCAAACCTTCTTTTAACCACAAACCAGCGGGCAATCTGGTCTATAACCACAGCTGACCAGGCTCCCGCTATGCCATAGTGTAGGACGTTTACAAAAAGATGGGCAAAGCTGACCCTGATTATTAAAAGACTTATCAGGGTGGCTATAAAGGTAGATATGGTATCCCCGGCTCCCCTGAGAGCTCCTGCCAGCACCAGCTGGGAGGATTGCAGGGGCTGCATAATGGCAATTATCCTAAGGGCAATGGCTGCATTTTTTACAACCACAGGGTCCTTATTGTAGAGGGAAACCAGCTGGGGAGCAAAGATAAAAAACAGTAGCCCCACAGTTGTGGCTATGACAGAGCCTAGCTTCCTAGCCTCCCTGCCATAGGAGGCTGCCAGTTCCGGGTCCTCCTCCCCCAGGGCCCTACCCACCAGAGCAGAGGCTGCAATACCAAAGGCCATACCGGGATTAAAACTAAGGCCCAGGATACTTATAGCTATGGAGTGGGCAGCAAAGATAGCTGTCCCAAGGCCTGCAACTATTTTGGCAAAGAGCATTAGTCCTGCCCTGAGGACAAACTGCTCCATGGAGGCTGGGACTCCAATTTTAACCAGGTTAGCAATAACTCTATTTTCTAGGTTAAAGCTCTTTAAGCTTAGCTTGACCTTGCTTTTTCCTGCCATGACATAGCCAAACATCATGATTGTAGCCAGTACATTGGAGAGGGCTGTTGAAACTCCTGCACCGGTAATTCCCAGGGCTGGAAAACCAAGAAGACCATAAATTAGTATGGCGTTACCAAAGACATTGAGAAAGTTGGCAATTATGTTGACCTTCATGGGAACCTTGGTCTCTCCCGCTCCCCTGAGGGCAGCCGTCAAAGAAAAGTTTAGAGACTGGAAGAGAAAACCGGTAAGGAGGATCCTGAAGTAATTTCCTCCCAGGACTACAACCTCTTTTTCAGCTCCTAGAAAACCCATAAGAGGGTCTCTAAAGCTCTGGACAAGGATGAAGTAGGGGATAGCAAGGCCTACAAAACTTATTAGGAGGACGTGCTTTAGAGTGTCCTCTATCCTCTCCTCTTCACCTGCACCTATGTATCTAGCCACCAGGGCTGTACAGCCAACGTTGACCGATTGCACCAGGGAGATACCTATAAAAAGGGGCTGGTTGACTATTCCCACTGCAGCAACGGCCTGGGTAGCTATTTCCTTATTGGCCATGTTACCCAGCATCATCATATCCACCATTGAAAATAGACTAGCTAGCACCAGTTCCAGGAGCACCGGCCAGGCTATTTTAATAACTTCACTTCGATGGGTGGAATCCAGCCTTTCATCGACGGAAGTCTTCTTTCCAAACATTGAGACCTCTTTTCAATAAAAAAAGCGCAATGCACTTTTTTAGCACTGTTAATTAAAATTCCAAATAAAAGAAATAATCACTCGGCCTTGCTGGCACCGAGGTTTAGCTTCCTATCACAACCCTCCCCTCCTGGATTATTATCACACTCTGCCTGGTCCAGGGACTTAAACTCCTTAATCAAGAAGACAAGGGTGATTAGAGTAGCCAGTCCGTCGGCTATGGGCTGGGCATACCAAACTCCCTGAAGTCCAAAAAACCTAGGTAGAAAATACACCAGAGGAGCCAGGAGAAAGACCTGTCTCGATAGGGATAGGACAAAGGAAATCTTCGCCTTTCCAATGGACTGGAAGAAGTTAGAAGATATAATTTGAAAACCCGCTATAAACATCATAGAAAGAAAGGGCTTTATACCATTAATTGTAATCTCAGCCAGTTCTGGGTCCGGGGTCATAAAGCCTACAATTACCCTGGGGAAAAACTGGATAAGAACCCAGCCAAAGATCATCAGGCTGGTGGCAGAAATAATAGCCACCCTAACGGTCTGTTTAACCCTCCCGTAGTTACCTGCCCCGTAGTTAAAGCCCACGATGGGCTGCATACCCTGGTTCATACCAAAGACCGGCATAAAAAACAGGGTTGAGACAGAGTTTATAATTGCGTAGGCTCCCTGGGCCAGGGTCCCTCCATAGATCCTCAGGTTGTTATTTAGTAGGGCTCCTACCACACTGCCTGCTATCTGGATAAAAAAGGGTGAAACCCCTATGGCTACCACCATGTAGAGGATCTTGGGATCTAGTTTAAGATCTGTCTTTTTTAAGTTTACAATGTTTTTACCCCTGAGATAGTAGCTCAGACCCCTGAGAAAACTCAGAGCCTGGGCAATGATGGTAGCGTAGGCTGCTCCCTCGACTCCCATCTTAAAGGTGAAAATAAAGATGGGGTCAAGAATAATATTGGCTATGGCTCCCAGTAGCATGCTGTACATGGCAAACTTGGGGTTGCCCTCTGCCCTTATAAGGTGGTTGAAGGCAAAGGCAAAGGTGTTCCAGTAGTTTCCTATAAGAATTATCCTAAGATAACCCATGGCATAGGGCAGGTTCTCCCCCGTAGCTCCAAATACCCTAAGAACCTTTTCCAGGTTTAATAGCATAAAGCCGTTGAGGAAGAAGGCTGAGATAAAGAGCATCATAAGGACGTTTCCCAGGATCTTCCTGGCAGTGGCCTGGTCCTTCTTACCTAGAAAAATAGATATGTTGGCGCCCCCACCAATTCCAAAGAGCATGGTAAAGCCCATGAGTATAAAGGTAATAGGCAGGGAAACTCCTATTCCCCCTATGGCGATCTTACCTACTCCTGGAATTTGACCAATAAAAAAACGGTCTACTATGTTATATAGAGCCTGGACCATCATTCCTGTTATAGCTGGCAGGCTAAAACTTAAAAATAACTTGGGAATGGGCTCGCTGGCCATTCTCCTTTCTCTTTCACTGGTGTACTCCACTTAAACTCCCTCTAATTAGACTCTAATTAATAACTACCCATAAAGTCCAAAAAATAATAGGGGATAGATAAATTATCCCTCTAGTTAAATATTCTAACATAAGAAAAGAGGCCGGGGCTGTAAAAGAGCTAAATAAATACATAAACTTAAGATAGAAAGCCAGTTAAAAGCCTTTTGCTACCTCTTTGAGATAGGAGGGCTTTCAGGATAACATAAGTTTTAAAAGCTGCACCTCACCGGCACAGCTTCTAAAAACTTAAGTTCCACTTGCCGACTAAAGACTTCTAAGTTTTTCCAGTACCTTCTCAAAATCAGGAATCTCTGAAATCTCATAGACCTCCACCCACTGGACAAGGCCCTCCTCATCCACCAGGATGTTGACTCTACCCGATGCGTTTAGGTCTTCTCTAAAGACGCCGTAGGCCCTGGAAACCTCCCCCAGGGGATTGTAGTCCGATAGCATGGAGAGCTTGGAAATATTTATTACCTTGCCCCAGGCTGATTTAGAGTAGTGGTGGTCAACATTAATACCCAGGGGCTCTATACCTTCTTCTATGAATCCATCATAGCTACGCTCTAGAGAGCGCATGTGGTCTAGTCAACCCGCTGTCCAGGCTAGAGGATGCCAGGATAAAAGAACCCTTTTCCCCCTAAGCCCATCAAGGCTAACTTCCTTACCCTTTTGGTCCGTGAGAGTAAACCCAGGGGCCCTTTCTCCTACTTTAATTACACTTTTCATATCCGCCTCCCTTTACAGGGCTATATACCCTAATCACTTAATAATAAAGACCAGTATAGGGAGTAGGGCTGGATAAAAAAATAGGCCAAGAGCTCTAGGCTTCCGGCCCGTGAACTACTAATACTTGCCAGCTATAAACTAGCTGACCCGAATCATCCATTAAGTATATCTTACCAAGTTATACTCTTATACAAGGCCAAATAATTTCGTCGCCGCCTAAAGAAGACAAAACTCTTAAAATATTTACAAATAAACTCATAATTACCTTCTCCAAATTCAACTTTACCATTTACACTTGATTCAAAATCATCTTCTATTTTTTCGACCACTTCTGCAATCAGCCTTGGAAAATCAAGTGCATTTTTTTGAGTAATCACTGGTTTACCTGTTTCTTTTTCGATCTCTTTTTTTGCATTACCTGCTATTGTTCCTCCGCATCTAGCTGTTTCTTTGTTCTCCTCAAGGCCAGAGGGATTTACTATGTTTGTCAGCTCAGTCGTCGTTGCTTCTGCAAGCATATTTAGAACAAGTTCGAGGGTGGACATATTATCCCTTAAGTTTTCTTTCTTGAGTTTTTTAAAATCTTATATTGTTTTGTCGTCATTCCTGACCACGCTTAAGAAATCTCATTGGTAAGAGTAGCGAATTCAAGTACTTCCTTTACTCCCTGATCTTGCCAAGCATCTGTAAGCTCTTTTGGCACCTGTATAGCTTGTAGCCTTTGATTAATCCATTCCCTGGAATATCCTTTTTGAAGATAAGTTTGTAATGCTCTATCGATTGTAAGCTCAG
>CAYFUM010000033.1:0-13263 GCA_964346475.1 uncultured Peptostreptococcaceae bacterium
TCCTGAGGCATTTTGGTTCCGCCAAGCTTTAAAACTCCTAGCCAATCCTCCGTACTTAGCTCACCCTTCTTTAATTTCAGGAAGGAAGATGTTGCTATGCTAAGGCCTGCAGAGTAGGTGTAGGGATAAAGGCCCATGTAGTAGTGGGGTTGGCGCATCCAGGTGTAGCCAGCTTTATCATCTATAACCACTGATTCTCCCCAAAATTCTTTTAATACATCTCTTTTTATTTGATGGAGATCACTGGCGGTCAGGCTAAGGCCCTGGTCCAGAGAGTCATAGACTCTTTTTTGGAAGTAAGCCTCCAGGAAGTGGGTGACGAAGTTGTGGTAGTAGGTATTTCCTAAAAAGGAAGCCACCACATAGCGTTTATTTCTTATACTATCACTTTTTTCAAAGAGGTAGTCAGTTAAAAAGAGTTCGTTACAGGTAGAGGGTGCCTCAACCAGGTAGGTAGAGGGTCTAACGCTGAAGAAGTTCTGATTTCTACCTGTCAGCTGGAAGTGTCCCGCATGGCCCAGTTCATGGACTAGAGTGTAGGTGTCTGAGAGATAACCAGTCCAGCTCATCAGGATATAGCTGTGGCTGCTATAGGGAGAAGCGCAAAAGCCTCCCGTTGACTTTCCCTCATTCTGGGCAAAGTCTATCCACCTCTTATCAAGAGCCTCATCAACTATGGCGCCGTATTCCTGCCCCAGGGGCGCTAGAGCCCTTCTGGCATCTTCCTTGGCAATATCAAGGGTGGTTTTAGGGCTGTAGTCGGCGTCTATAAGGGCTTTCAAATCACCATATAATAGCTCATCCAGCTGGTAGTAATCCTTTAGAAAACCAGCATACTTTTGCATGACAGGGGAAAGATACTTCATCATGGTCTCGAGGTGGGTTTCATAAATATCCCTAGAGACATCCTGGCTGGCTAAAAGGTAGTCGGTAACTGACTCATAGCCTCTTAGTTCACTCATGGTTTTCTCGGTTTTTATATGGCTTAAATAGCCTGCTGCCATGCCATAGCTGTAGTTACCAATGGTTGAGTAAAAGCTCTCATAGGCCGCCCTTCTAAGATCGGTATCAGGGCTCTGGCAATAATCGTTTTCATAAAGAACGTAGCTCATAGGATAGGTTTTACCAGCTACTACAAAGTCATCGAATTTCATGTCAGCAAGCTTTATCATGTTGTAGCTCTCATAGGGTAATGAAAAGCTATCCTTTAGAGCGATAAGTGTTTTTTCAGTTTTCTCGTCCAGCAGATGGGGCCGGTCTCTGAGAAGTTTTCTAACCATAAGAGAAAACTCCGGATAATCCTCTGTAAGTTTACTTAAAGTCGCCTCTGGTATTTTTTGGAGATCAGTGGGTATAAAACTGAGCTTTGTGGACAGTTTAGAAGTTGTATCCCTTACCTTAGACTGTCTTTTTTGTAAAAAATCATTGCTCCTATCCACACTAAGATTAAGGTAGGAAAAGCTGGAAAGTTTACTTTCTTTAATTAGGTAGTCCTCATAGTCTTTTAAAAAGCTTGCCAGCTCAGTAGGTGACATGGCAAGTAGGTCCCTAGCTTCAAGGCTCATGGCATTTTTTTCCAGGAGTTCTAGGTCGGCCTCAAACTCCTCTTCACTGGAGTATAGGTCCTCTAAATTCCAAGTTATTTCCTTTGGTACTTCATTTCTTTTCATATAAACCTCCTTGTTCATTGTACATTTTAAGGGGGATGGGGTCAATTTCCAAAGCATAATACTTGGTTAAAAAGTCTCTTTTAATACACTGATTTGTTATGATTTTCTTGGAGGTTTATATGCATCTTATTCTCTTGTGGATAGCCTATGTGGATATGAAGGAAAAAAGGATACCCGATGAATTAAATTGGCTTCTACTTTTAATATTCCTTCTTGAAGATCCCAGGGCTATTGTGGCTGCCCTTGTGGTGTTTTTTACCCTCACACCTTTATATCTATTTAACCAGAAAGTCCTTGGCCAGGAGCCTCTGGGCTTTGGAGATATTAAGCTCTTTGCTGTTCTGGCTGCTGGCCTCAAAAATAGTCAGCTATCCTTTATTGTGTCAAGTTTTTTTCTAGCAGGCTTATTTGGTATTTTCTCCCTTCTTAGTGGCAAGGGAGCAAAGGAAAGCTTTCCCCTGGCTCCCTTTATGATACTGGCCTTTCTTTTCTATAAATAAAAAAAGACCCGAGGGCCTTTTCTATAGCTTGTCGTTATTACCAAGCACCTTATAAATCTTGTGGCTTACCATGTCTTTGATAGCGCTTCGGGCTGGACCTAAGTATTTTCTTGGGTCGAAGTTACCGGGATCTTTAGCAAGTTCTCTTCTTATTACTCCTGTCATAGCTAGTCGTAAATCAGAGTCAATATTTACCTTGCAGACTCCGTATTTAGTTGCCTCTCTAATAAGCTCTTCAGGGACACCACGGGCCCCTGGAATCTCTCCGCCGTACTCATTATTCATATCAACAAATTCAGGTATGACTGAGCTTGCACCATGGAGGACAATGGGAAAACCAGGTAGGAGCTCTTGAATTCTTTTGAGTCTTTCTATATCGAGCTTGGGTTCACCCTTAAATTTATAAGCCCCATGGGAGGTGCCTATGGCTACTGCCAGGGAATCACAACCTGTTCTTTTAACAAAGTCCAGAGCCTGTTCAGGATCAGTATAGCTGGCATCCTCTGCGGATACATTGATATCATCCTCAACCCCAGCAAGTCGTCCTAGCTCGGCCTCAACACTGACTCCTTTTTCATGGGCATAGTCAACAACTCTTTTGGTTAAGGCTACATTTTCCTCATAGGGAAGGTGGCTCCCGTCTATCATAACCGAGGTAAAACCATCATCTATGCACTGTTTACATAATTCAAAGGAGTCGCCATGGTCCAGATGAAGAGCGATCTCTAACTCTGGAGCATCCAGCAGGGCTGCTTCAACCAGCTTAATTAGATAATGGGAGTTGGCGTAGTTTCTTGCTCCAGAAGAAACCTGTAGAATAAGAGGGGCTTTGGCCTCCTTGGCGGCCTCCACTATTCCCTGAATAATCTCCATGTTGTTTACATTAAAGGCACCGATGGCATATTTGCCGTCATAGGCCTTTTTAAACATCTCCTTAGTTGTTACCAGCGGCATATCCTACCTCCTTAAGGGAACAAAACATCAATAACTTGTTCAATAGTCATGTTCTTTTTAAAAGTAAAATCTCCAATTTGTAGGGCTGTGTCTAGGCCCCTTTCAGCCAGGACCACGGCCAATTCATAGGCGTCTTTAATAACTCCTGCCTTCTCTAATCTTTCTGAGATTGAATTTGACTGATCTCCTGGTTCGATATGAAGAATATAATCTTCCTTGTCTTCCTTCACTTCTTTGTCCTCATCCTCCTCCTTCTCTTTTTTTTCCTCATCCTCCTCCTTCACTTCTTTGTCTTCCTCGTCATCTTGCTTTTCTTCTTCAATAAGAGGAGGGGCCTCTGGAGGGGGAGTTGGCTTGGAGGGCTCCACTTGGGGTGGCTCCTTAGACTGGACTAATTCTTCTTTGTTAAACAAGGAAATAAGATCATTTTTAGAAAAATCGAGACCATAGGACTTAGTCATTACAAAAGCAATGGAAATAACAATTAAAAAGATTATAATGATAGTAACCAGATAATCACTGATGTCGTAAACAAAGTCTTTAATTTTCTCAAACATAGCATCACCTCTTGGTTAAATCTAACATATATACGAAGTTATTGCAATACATAGCATAGGACATCCGCCAGTCTACTGGAGATTCTCTTAGTGAAAGGAATAAAAGTGTCTCTTAGAAAAATAATAATAGATGAAAGTGCAGCTGAGCAGAGGCTTGATAGATATCTCTTTAAGCTCTTCCCCTTGGCCCCCAGAGGAGAGGTCTATAGGCTTATTAGGAAAAAAGATGTTAGAATCAATGGAAAAAAAGCCCAAGTAGATAGTAGGATCCATCATGGCGATGAAATAAGCATCTTTATTAGCCAGGATAAAGAGGAGGATTGGACTAGAAAGAGGCCTCTTCCTAAAGGGGGACCCTTAAAAATTATCTTTGAAGATGAAGTGGATCTTGTGGTTTTTAAAGCTCAGGGTCTCAAGACGACGCCCGATAGACTTGGCGAAAGCTGTCTGACCAGTCAGGTCCAGGCCTATTTAAAGGATAGAATTACTGCTACCTTTAGGCCGTCACCTCTGGGGCGACTAGATAAGGATACCCAAGGACTGGTTCTTTTTGCCAAGACCTACGCTAGAAGCCGGGAACTGGAGGCACTTCAAAGAAAGCAAGAGGTAGGCAAGTTTTACCTGGCCCTGGTAAAGGGCAGGATCAAGGAGGGCCTTTGTGAACTGGAGCTTGAAAAAAGGGGAACTAGGCCGGGGGTTGTAGAGAGAAAAGGTGCTAAACTTGCCAAGACTATTTTTAGAAATCTTGAAATAAAGGGGGGTTACTCCCTGGTTGAAGCCCAGCTTATAACAGGTAGGACCCATCAAATTAGAGCTAGCATAGCTCATTTAGGTGCTAGTATAGTTGGAGATAGCCTTTATGGTAGACTAGAGGGAGGACAAGAGCTTATCTGTTATAAACTGGTCTGGCAGGATAAGTCCTGTGAATTTATTTCCCAGGAATTTATTGATGAGGTAAGAAAGGTGGGACTAGGTGAAAGAAACCCTATCTGTGCTGATAAATAGATATGATTATTCTGGGGCCTATGAACTGGCCTACGGCAGCGGTGAAAAAAGAAGTCTTCTCTGTCTGCTTGATATTTCTAGACATATGGTAAACTTTGATTTTAAGACTGCCCAGGGCCTTCTAAATGAGTATGGAGATTGTTTTCCTCTCAAATTTAGCGCCAAGCTTGAAGAGAACCTTCTGGAGCTTATCTATGGTGAACCCAGTGCTATTTTTTCTGAACACCTAGCTAACATGCATTTTCAGTTTGTAAGGGAAGAATACATAGACCTTTTAGGCAGGCTCTATAGGTTTAATGAAGCATTTTTAAAGTTTCTTTTTATAAAGGAGCACCAAAAGGTTCTCAGCGTCTATGATGATATCTTTGATGAGGGTAGGGTGAATAGGATTCTAAAAAAACGCTACAAAATATACAATACTAACATCATTTTTGCTGTAGTTGAGTATATCTATAGACACAATCAGAGCCATAATTTAAAAAGATGCGCAGATTTTATTGTGAGTCCCAGGATGAAGAAACTTGCTGATTTAAGAAATGCTTCCATAGTTGGACATGGTTTTGGAGCTGTTGCCTACAAGGATATAGTTGAGGGATACGGAAGTCCACAGGATCTTCTAAAGGATCTCGAGGGGATAATGATTCAGGGTGGACTGGATATAAAAACCGACAAGTATAAAGATATAAATAGCCTGCTTTTAAAGGAGCTAAGAGATGAAAAATAAAATTGAAAATATTTCTAAAAGAAGCCTTCTTGAAATTTCCAGGGAGATGAACCTACCTCGAAGGGCCCTGGCTGCCTATGTAAATGGTGAAATTAGAGAATTAAATTACCGGGTGGATCAGGGGGCCAAGGTGGAGTGGATTGACCTGTCCATGGCGGATGGGGTCAGAATCTATCAGAGGAGCCTGGTTTTTCTTTTATATATTGCCCTTAAGGAGGTTTTTTCTGATAACGAACTCTATGTTCTCTACTCCCTAAGTCGGGGGCTCTATGTTGAATTCGAACAAGAGCTCACCCAGGACGAGTTAAAGCTTGTAGAGAATACTATGAGGGAGCTGGTTGAGGGTGGCTACAGCTTTGTAAAGGAAGAAATTAGCCATGATGATGCTCGGCGGATTTATAATAGCCAGGGACTTTTTTTTAAAACCGAGGTTTTAAGATATAGGCAGAGTGACAGGGTTACCCTTTATTCATGTAGAGACTATCATAACTATTTTTATGGTTTTATGGTTCCAGACACCTCCTTTTTAGATATTTTTAGCCTTACTTCCTATTCACCAGGGGCAATTCTTCTTCACCCTAGAACCTATTCTCCAGATAGTATTCCGCCCTTTTATGAGCAGCCCAAGATCCATAGTACCTATATGGAGAGCGAAGCTTGGGGAGAGCTAATGGGTGTGGGCACTGTATGCCAACTTAACAACATGGTAGAGACCGGCGAGGTAGCTGAGCTTATCCAGGTAAATGAAGCCCTGCAGGAGAAAAAAATTGCCAGAATAGCCGACGAGATAAAAAGATCCCAGAAAAGAGTAGTCCTGGTTGCAGGACCTAGCTCATCTGGTAAGACTACCTTTACCCATAGATTGAGGATCCAGCTCATGGCAGCAGGTATTTTTTCTAAGACTATTTCATTAGACAATTATTTTGTAGACCGGGAATTTACCCCTCAAGATGAGGAGGGTAACTATGACTTCGAGAGTTTGGAGGCGCTAAATCTAGACCTACTCAACGAAAATATAGAGGACCTGCTAGAGGGCAGGGAGGTGGGTCTGCCACTTTTTGACTTCTTTGAGGGCAAAAGGCAGGACAATGCCTATAGGATGAAACTTAAAAAGAAGGAAGTTATTATCTTTGAGGGCATCCACGGTCTAAATGATAGACTAACCCAGGGAGTATTAAAAAAGGATAAGTATAAAATCTATATATCTGCCCTGACCAGTCTTAATCTAGACCAGCATAATAGAATTCCGACTACAGATAATAGACTGATCCGACGTATGGTAAGGGATAGCTTTACCAGAGGATATGGAGTTGAACAGACTCTGGCAATGTGGGATTCTGTGAGAAGGGGTGAAGAACGTAATATCTTCCCCTTCCAAGAAGAGGCCGATGCTGTCTTTAATTCTGCACTGGTCTATGAGCTAGCAGTGCTTAAAAAATACATCCTACCTCTGCTTGAGGAAATCTCCATTGATAGCCCTGCCTATTCCCAGGCCAAAAGACTAAAGAGCTTCCTCTACTATCTAATAAGTATTGAAGATGATAGAATAGTTCCGAGCACGTCACTGCTGAGAGAATTTATAGGTGGTTCTAGTATCCTTTAAGGTAGGTTAGATGAGAGACAAGCTAAAAGAACGGTCCTTAAACATAGTTATAGCAATACTTTTTTCCTTTCTGTTTGTTGCCCTGAGTAGAACCCGGCTTATCAGGGATATTTATGTTGTCAATTTAGGCGAGTATTCCTTTAACCTCTATATAACCCTTAAGCTTGTGACCCTGGTCAGTATCAGTGGTCTTTTTATCATAAATCTCTATAGTTTCTCTCTATTTAAGGGCTTAAGGCAGCTAATGTATAGCCTAGTCTTCTTGGTCCTGCTTATTATAGTTTCCCTGGCTCTGGTGGTCTCGGTAAACGATTCTCTACCAGTGACCCTGCTCTATAGGCCCCAGCTACAGGATGCCCTGCTTTTTCTTACCAATGTGGTCCTTGGTATCCTCTTTATAAAGCTTATCTTAGTTAGAAAACCCGTTAGCCTGGATATGCCCATTGGCCGGATTTCCTTCTTGCTTTTAGGATCCCTACTTATTATCCTGGCTATATATTTCTTCCAAGCCTCAGAGGGTGGAATTATGCTGGATATAAACCTGGCCATGCTCTATATTCTTCTCTTTAGTAATCTCATGGGCTATTCTCTAAACTATATGATTGAGGGCTCCAGAATTACTGGAAATATTCTTTTTGTTTTAATAATAATAAGCGTTACTTTTTTCTTTAAAGAGCAGGAGATTTTTGCCTCGGGCTACGAAGGTGTCCTAGAGGCAGCCTTCAATCTTACCGGTCTAGTATTCCTTCTAAATGCCTTCTATCGGGAGCTCTTTACTTCCTATCTAATTGAAGTTGAGGAGCTCAACTATCAAAGGGACCTCTACACAGAAAATTTAAAGGAAGTGGTGGAGGAGAGGACTCTGGAGCTCCAGAGGGCCAATGAAATCCTGGAAAGTGAGATAGCAGCTGCTAGAAGACTTCAGCAATCACTTCTACCAATGAAGGAGATTGTCCATCCAGGGGTTTCCTTTATAGCGGAGAACCTTCCCTGCGAAAGGCTCAGTGGAGACTTCTTTGATATTTATCCTATAGACGAGGATAAGATAGGCATGTATATCCTGGATGTATCAGGCCATGGAATAAATGCTGCTCTAATGAATATTTATATTTATAATTACATCAGAAGTAATTCTCCCCTTATAAAAAGACTCAGAGGGGATAAGCCCCATGAGAACCTGAGATACCTCTATGATGAATTTAATAAGATGAACTTTCCAGACCACATGCACGTGGTTATCTTTATAGCTTCCTATGATACAAAGACAGGAATCCTCAGCTACTCCAGTGGTGGGCTTAACACCCAGCCGATTTTGGTTAGACAGAGTGGTGATATCCAGGAATTAGACATCCCCTCGGGCTTTCCTATCTGTAAGATGGCGGACTTTTTTACTCCGGAGTATTTCTCAAATAGGATTCAGCTCTATAAAGGGGATAGGGTCTTCTTTTATACCGATGGCCTTTTGGATGAAAAACAGGGTATTGATTTTGGTGAGGATGATTTAAAAATCCTTCTCCTGGAAACCTTGGATCATCCTCTGACTAGCCTGGACAGAGCTCTGAATAGGACCTTTGAACCCATAAAGGATAAGCTAGTGGATGATATTAGTTATTTTGTCATGGAGGTCCGCTAGTGAGCTTTTCTAGGTCTTTAGACTGTGATATAGTGGAAATGTATGATTGATAAGAAAAAATACGAAAAGTTAGCCCTGGATCTTGGAGCTGATGCTGTGGGATTTGCTAGCACCCAGGATTTCGACCTTATAAAATACCGAGACTTTCTCAGCTTTGAGGAGAAGGATATAGTAAAAAAAACATCACCTAGGGCTCATTTTTCTGAGGCCAGGGGGATTCTTGTCATCCTTAAGTCCTTTAAGCTCTACCATAACCCCCTTCTACCTAACCAGGTAAAGGTAGCCAGCTCCTCGGTTAGAGATTATCATTTGGTTATAGGAGAAATCCTCCAGGCCCTTGCTGAGGAGCTAGCCTCGGAAGGTATAAACAGTCGAGCCCTCTGTGATAAGGAGGGTCTCATGGATAAAGAAGTGGCCAGAAGAGCAGGCCTGGGCTTTATTGGAAAAAACACCCTACTTATCCATCCTCAACTTGGTTCCAGCGTAAATATAGGCTATCTTCTCCTGGACAGATCAGTGGAAAGTGATAGCCCACTAGCTAGAGACTGCGGCAGGTGTAATTTATGTGTTGAGGCTTGCCCCCAGGGGGTAATAGGAGACTATAGACTGGAAGCCAGTAGGTGTATTTCCTATTTAACCCAGACTGGGGATGATAGGTATGCAGACTTAAAGGGCTTTATCTATGGCTGTGATATCTGTATGAGAGCCTGCCCCTATAATAGGGTCGAAGAAAAAAATGAGGAACTGGTTTTTCACTACAAAGAGTTTTCACATCTAAGCAAAAGAGCTTTTAAACGACTGTATAGGGAAAGGGACTTTGCCTGGATTGGAAAAGATAGAATAAGTCGAAATATCGACTGGATTAAAAAGGAGAGAAATATGGAAAACATCCATGAACTTAGTTATCTGAAGGACAAAGTTGAAGAACTAAAAAAAGAGGGAGTATATCGTAAGCTTCCTGAAATGCTAGGTGCCAACGGCCCAATTATCAACCTAGATGGCAGGGAAGTTATAAATCTTTCATCCAATAATTATTTGGGTTTCGCCAACCATCCCAGGCTAAAAAAGGCTGCTATGGATGCTCTGGAAAAATATGGTGTGGGTCCAGGAGCTGTGCGTACTATAAATGGCAACATGGATATTCACGATGAGCTGGAAAGGCGCCTGGCAAATTTCAAACACGAAGAAGCAGTCACCATCTATCAGTCGGGTTTTAACTGCAATGCAGGAACAATTCAGGCTATAACTGATAGGGGAGACCTTATTATCTCTGATGAGTTAAACCACGCCTCTATTATTGATGGTGTACGTCTTTCAAGAGCCGATAAGGCTGTATTTAAGCACTCTGATATGGAGGATTTAGAAAGAATTCTCAAGGAAAACCAGGGAAAATACAATACCACCCTTATTATCACCGACGGCGTCTTTAGTATGGACGGGGACCTGGCAAAACTTCCTGAAATCGTAGATCTTGCAGAAAAGTATGGCGCTCTAACCTATGTGGACGATGCCCATGGATCTGGAGTTTTAGGAGAGAGTGGTAGAGGAACTGTTGACCACTTTGGTCTCCACGGCAGAATTGACTTTATTATTGGTACCCTATCCAAGGGCCTGGGAGCTATAGGCGGCTACGTAGCTAGTAAAGAAGTTACAAGAGAGTGGCTATCTCACAGGGGAAGGCCAATACTATTCTCAACTAGTATTCCCCCAGCCATGGTAGCTGCTCTGATAGAAGCTATAAATATACTGGAAGAGTCCACAGAGTATACCGATAGGCTTTGGGATAATGCCAGATACTTTAAAGAAGAACTGGGCAAGCTTGGCTTTAATACAGGTAACTCAGAGACCCCAATTACTCCAGTTATTATCGGTGATGAGGCAGAATCTGTTGCCTTTTCTAAGGAGCTCTTAAATAAAGGCGTATATGCTAGCGCTATAGTGTTTCCCACTGTTCCTAAGGGAACCGGGAGGCTGCGCTGTATGATAACCGCTGAGCACAGCAAAGAAGATCTAAAAAAAGCAGTAGAAATTTTTGAAGAAGTCGGTAAGAAGATGGGGCTTATCTAAATTGACTGATAAGATTCAGGCTCTGATTGATGGTTTTGCTAGGCTCTATCCCCAGGCTGAGCCAGAACTGAACTTTAACAATCACTTTGAGCTTCTAGTAGCTGTAATTCTATCAGCCCAGTGCACCGATGTCAGGGTTAATATAATTACTAAGGAGCTTTTTAAGTATGCTCCCGACGCCAGTTCCATGATAGAACTTGGCATTGATGGTATCCGGGAACTTATCCGTACCTGTGGCATGTTCAACCAGAAGGCCAAAAACCTCTATCGTACTTCCCAGATCCTTCTTGAGAAGTATGATGGCCAGGTGCCCTCCACCAGGGAGGCTCTGATGGAGCTACCGGGGGTAGGTAGAAAAACAGCCAATGTTGTAATAAGCTGTGCCTTTGGTGAACCAGCAATAGCAGTGGACACTCATGTGCTAAGGGTGTCCAATAGAACTGGACTAGCTAAGGGTAAGGATCCTTTAAAAGTAGAACTACAATTAGAGAAAAATCTTCCAAGGGAAATATGGAGTCTTATGCACCATAGGTTGATTCTCCACGGAAGATATGTGTGTAAGGCTAGAAATCCTCAGTGTGAAAGCTGCGGAATAAGGGATATATGTCCTAGGATTGGAGTGGACCAGTGATTCTATCAAAAAACCCCTATGATCCAGAAAAATATCAGCATATGGGCCTTTATTTTAACAGTGCAGTCTTCACCAGCTCTCTTCAGAGTGATCTTAGTGTGATGACAAAGCCCTTTCGTTCGGGAAATATAGTGGAGTATGAAGATATGATAACTAGACATTATAAACTACTCTATGAAAAAATAGTTAAGGAATTGGAGGCAGAGGGCCTTGATGGGCTCTTTAACACTACCTTTAGAACCGAGGTCCTCTATGCAGGCACAGTGTTGCTCTATGTATCAGGGGATAAAGTGAAAAAGCTATGATTCATCTGGTGCTGGTAGAGCCTGAAATTCCTCAGAATACTGGCAACATAGCAAGGACCTGTCTTATAAGCGGCGCCAGGCTCCACCTTATAAGGCCCCTTGGTTTTTCCCTGGAGGAAAAGCAGCTTAAAAGGGCAGGCCTTGACTACTGGAAGAAGGTGGACCTGGAGGTCCACGATAGTTTAGAGGCCTTCCTTGAAAAGTATGGGAGTGAGGAACTCTATCTTATTACTACCAAGGCAAGCCCAACCATATATGAGAACAACTATGGAGAAGAGGTCTTTTTTCTTCTAGGAAGGGAGACTGCAGGCCTTCCTGAAAGCCTGCATAGGAGATATTCTGATAAAAGGCTGACCATTCCTATGAAAAAGGAAGATGGTCTGCGCTCCCTTAATCTATCTAATGCAGCAGTCCTGGTTATCTATGAGGCTTGGAGACAGAGGAACTTTGAATAATGCTTTGAACTAGGGGTATAAATGGCAGTGATAGAATTTTAACCAATATTATAAAAAGTTATAGGAGGAATCTATGAAAAGATTTTTAACGATGGCTATGGTGTTACTACTAAGTTTTTCTTTGATTGCCTGTGGTAAGACGGCCGAGGATGAAGAGGCCGGCCCAGCGGAGGGGCCAGTAACTGAGACCATAGTCGATGACGAGGAAGTTGACAAGGATTCTCTAAAGGAAATTACAATTGGACTGGTAACCGACGTTGGTGGAATTGACGACAAGTCCTTTAACCAAGGAACCTGGGAAGGCATTCAATACTACGCAAAGAAATTTGACCTTCCTTCAGAAAACATCGCCTATCTACAAAGTACATCCGATGCTGACTATATCCCAAATCTCACGCAGTTTAGTGAGGACAAAAAGGACCTGATGGTAGCTCCCGGATTTCTTTTCGAAGAGTCCCTAAAAAAGGTTGCTGCTGACTTCCCCGAGCAAAAAATCCTTTTCCTAGACGCAGTGGTGGAAGCTCCCAATGTACTGAATGCTATTTTTGCTGAACATGAGGGATCCTATCTAGTTGGTGTAGCCGCTGCTCTCAAGGCCCAGGATGCTGGAAAAGATACAGTAGGTTTTGTTGGTGGTATGGACTTTGACACCATCCAAAAATTTGAAGCTGGCTTTGAGCAGGGTGTCAAGGCAGTTGATGAAAACATGAAGGTTGTAATTGAGTACGTAGGAGATTTCAATAAGCCTGAAGATGGACAAACCCTAGCTGCCAAAATGTACGATAGTGGTGTCTATGTAATCTATCATGCCGCCGGCGGATCTGGTAATGGCGTTATAAAAGAGGCCAAGGACAGAGTTCAAAATGGCGAAGACGTTTGGGTAATTGGTGTTGACAAGGACCAGTACAGTGAAGGTATTTATGAAGGTGATAAATCAGTAATACTGACCTCCATGCTAAAGGGTGTTGACCAGGCTGCCTATGACGTTTGCAAAATGGTTGCCCTAGATAAATTTGAAGGTGGTACTGTGGTCTATGACCTCAAGGCCCACGGTGTTGGAATCCCTGCAAATAATCCCAATCTAACCGATGAGTGGACCAAGAAAATTGAGGAGTTTGCAGAGAAAATTAGATCTGGTGAGATTTCTGTAGATCCTGTA
>CAYFUM010000034.1:0-12266 GCA_964346475.1 uncultured Peptostreptococcaceae bacterium
TTTTATTTTTAGAAAAACAGCTGTTAGATAATGATTTTCTTGTTATAATATAGTTAAGAAAGGCAGGTTATTATGGATAAAAAGAGACTCAAACTGGCTAATCTACCGACTAGGATTGATAGGCTCCAGGGTCTTAGTCAAGAGCTGGGTAAAAATATTTATATAAAAAGAGATGATTTTACAGGTGTAGAGCTATCTGGCAATAAAATAAGAAAGCTAGAATACAGTCTGGCAGAGGCTCTGGAAGGGGGAGCCGATACCCTGATTACCTGTGGGGGAGTCCAATCCAACCACTGCAGAGCCACAGCAGCTGCCGGGGCTAGCCTTGGACTCAAGACTATTCTTTATCTGAGAAGTTCTGAGAGAAGGGCCCCAGAGGGCAACTATTTTCTTGATGAGATGCTAGGGGCAGAGGTTAGGTTTATTAGCCCCCTGGATTATAGCGAGAGACGCGAAGAAATCATGAAGGAGGGGGCTAGGACTTTGGAAAATGACGGTAGGAAAGCCTACATAATTCCTGAGGGAGCCTCCAATGCCATAGGTACTCTTGGTTATTATAATGCCTTTAATGAGATTTTAGACCAGGAGAAGGAGCTGGGTCTTAACTTTGATACCCTGGTCTGTGCTCTGGGTAGTGGAGGAACCTATGGTGGCCTACACTTCGCTAACCTTCTTGGAGGCCATGGCCGCAGGGTGATAGGGGTTCCCATAGTAAATGACAGCCAGTATTTTAAAGGCAGGGTACTGGAAATTTGGGAGGACTTTTCCAAGTACTTCAGTGGAGACTTCCAAATGAAGGCCCAGGAAATGCTCATGCTAGATGGCTATGCAGGCAGGGGCTATGCTTTAAATACCCCTGAAGAAATGGATTTTATTAGAGATATAGCCAGGACCACAGGAATAATTTTTGATAGCGTCTATACAGGCAAGGCCTTTAAAGGTCTTATAGACTCTTTAAAAGGGGAAAATGAACTCTTTAAAGATAGTGAAAATATTCTTTTTATTCATACCGGCGGTCTCTTTGGACTTTTTGACAAGAAGTTTGAATTTGATCTTAGGAGTAATCATGAAAATCACTAAGATGCAGGCAACTGGAAATGATTTTCTACTGGCAAACAACCTAGCCTCCCATTTAAACCAGGAGGAGAAATTTAGACTAGCGAAAAAGCTCTGCCAAAGAAGGCTATCCTTCGGAGCCGATGGTATGATTTTTTTAGAGAGAAATGACCAGGGTCTGTATATGGATTTTTATAATTCCGATGGCAGTAGGGGGGAAATGTGTGGAAATGGAGCCCGGTGTTTTTCTAGGTATATCTATGAGGAGCTGGGTGGTCAGTCAAAAATCTATTTCCATAGCCTAGCAGGTTCCTTGGAGGCAAAAAGGATAGATAGGGGCTGCTACTCAGTCAGGATGCCTGATATAAGCAGATATGAGGAGCTTGAGCTCGAAGGCAGAAGGGTCTTCTATTTAGAAATGGGAAATCCCGGTCTTCCCCACCTCCTAGTAGAGCTTGATGATTTTGATGGAGATCTAAGAGGTCTTGCTAAGAGGCTTAGACACCACCAAGCTCTAGAAAAGGGGGCCAATGTCAACTTCTACCTGGATAGGGGTGGACTTGTTGAAGCCCTGACCTATGAGCGGGGGGTGGAGGATTTTACCCTGGCCTGTGGCTCTGGTGTAACTTCAATTTTTTATCATTTAAACTGTTTGGATACTAGTAGAAGGATAATAGATTTTAAAGTTCCTGGAGGCAGCCTTCAGGTGGAGAAGGACCAGGATAACAAACTCTTCTTGCAAGGCCCTGTTATCAAGGTCTATGAGTGTGAGCTTATTGAAGAATAGATCAAGGAGCTTCTAGAAGGACTAATAAAAGGAGGTGGACCATGAGATTGCTTCCCAGTTTAGAAGACTTAAAGGCCTACAGGCTTGGAAAGTTCTATGAGGGTGCCGAAATTTTTGGTGCCCATTATACAAAAAAAGGCTATAGGTTTATAGTCTATGCTCCTAGAGCCAAAAAGGTGTCGGTGGTGGGGGAGTGGAACAACTGGGACCCAAGTTTAAATCCCATGGAAGCCCTGGAAGAAGGTTATTTTATGGCCTTCATTGATAAGGCTGAGGAGGGTCAACTTTATAAGTATTACATCCTGGATGAAAGGGGTAGGGAGCACTGGAAGACAGACCCCTATGCCAGAAAGATAAAGTGGGACCAGAATAGTGCAGGTATTATTTATAGACCCAAAGACCTAGACTTTAGTCCTAGGCCAGCTAACCAGGGGAAGCTAAGTATTTATGAGGTCCATTTAGGTAGTTGGAAGAAAAAGGATAACGGAGACTATTACTCCTACCAGGAGCTTGCCCACAGCCTTCTGCCCTATGTTGAAGAGCTGGGGTATAACGCCCTGGAACTTCTACCTATTACAGAACACCCCTATGATGGCAGCTGGGGATATCAACAGCTGGGTTACTATGCTATAACCAGTCGCCATGGTGACCCTTGGGACTTTAAGTATTTTGTTGAGGAAGCCCACAAAAGAGGGATCCTTGTCTTTGTGGACTGGGTACCCTGCCACTTTGCCAAGGATGCTCCAGGGCTTTCATATTTTGATGGCAGTGGACTTTATGAGAGTGATTTTTGGAAGGATGCCTATAATAGTCAGTGGGATACCATAAATTTTGACTTTGGGAGAAGACATGTTCGAAACTTTCTTATCGGCAGTGCCCTTAGTCTTTACAGGGACTATTGTATAGATGGGATAAGGGTGGATGCTGTTGCCCATATGCTCTATAGGGAGGATAAAGGAAGGAAGCTCCACCAGCATTCCTATGATTTTCTAAGGGAACTCACCCAGGCGCTAAAGGGGAAACTTCTTCTTTTTGCTGAGGATTCCTCAGACCATGAAGGTGTCACCAGACCTGTGGACAAGGGCGGTCTGGGCTTTGACTATAAGTGGAACATGGGATGGATGAATGATACTCTTAAGTATATGAAGATGGATGGATTTAGCAAAAGTCGAAACCATAAACTTCTTACCTTTCCCATGGTCTATGCCTTTAGTGAGGATTTTTTACTACCCCTAAGCCATGATGAGGTAGTGCATATGAAGGGTTCTCTGCTATCAAAGATGTCCGGTAGTTTTGAGGAGAAATTCTCCCAACTTAGACTCCTTCATTTCTATCAGTATGCCATGCCCGGAAAGAAACTCCTCTTTATGGGTGGAGAATTTGGTCAATTCGCAGAATGGAATGTCTTTACTAGCCTGGACTGGGACCTGCTAGCTTACTACTCCCATCTAGGAATTCAAGGCTTTGTTAGGGACTTAAATATGCTCTATCACTCTAGAAGTGAGCTCCATGAAAATGATCAGGACTGGAGAGGCTTTAGCTGGATAGAGGTGGATAACCATAAACAGAACTTTATAGCCTTTGAGAGGAGGGATCTAAAGCAGGGCCGTCTTATCTTCCTGCTAAACTTCTCCTCCAATGAGTTAATCCACCATGGGCTGGAAGTCAGTAGGGGATTCTACAGGGTTATTTTGAATTCTGATGGTGAGGAATACGGAGGAAGGGGGAGGGGATCCTTTGGTCTTCTTGAGTCGGAGGGGAAACTGCGCGTAGGACTGGCTCCCTTTAGTGGGATGATTCTGGAGGTGTCAGATGATTAAAGACAAGATGATAGCACTGCTTTTGGCCGGTGGCCAAGGCAAAAGGCTTAAGAAATTAACAGAAAAAAATGCCAAACCAGCAGTACATTTTGGTGGAAAATACCGGATAATTGATTTTGCTCTAAGCAACTGTGCTAATTCTGGTATTAGAAGCATTGGGATTTTGACCCAGTATCAGCCTCTAGCTCTTAGTATGCACATTGGAATAGGAGGCCCTTGGGATCTTAATAGGCAGGTGGGGGGAGTTGAGGTCCTGCCACCCCATATGACGACCCAAGGGGGGCAGTGGTATGCTGGCACCGCTAATGCCATCTACGAAAACCTGGACTATGTAGATCTTCAGGATCCTGAGTATGTGCTTATTCTCTCAGGGGATCATATTTATAAGATGGACTACAGCTGGATGCTTGACTTCCACAAAGAAAAAGATGCAGCAGTTACCATCAGCGCTATTGAGGTACCCATGGAAGAAGCCAGCCGCTTTGGTATTTTAAATACCTTGGAGGATGGTCGAATCTATGAATTTGAAGAAAAACCCAGGGAACCTAAGAACAACCTAGCTTCCATGGGTGTCTATATCTTTAACTGGGAGATTCTAAGAGAGTGGCTGATTAAAGACCACAGCAATGCAAGTTCTAGCCACGACTTTGGCAAGGACATTTTACCCGGAATGCTAGAAGAGGGTTTTAACCTCTATGCTTATAATTTTAAAGGTTACTGGCGAGATGTAGGAACTGTAGAGAGCTACTGGCATGCCAATATGGACCTTCTAGATCCCAGAAATACCCTTAATCTCTTTGATGAGGATTGGCGGATATTTACTAATAACTACAATGTTCCCCCCCAGTATCTCTCTAAAAACAGTCATGTTGAAAGAGCCCTTATTAATGAAGGCTGTGTGGTTCATGGTACTGTAAAAAACTCTATACTCAGCACATCTGTTATAGTTGAAGAGGAAGCCCTGCTGGAGGGCTGTATTCTCCTACCCGGTAGCCATGTAGGTAGGGGGGCCAGGCTAAAAAATGTAATTGTTCTCAGCAATGAAAAGGTAAAGGACGGAGAAGTCCTCGGTGGTGACGAAATCAGCATCTATGGATCCGAGGACTATGGTCTTTTGAAGTACTAGGAGGGTTTTATGAAAATGAAAGTAGCGGGCCTAATAAACCTTGGCGAAAAGGAAGATTATATTAAGGACCTGACCCAGTTTCGACCTCTGGCAACGGTACCCTTTGCTGGGCGCTATTGTCTTATTGACTTTATGTTATCCAGCATGGTTAATAGTGGAATAGAGACCATCTCCATTTTAGTAAAGGATAAGTTTCATTCTTTAAATGATCATTTGAGCTTTGGTAAGTGGTGGGACCTGGACCGTAAAACAGGTGGACTCAGGATCCTCTACCCTGATATTAAGGAGGAGACTGCCTTTGAAGGAGACCTTCATAGACTTAGAAGCAACATGCTCTATTTTGAAAAAATGAAGGTGGAGCATATCCTCTTAACCAGGAGTAATTATCTAGGGAACCTGGATTTTAGGTCATCTTTTGAAGCTCATGTATCCAGTGGAGCGGATATTACAGCCCTAACTAAAAGAGTAAAGCAGGGAAAAACCCGGGTGGATTTACTTGGACTGGATATTCTTATGAGGGAGGGCGACCAGATCTACCTAGGAAGAAATCTTGGCAACCAAGATGAATTTGAACTGGGAGTTGAGATCTACTTTATTAAAAAACATGTCTTCATGGAGATCGTCAGTGAGGCCCTGGAGCAGGGAAGAGAAATCTCCCTCAGTGGCGCTATAGAGCGTAGACTCAGCAAATACCAGGTTGAGATTTTTAGCCTAGAGGAGGAAATCCTACCAATCTATTCTGTCCAACAGTACTACAATGCATCCCTTAGGATTTTGGAAGAGGACAAGGCCCGGGAGCTTTTTTATAAGAACGGTAAAATTTACACTAAGGTTAAGGATGCCCCCAGTAGTATGTACATGGAGGGTAGTGTTGTAAAAAACTCCTTGGTGGCCAATGGATGTATAATTGAGGGTACAGTTGAAAACTCCATCCTCTTTAGAAATGTCAAGATAGGCAAGGGTGCAATTATAAGGAATTCCATTATTTTCCAGGGCTCAACTCTGGAGGAAAATGTTCAGGTCAATTTTGCCATTTTGGATAAGAGAAGCCACATTGGAAGGGGGCGCATCCTTATGGGTGATGGAGGACTACCATATTTCCTAGGGAAAGGAGCCAGGGTTTTATGAAAATACTACTTGCTGCCAGTGAAGCTGTACCCTATATAAAGTCAGGGGGACTTGCTGATGTAATGCATTCTCTTCCTAAAGCTATGGCAAAAAGGGGGCATGAAGTCAGGGTGGTGGTTCCCCTTTACAAAAAGATTAACCCTAAATTAAGAGAAGAATTTGATTATCTGGGTTCCTTTCACGTCACTATGCCAGAAAAAAGAGAATATGCTGGTATCTTTTCCCACAGCCGTGATGGGGTAGTCTATTATTTTATTGATAATGAACACTACTTTTTCAGGGAAAATCTCTATGGGGAGTATGATGATGGAGAGAGGTTTTCCTTCTTCAATCATAGTTTTCTCAAACTCATGGATGAGTTAGGCTTTTATCCCGATGTAATTCATTTGAATGATTGGCATACAGGGATTGCAGCTGCGCTTTTTAGGGACAGCTATGGCTGGCGCCAGGAATTTAGCCAGACCAAGGTACTTTTTACTATCCATAATTTAAAGTACCAGGGAATTTTCCCCTATAGTGTTATGAAGAATTATCTGGGGCTGGGGGATGATTACTTTACCTTGGAGGGCCTGGAACACTATGGTTCTCTAAACTTTATGAAGGCAGGTATATCCTTCAGTGATGGTATCTCCACAGTCTCCAGGACCTATGCCAGGGAAATAACCTATCCCTATTTTGGTGAAGGCCTCCATGGCCTCCTCCAGCACAAGAAGGACAAATTGACAGGAATAGTCAATGGAATTGATTATGAAGAGTATAATCCAGCCACTGACAAGGAACTCTGGGTCAATTTTAATAGCAGTTTTCCAGAAAGGAGGCTGGTAAATAAAAAGTCTCTTCAAAAATCCCTGGGCTTTGAGGTTGATGAAGACATTCCCCTTATAGCCATGGTGACCAGGCTTGTTGATAACAAGGGTCTGGACCTGCTTACCTTTATATTTGATGAACTAATGGAGCAAAGGGTTCAATTTATCCTTCTGGGTAGTGGTGATAGTGATATCGAGGCCAGGTATATTTATTTCCAGGACAAGTATCCAGAAAAGGTCAGTGTAAATATACTTTTCGGAGAGAATCTTGCTAGGAAAATATATGGTTCCAGTGATATATTTTTAATGCCCTCCAGATTTGAACCCTGTGGTCTGGGCCAGCTCATAGCCATGCGCTATGGATCTATTCCTGTGGTTAGAAAGACCGGGGGCCTGGCTGATACCGTGGAATCCTACAATCGTTATACCGGAGAAGGGACAGGCTTTAATTTCGAGAACTACAATGCCCATGAACTTCTCTACGCAATTAAAGATGCTCTCTATCACTATAAAAACAAGGAACTTTGGTGGAAGATTGTAAAGGAGGCCATGGAAAGGGATCTAAGCTGGACTGAGTCTTCTAAACTTTATGAGGAAGTCTATGAAAACCTATGATCACTTAGGTGTGGTGAGGGAGGGTCGCCAGTGGATATTTAGAGTTTTCTCAACTAGGGACTCCCTGGAACTCCTCCTCTTTCCAAACTGCGAGAAAAATGAATACCAAAGATACCCTATGAAAAAAAAGAATGAGGTTTTTGAGCTTGTCCTGGAGGGGGATTTTGATGGCTATGGCTACCTGTATGATTTTAGGGGCTGTCTAGCAATAGATCCCTATACTAGATATGTATCTTCAGGAGCAAGAAGGGGAGTTCTTATTGAGGATGGCAGGAGTGATCCCCAGGGTTTTAGAAATCATGGTAAACCAGTGCTCTCTCCTAGAGATAGTATAATATATGAGCACCACGTGGGAGATTTCTCTAGAGATCCTAGGGCTGGATTTAAATACCCTGGAAAATTTCTTTCTTTTTGCGAGAGCCTGGAAAGAAAGGGAACTCTTCTTGGTAGTGAATATATAGCCTCTTTAGGCGTCAGCCATCTTCACCTTTTACCCCTAAGCCCTATAATGAGCCTGGTCGATGATGAAGAGGGTTATAACTGGGGCTATGACCCTGAGTTTTACTTTGCTGTTCACAGGGGCTATCTTGTAGATGTCTTTAACCCCTATAGGGCCCTGGCAGAGCTTAAAAAGGCTATAATGCATCTCCATGGCCTAGGCCTAGGTGTAGTGGTGGACGTAGTCTATAACCACACCTTTAGAAGCTTGGATTCAAGCTTACAAGCACTAGCTCCCGATTATTATTATAGGATAGAGGAAGGGGTCTTTCTCAATGGATCAGGCTGTGGTAATGAGCTTGACACCTCCAAGAGCTATGTGCGAAGATTAATCATAGATAGCCTTATCTATTGGATGGAGGAATATCAAGTTGATGGTTTTCGCTTTGATCTTTGGGGACTCATGGAGGAAGATTTTGCTCATGAAATAGTTGAACGTCTTAGAGAGATAAACCCCCAGGTTCTTATCTATGGCGAGCCCTGGGCCAGTGGAAATCAGAAGGAGACCTACCTAAGTTATGGCTCCCAGGTGGGCAGGGATTTCTCCCTTTTTAATGATAGATTTAGAGATGGGCTCAGAGGAAAAAATGATGATAGGAGTCTGGGTTTTATTCAGGGAAACATAGAGTGGCGAAGCCAGGTCCTGACTGGCATAGTTGGAGATATAAATTTTAACCAGGGAATTCATGGACCTTGTAGGGAGCCCTGGGAGACTCTTAGCTATATGAGCTGCCATGATAATCTTATCCTCTATGATAAGCTTAGCTTTAGTACAGGTGAGGATGATGGGCTTATAAGAAAAAGAACAGCCCTAGGCTTTTCAATTCAGCTTCTTGCCTTTGGAAATGTCTTTATACAGGCAGGTAGTGAATTTATGAGGGACAAGAAGATGAATAGGAATAGCTATAAGTCTGATTGTAGGGTGAATTGTATCAAATGGGACCTACTTCAAAAGGAGGAGGATCTGATTGATCTTGTTAGAGGCCTTATAGCCCTCAGAAGAAAGCTTAAATTGGGAAGCTTTGATGCAGATATGATTAGAGAAAAACTTTTCTTCTATCAGGAAAGTCCTGTAATTTACTATACACTTGATATGGGGGATGAGGAAGTCTTTATTGGTCACAACCCGAGCCTTGAGAAGAGAAAGTTGCCCCTGGGAGAAGCCAGGTATTTCCTGGAAAACTTTAAGGTAAATCTGGCTGGTCCGACAATGACAAAAGAAACAATTGCACCTCTGGAATCAGTGGTGTTTATAAGGAGGAAAAATGAGCCATTATCATATTGAAGCGCCTGAAGGTGCTATAGCTGAGTTTGTTCTGTTGCCAGGAGATCCACTGAGGGCTAAATTTATAGCAGAGAACTTTTTAGATGATGCTGTAGAGTACAATAATGTTAGAGGTATGCTGGGCTTTACTGGCTACTACAAAGGAAAGAGGGTATCAGTCCAGGGGACAGGTATGGGGATGCCTTCGGCGGGTATCTATATCCATGAACTAATAAATGTCTATGGATGTAAAAAACTGGTACGTATAGGCTCCTGCGGTGGCATAGGTCGCCATGTAAAATTAAGGGATATAATTATTGCCATGAGTGCTTCTACCAATTCCAAGATGGTATCAAGGCGATTTTATGGTAATACCTATGCGCCTACATCAAGCTTTGAACTAGTTCAAAAAGCTTATTTAAAGGCCAAGGAGCTAGGTGCCAGGGTTCATGTAGGAAATCTATTATCCAGTGATACCTTTTATGAAGATACTGATGAAGATATTATGCGCTGGGCTGAATATGGGGTTTTAGGCGTGGAGATGGAAGCTGCAGAACTCCTTACCCAGGCAGCGAGAAATGATGTAGAGGCCCTTGTTATATGTACAGTATCAGACATGATAACAACGGGTGAAGTTACAACTAGTCAGGAAAGACAAGAAACTTTTACACAAATGATGGAGATTGCCTTGGAACTATAGAAAAACTAGGAGGGAACTGTGAGCTATGATAGACTTGTTGAACTAATAGAGAATAAGGAGTATTGGACTCTAAAAGAAGAGTTAGAGCTGCTAAATGAAGCCGACGTTGCTGAATATGTGGATGAACTCAATACCAAGGATACCCTGCTGGTCTTTAGACTGCTAAGTAAGGAAAAGGCGGCTTTGGTTTTTGCGGAATTTAGCAAGGCCACTCAAAATGAAATAGCCGCCGGCATTACCGAAGGTGAACTTTCCACTGTTATGGAAGACCTCTATTTCGATGACATGATAGATGTCATAGGGGACCTGCCTTCAAATATAGTAAAGAAACTTATTGCTAAGGCTACCCCTGAAAAACGTAGGCTTATAAATCAATTCCTAGGTTATCCAGAGGATTCCGCTGGTAGCATAATGACCATAGAATTTGTCAAGCTGCATAAGAAAATGACGGTGGAAGAGGCTCTGGCCCATATTAAAGAAATCGGTTTAGATAGGGAAACGGTTTATACCAACTATATAACAGACTCCTCTAATCATTTAGAGGGGATTATTTCCCTAAGAAAACTTGTTATATCCGAAGCCACAGATTTATTAGAGGATATAATGGATAGCGACGTGGTATTCGTCCACACCGATGATGACCAGGAGGAAGTAGCTTCAAAGTTTAACAAGTATGGTTTCCTTGCTCTGCCGGTTGTTGATAGTGAAAACCGGCTTACTGGAATTATAACAGTTGATGATATTTTAGAAATTATACAGGAGGAGAACACTGAAGACTTTGAGCTAATGGCGGCTATTTCACCGACTGATGATGAGTATTTGGACCTTTCTCCCTTTGGCCATGCAATAAAACGTCTACCCTGGCTTTTTATCCTCATGATATCAGCCACAGTTACAGGAACCATTATTCAGAACTATGAGGATGCCCTTGCCAAGATGACCATCCTTACCAGTTTTATACCTATGCTTATGGATACAGGAGGAAACACGGGAAGCCAGTCTTCAACCCTAGTCATAAGGGGGCTAGCTCTTGGTGAGATAGAATACAAGGATTTTTTTAAAGTTGTATGGATGGAGTTTAGAACCTCAATTATTGTAGCTATTCTACTTGCTGTTACCAACTATGCTAGAATTATGATTTTCAGCAGTGTAGGGACCCTAATTGCCTTAACAGTTAGCCTGTCACTAATCATAACTGTAGTCACAGCCAAGCTAATAGGTGCCATACTTCCACTTATTGCTGTTAAATTGAAAACCGACCCAGCTATAATGGCGGGCCCTCTAATTACCACTATTGTCGATGCTACCTCACTAATGGGATATTTTTATCTATGTACCAGATTGCTTAACATTTAGCCTTTTTGGAACTTGTATGCTAACCCCTGGCCTGGAGCCAGACTTTCTAGTAGTCTTCTATTAAAAGGAGGCTAAAAATGAGTATAAAATATAGGATTGATAAGGAGCTGGGGATAATATCCCAGTCAGAAAAGGGCTGGACTAAGGAACTTAATCTAGTGAGCTTTAATGATAATGAAGCTAAATATGATTTAAGGGAGTGGAGCCCAGATAAATCTAGGATGGGTAAGGGTGTTAGATTTACCAAGGAGGAGCTGGTGGAACTGAGGAAGCTATTGGAGGATATTAAATAAGGGCCTAAGAGCCCTTTTTTAATAAAAAAAAGAGTGGTTATCCACTCTTTATCAATCTTATTATTCTTCTTCTGCTTCTACTTCTACTTCTTCTGCTTCTACTTCAAAGAGCTCTTCTTCATCACTGGTCTCGGGCTCTTCAAAGACGGTAGCTTCCATAACTGTGTAGATCATTTGATCTGGGCTAGAGAACACCTCGAAATTCTCATCCTTGTTTATATCTAGATCTGCAACGGTGAGGTTATCTCCCACCTTCACATCACTGACATCTACAGTTACTGAGTCAATTAGATATTGGGGAAGAACAGAAATTTCAATCTCAGTATTGAGTTCCTGTACTATGGTGTTTTTCTCTACGTTTTCCACACCCTCAATGAATATTGGGATGGTAATTCTTACTTTTTCACCTGCCTTAAGGGCTTGGAAATCCAAATGCAATACATCTCCTCTTACAGGATGGCTTTGTATATCTTTTAGTATTACAAAATACTCTTTACCACTCAGGTCTAGGTTAAGGCTGGTTCCAACGTGGGACCCTCTTAAAAATCTGTTTACTTCTCTTAAATCCAGGTCAATAGACTGTGGATCAATATGGGCGCCATATAGAACAGCGGGAACACGTAAGTCCTTGCGAAGCTGCTTGTTTTCAGATGTGCTTACCTTACGTAAATTAGCATGCAGTAGTGCTCTTTCCATTAATTCCTCCTAAAATTATTTCTCTAAGCTAGTATAGCAAAGATGCCAGTTCTTGTCGACCCTTAGTTTATATTAGACTGAGACTCCCTGGCAGGCCATAGACTTCTTTCATTTTGGATGA
>CAYFUM010000035.1:0-9615 GCA_964346475.1 uncultured Peptostreptococcaceae bacterium
TGGGGCCGATCGAGTACCCGACGATCTTGTTCCCGTACACGTCCTTGACCGCACACATGTAAAGCTTGCCCTCATCGGTTCAGTGCTCAGTTATGTCCGTGAGCCATAGTTGATTCGGCTTGGCAGCGGTGAACTTATGCCGGGCGCGGCCCTCATCATCAGTGACAACGCAGAAGTCATCACGGACGGGTGGGCCAACCTTTTTGCCGTTGCTCTTCTTCTTCCCAAACACGCTCCACCACCCATTCTCCGAGGTGATCCGCCAAGCCGTGCGATCCGCCATCGGTCAACCGGCACCGCGAGCTTCATCGGCGAGAAGGCGATACCCGAACTGGGGGTCATCGCGGTGTGCATCAAGCAACGCATTCGCCCGATACGCCTCCACGATTTCTGACTCGGTGATCCCAGCCTGCAACCACCGGTAGTAAGGCTGACGAGCGAGCTTGAGGACCCGGCACGTCACCGTAACGGGGATCCTGTTCTTGGCGAGCTCGCTCACGAGCGGGTAGATTATTTTCCCGGCAGATGCGCCTGCGCGAAATATGCCGCCGCACGCCGCAGTACCTCGTTCTCCTGCTCAAGGAGGCGGTTACGTTTGCGCAACGCACGAACCTCTTCACTCTCCGCGCGTGTCACACCGGGCTGCTCACCGCCTTCAACTCGAGCGCTACGCATCCACTTATCCAAAGTCCCCACATGAACCCCGAAGTCCTTCGCGATCTGGGTCAGCGTGACCCCTGGATCACGCTGCTGAGCGACACGGACCACGTCCTCACAGAACTCCTTAGGAAACGGCTTAGGCAAAATGACATCCTTCCAGGCCAGCCAAAACTAGCCAGATCATATGTCACCCAACCCTGCACCAGTCCCCCTCTGGACACGAAAAGGATGGGCAGGAAAATGGCGACCCTAACAACACGCCCAGACCCAGAATAAAAACGCCAAGTCTGGCCGGTATCCCAGAAATGCCGAGGTCGCGGAAGAAGACGTCTGAAAGTATCGGGTCGTAGTGCTGCCCGGTGTGCACAATCACGTGCTCAACCCCGGCGCGCCTCAAGGCCTTGTCGATTGGGGCGAACTTGACGAACTGAGGGCGGGCCCCCACAACAGACAAAACGCGCATTTGGTTAGTCTAACCAGGGGTTCATGGGCCCAAGGCTTAGAAGACCGATTGTGGGGGCAACTCTCTGGGACGCGTCTTGGTAATGAACTAGAGTCTGTAGCTATGAAGATTGCAGTGGCTGGTGCCGGATACGTTGGACTCTCTTTAGCGGTGTTGCTCGCACAACATAACGAAGTTCGTTTGGTCGACGTGGTCGAACCCAAAGTGGATTTGATCAACAGTGGACTCAGTCCGATTGAAGATGCTGAGATTACTGCCTGGCTTGCCGGCGAACGAGAACTAGACCTTAGGGCCACTATCGTCGCAGCCGATGCATACCGCGGTGTTGACTATGCGATTATTGCAACGCCAACTGATTATGATCCGGACAAGGACTTCTTCGACACTTCCAGTGTTGAAGCGGCCATTGCGGCAGTTCGTGCCGTCAATGAAGAGGCATGGATCGTTATCAAGTCAACTGTGCCTGTCGGCTACACCGAGAGTGTTCGCGAGAGCCTGGGAGATCGAAGGATTCTGTTCGCTCCAGAGTTCTTACGAGAAGGTCGGGCATTGCTTGACAATCTTCACCCGAGTCGGATCATCGTTGGGTCAGCCCCAGAACCCGAGGACCACTTGGCCGCCCGGGTCTTCTTGGATCTTTTGCTCGAAGCCGTTGGCCCAGACGAAGAGGCTCGCGTGAATGAAGTGGGAGCCCAGGGAATCCCAACTATGGTCACCGGGCTGACCGAAGCGGAAGCAATCAAGCTGTTCTCGAACACCTATCTTGCGTTGCGTGTCGCGTACTTCAATGAACTGGACACCTACGCATCTGTTCGTGGACTTGATACCGCCAGCATCATCCGCGGCGTTGGCCAAGATCCGAGAATTGGCATGCACTACAACAATCCTTCATTTGGGTACGGTGGATACTGCCTTCCCAAAGACACCAAGCAAATGCTTGCCAACTATGCGGACATTCCACAGAACATCATTCAGGCTATTGTCGATGCGAATCGAACACGTAAAGACCATGTTGCGAACGAGATTCTCGAGAGAATCGAAGGCATCGAAAACCCCACTGTGGGTATCTACAGGTTGTCGATGAAGCATGGCTCAGACAACTTCCGTCAATCATCAATTCAAGGTGTTATGAAGCGACTTAAGGGCAAAGGTGTAACTGTCGTTGTATATGAGCCAGAGATGGACGCGGAACACTTCTTTGGTAGTGTTGTCATGAAAGATCTGGAGGAGTTCTTAGAGATGTCCGACCAGATCGTCACCAACCGGTGGGATGAAGAACTAGCTGGAAACCAACGCAAGGTCTACACGCGCGACGTCTTCAGGCGAGACTAGGCGGCTTCTGCTTCGCGCGTGAGTATCGAGGTAGGAGACAGCCCTAACGAGGTGAGTGCTCCAAATATCCTAAAGCGAGCTACTAGCTCAAGGTTGCCAGGTGCCACTTCGGTCTTACGCGCTTCCGGGTGAGATGCGCCGCTGCGGCTCCACTAGAGCGCTCTGCGCTTGTACTGCACTGGAAACCGTATCTAAGGTAGATAAAGGGCGCTAGTGAACCCCGATAGCGCTTAGAAGCATTATGGCGTGAAGCACCTTGGTTCAGTTTTAGGTTCTCTCTGACTTAAGCTTTTTAGTGTGAACTAGACAAGCCGCAAACGTATGCTGGAGGGAAAGTGCGTATCGCAGTAGTTGCTTTAGGAAAGATCGGACTACCGCTAGCAGTCCAGTTTGCCGACGCGGGTCACGAGGTAGTTGGTGTTGACGTCAGCCAGGCAACCGTCGATCTTGTCAATCAAGCGATTGAGCCCTTCCTGGGCGACGCGTGCCTCCAAGACAAGTTGGCTGAACTGGTTCGTTCCGGGCGACTCCGCGCTACCACGGACTATGCTGAGGCCATTCCTTGCGCAGACGCTGTTGTGCTCGTCGTTCCACTCTTCGTGAACGACGAGACGTGGGAGCCCGACTTCACATGGATGGATGCGGCGACCGAGTTGCTTGCGGCTCACCTCACCCCTGGCACCCTGGTGTCATATGAGACAACTCTTCCGGTCGGCACCACACGAAACCGCTGGAAGCCGATGTTGGAACGCATCTCTGGCTTGACAGAAGGTGTGGATTTCGACCTTGTCTTCTCTCCAGAGCGTGTTCTCACTGGCTGTGTCTTCGCGGATCTTCGCAAGTACCCCAAGCTTGTTGGTGGCCTCAGCAAAAATGGTACCGAGAAGGGGATTGAGTTCTACGAGCAGGTACTGCAGTTTGATGAACGGCCCGACCTGGATCGTCCCCATGGAGTGTGGAACATGGGTTCGGCCGAAGCGGCCGAAATGGCGAAGCTGGGAGAAACTACTTACCGAGACGTCAACATCGGCATAGCCAGCCAGTTTGCGGTCTACGCGGACAAGGAAGGCATTGATGTCAACCGTGTCATCGACGCCTGCAACTCCCACCCTTACAGTCACATTCACCGTCCCGGTATCGCTGTTGGCGGTCACTGCATTCCCGTTTACTCCCGCCTTTACCTTTCAACCGGCCCCGAGGCTGGTAACAGGAGAGTGACTCTGACTAGAGATGGCAATGCCTCGCGGCAGCCTCTGTGTGGTCCGAGCCGAGCCTAGACCAACGAAAGATCCAGCAATGAACTGGTGGTTGTTCGCAGGTTTGGTTGCGTTGCAGGTACTCGCGTTATCGGCTCCTGGATACGTGGTCGCTCGCATCGCTCCGCTGTCCCACGGATGGGCAGTTCTGGCATCTCCTGCGCTGGGTCTTGGGGTCTTGGGCCTAACTTCAACCGGACTGGGACTCCTAGGGGTTCAGTGGGGCTGGGCTAGCTTCCTGGTGGTGCTTGCGGTGTTGGTGGTTGCTTGGTGCGTAGCATCGCGTCGCAGAGGGCGCACCGCAAAGGAAGTGGTCCGGTCTGGTTTTAGCAATGGCGCCTTAGCTTTCGCACTAGTCGGTGTCGGAGTAGTGGTAATTGCAGGCTCATTCGAGTTTGGCCAGTCCCTGACTAGTCCAGATGCTCTACCAATGGCTGGTGACGCCACCTTCCATCTCTACGCGACCAACGTAGTTGCGGAGAGTGGCAACTCAAACCCGATTAACGCGCTGGCGTTTATGTACGATAAGCCGGCTGGCACTGCAGCGTACTACCCCATTCTTTGGCATGCGCTCACGGCTCTAGTATCCCCGTTGGCGGGGGTAATCGTCGCAACCAACGTGACAGTCTTCGCGGTTGCATTCGTTGTCTGGCCCCTCTCCCTTGCGCTACTTTCAGTCGTCCTTTTCCCCGGAGCTCCAACCGCGCCCTTCCTTTCAAACTTGTTTGCTCTTGGATGCGTCATCTTTCCTGCCGCGGTGTTCGTGGGCTTTGCCATCTACCCGTTCAGTCTCGGCATTGCGGTCTTCCCGGCCGTACTCGCAGTCGGGCTACTGGCTCTAGCATCTAAGGACGTGAAAGCCTGGTTCCTCCTCATAGTTGCCATTTCGGGAACTCTGTTTGCGCAGCCTTCCGTGGCACTACTGCTCATAGTGCCGACATTTGCAGTGTTGCTCGTGCTGGCATCGCACAAGTCTGTTCTCGCTTGGCACCTTGAACATAGATGGCGAGTCTTAGGTGCATGGCTGGTGGCGGTCGGGACTCTAGCACTGCTAATCGTGGTGCTGCTGCACTCGTCTTATGTACAGGCCCTGGGCCGGTTTAGTCGTCCATCGTTCTCTTACTCGGCGGCCCTCAAGACGTTGGTAAATGGAGAGTTCATACTTACAACTTCGCGTTACGAATGGCTCGTAGTGCTCGCACTCACTGCTTGTGGTGCGTGGCTCGTCCGTCGCACCTTCAATGGAAAGGTCGTAGTAATTTCCGGTGCTTTGTTTGTTCTGCTTTACATTGCGTCCGCGGGGCCTGATAACTGGGTTCGTGTTCTGACGGGGCCTTGGTACAAGGACTATCAGAGGCTTTCGGTGCCGGTCCTGATAGTGGTTGTGACTCTTGCCGGTGGCGCAGTTGCGGAGGTGATTGGGTGGATCGCAAGGCGCAGCACCGTGGATACGCCCGTTGCTTTCAGTATTGCCGGAGTAGCCGTTCTGGCCACTGTTCTCGCAGTCAATGTCGAGATGGGCAACCTCATTCCAAGAATGAAGGCTGCATACATGTCGATGGCCTACTCGCCCTCGGGTGCACGAATCGAGCAGTCGGCAGATGACGTTGAGGAACTTCGCGAGTTGGAGGGCAAGGTTCCAAGCGACGCACTTGTTCTTTCATTGCCCACGTCAACCACGGACTACCTATTCTTGGAGGAAGGGATCAACCCCTACTTCAGAATCTCGCCACCGGTCACCGCGGATCAACGATATCTTGCAGGGCACTTCAGCAACTTCAGCACCGATCCGCGAGTATGCGAAATTATCAGGGAGTCTAATGCCTACTACTACCTTGATTACGGGACCAAGGCGCAAGAGATCCCTGTGCAGAGTGACTTTCCAGGGTTTGTGGATGTTGACATTCAGGAAGGATTCGATCTCATCTCACAGACAAGCAACTGGACCCTTCTTAGAATCACGGCCTGTGACGAGTAATGTAAGGTGTCACGGGCTATCGGCAAAAGGCCCGAAAAGATTGGAGAGTTTCATTTGAGTACTCTAAGTGGGAACCCTCTTCTGCGACAGTGGAACTTGATCTACAACTTTGGGCAACGTGACCTGAAGACGAAATTCAAGGGCTCTGCCCTGGGTTGGCTTTGGTCACTAGCCGTACCGCTCGCAACTCTTGGCATCTACTCCGTTGTCTTCTCTATCATCTTCCGTGCTCAGCCACCGGAAATGGGCAATGGTTCGCCGGGTGTCTTCGTCATTTGGCTCTTCTGTGGCCTAACGGCGTGGACCTTCTTCTCATCTACAATCAATGCTGGTATGAGCGGGCTGCTTGGAACCGGCGCGCTCTTGCAGAAGGTGTATTTCCCTGCGTATGCCCCGGTACTTGGAGCTGCGCTTGCCTCGGGCGTCCAGTGGGGAATCGAGATGGGAATTCTCGCCGTCGTCCTCCTCGTCTTGTTGAACGTGGGATGGAGCTGGCTCCTAATCCCCTTGTGGGCCATCATTTTCATCGTTTTCACGAGTTCACTCGCCGTCACCGTCTCGATCCTTAACATCTACTTCCGAGATCTGGCGCATCTTGTAGCAATTGCCCTCCAACTGCTGTTCTACATGACACCTATTATCTATCCGATGTCGATTGTGCCCACTGATTGGCAGGGAAGTATCAACCTTCAGGCAATCTTGGAGATCAACCCCCTAACCCAGTTCGTAGAGCTGTTCCGCGCATTGATTTACCGGCTTGATGTCGGAAACTGGGCGCAGTGGGTGTCCATACTGGTTTGGTCCGTAGCGTCCTTGTTGCTTGCCCGCTGGGTGACCATCGTTAAGGGTCGAGATCTGGGGGAGCACGTATGAGTTACGGTGGAATAGTTGTCGACTCGGTGACCAAAGAGTTCAGGATGCACCGCGAGACCAGAGACAGCCTCAAGGAACGCTTCGTCCGAGGAAAGGCCAAGGGCCTCACTACTTTTAGGGCACTCGATGACGTATCTTTCTCAGTTCCCAAAGGGTCGACGTTTGGACTCATCGGGCATAACGGCTCCGGCAAGTCCACCATGCTCAAGCTCTTGGCTGGGGTGTATCGCCCCACTTCTGGATCAATCACAGTTGACGGTCGAGTCTCGGCCCTGTTGGAGCTGGGTGCCGGTTTCCACGGCGAGCTAACGGGCCGTGAGAATATACGATTGAATGGTGCGATTCTGGGCTTCAGTAAGCGCCAAATTGAGCGGTCTATGGACCAGATCATCGAGTTTGCGGACATCGGCGACTTCATTGACGTGCCAGTCAAGGTCTACAGCTCTGGTATGTACGTGCGCCTCGGGTTTGCGGTTGCAGTGACTATGGACCCGGAGATCCTCATTGTTGACGAGATCATTGCGGTGGGCGATGAGGAGTTCCAACGGAAGTGTTTCGACTATCTCTTCAAGCTAAGAAGGCGGGGCGTGACGATCGCGCTGGTCACACACTCAATGGGCCTCGCGCGAGAGCTCTGTGACGATGCTATTTGGCTGGAACACGGGCACAAGCGTGCGATTGGACCCGTTGATGAGGTAGTCAGCCGTTACATTGCAGAAGTTAACCGTGAGGAAGCGGCCAACAGGGGAGAGATCTCCGCTGAAGAAGAAGACATCGCGTCCGGCAGCCGACGGGGGAGCGGAGAGGCACGCATCAGTGGAATCAAGATTCTGGACGTTGATGGCAAGGCAGTCCCATTTGCCTCGCCGGGCCAAGATGTGATGATGGAGTTCGCGATTGATTCAGTTGAACCAATCTCAGGCGCCGTCGTTGGCATGGGCATAGTCACCGAGAACGGTCTTTTTATTTCGGGGTCAAACTCCGCAGAAATTAAGCGCCTTTACGATATCCCTGCAGGGCGCTCAACGCTTCGTTTCGAGCTGCCTTCGATGCCGCTGCAACCAGGTACGTACTTCGTTGCAGCATCACTAAGTAAAAAGGGGCACACCTTTGACTACTCCGAGGACGCAGGACAGTTGGTCGTCCGGACCTCGGCAGGGCAAGTCGAACCCGGTTACTTCCGTTTACAAGGCGACTGGGGCCCATTGTATGTAGGTGCTACTAGGTAGGTTGAAACGCATATGATTGAAGACAACGAACAGGCCCCATCCGACAGGGGCGAAGCACTCGAACTTGAGCTTGCTGAGGCGCTTGACGAGAATCGCAGGCTCCGAGCACTCATCCGCGAACTCAAGGCGGAGGCAAATGTGGCACTCAGGGAGGCAGATCGAGCTTTTGCCGTCCGAGATCAAGCGGCAGTAAGCGCACAAGAGGCGTGGATCCAGCTCGGTTTGATCCGTGGTTCGCAGTCGTGGAAACTAACGGCCCCGCTCCGGGTCAGCAAACAGTTCTTGCGATTCTGAGTAGTTGGGTAACTGTGATGTTTAGACGCATTCAACTAGCCATACATTCGCTAGTAGTTCCGCCTGTTGTTAGTGGCCTCGGCGCTTACCTTCAGTTGGAAAGTGGAACTCTTTCCTCGCTCGACAACGCCAGACGAGTCGCCGTGATCGCTTCATGGGACGCCGGTAATGTCATGTCGTTATCCTTGTCTCGGTACGTTGAGAGCCTCGCCAAGGCTGGTTACACAAGCTTGGTTGTGTTCACGGGAAAGACACAACTCCCACTAGTTTGGCCTCACGGCCTCGCCGAGTCGGCAGTGGTCGTAAGACGACGGAACATTGGGTACGACTTCGGGTCTTGGGCTGCAGCACTTAATGCAGTCCCAGCCATCAGAAGCGCGGACCATGTCTTGCTAACGAATGATTCGATGGTCGGTCCGTTCGAGTCGGTGGAGCCGATCCTAAGGCGCATTGAATCAAGCGCTGCTTCCGTCACTACGTTGACTGATTCGTTCCAGATTGGGCACTCACTGCAGTCATACTTCATGCACTTCAAGGATGGCATTCTCGACGATCTAGCGTGGCGGCACTTCTTCGACGGAGTTCGCTCGCAGAAGTCCAAGATGGATGTGGTCTACAAGTACGAGCGGGCAGTTGCGAGAGAGTGCGTAGCTGGAGCCTACGGCTGGCAGGCACTGTATCCCGCGACCGCTCTGAAGGTTGCGCATGAGAACTCGGCCATCGTAGCGTGGCAGGACCTGCTTGACCTAGGTTTTCCATTCGTTAAACGCACCCTTTGGAATGAGCCCTCGCTGGCAGCGGAGGCTCAAAAGGCGGGGTTGTACTTGAAAGAAACGCGCGGAGTGAACGTGCAAGACTGGCTGCCACTGCCGGTAGCGGAAACGGTTAAGAAATGATTTCTCGACTTCAGCAAGCGGCTTCTCGACGCGCATTAGCCGCATTTGGACGCGCGCAGTCATTGCTAAGTACCGTAATACTCGAAGGGAGTCTCCCAGGTCGCCCCGCCCATCCCGCCTCGCTGAAGGCATGGTCAAGGCGTAAAGCTGGACGTCCTGCCGACGGATTCCCCGCCGAATGGAGGCTGATAGAGGACTTGCCTGTCACCGAACCTTCTCGCGTGGCCGTGGTCATCCATGTCTACTACCTGGAACGCCTCGCTGAAATACAGGACAGGCTTTCTTCGATTCCGGTTCCATTTGACGTACTTGTCACCAACTCATCAGGACAGCAACTTGATGAGGATAAGTTTCACGTTGGTGAAGCACGAAACGTAGCGGTTCTCGAGGTCGAAAACCGTGGTCGAGACATCTTCCCAATGATCCAGCTTGTCAACGCTGGGTTCCTTGATCCCTACCAACTGGTCCTCAAGGTACACACCAAAGAAAGCGCCTGGCGCGAGGGACATCAGGAGCTCGCGGGATCCGGCCAGGAGTGGAAGTCTCAGTTCCTAGATCAGTTGCTTGGCTCACGGGACGTCGTTGAGGGAATCTTGGCTTCCTTCGCGAACGACACCTCCATCGGAAGTGTTAC
>CAYFUM010000035.1:9715-10797 GCA_964346475.1 uncultured Peptostreptococcaceae bacterium
GGGCTGAGGCTGACGGAGAGCTCTCAGTTGGATGACGAATTGAAGGACGAGGCATGGCAGCGATGGCTACCCGATGCCGTTCAACAGGCGAGCGCGCGTTTCGTGCCCTTTTACCTGCCCCAGTTCCACCCCTCGAAAGAGAACGACAGATGGTGGGGCGAAGGGTTCACCGAGTGGACTAACGTAACGAACTCTCAGCCCGTTTTCAGAGGACACGAACAGCCATTGCTCCCAGGACGATTCGGCTTCTACGACCTGCGTTTGGACGAAGTCCGCGAGGCTCAATACGAGCTCTCCTCGTGGGCTGGTGTTGAAGGTTTCATGTACTACTACTACTGGTTCGCTGGAAAGCGAATCCTCAACCTCCCGATTGAGAAGCTGGCTGCTCAAGAAGACCTGAACCAGCAGTTCTGCATCATGTGGGCAAACGAGAACTGGACACGGGCGTGGGATGGGCGCGAGTCCAATGTCCTCATTGGACAGCGCTACGACGAAGTCCCCGCAACAGATTTTATTGATGACGTCATGGAGTTCCTGACGGACCCGCGCTACCTGAAGGTGGACGGTAAACCTGTCCTGGCGGTGTATCGCCCCGCTCAGATGGAAGACTTTAAGGATGTCGTTGCACACTGGAGGGAGCGTGCTGAAGAGGCCGGTCTGCCGGGCCTGTTCCTTCTTGCCGTAGAGGTAGCGGAGAGCTTTGGTGGTCTTAAGGGCTCCCCAGAAGAGTGGGGTCTCGACGGCAGTATGGGGTTCCCGCCACACGCCTTGCCCTGGAAAGCCGCACCTGCTCACAGAGTTTCTTTGGACCCTCGGTTTAGAGGAAACTTCGTCTCATACAAGGCAACCGCTGAGGCAGGAGCTAAACGAGCGCGTCAGTCGTCAGCCGATCACTATCCGGGCGTCATGGTGTCGTTCGACAATACAGCTCGCCGACAGTGGCGTCCTGACATTTGGTGGGGCTCGAACCCATACGTGTTCCACCGCTGGCTTCGCGAGGCGATGAAAGCAGTATCGGACCGCGATCCGCAGCACCGTTTAGTGTTCATCAATGCTTGGAATGAGTGGGCCGAGTCAGCAGT
>CAYFUM010000036.1:0-10623 GCA_964346475.1 uncultured Peptostreptococcaceae bacterium
GCCTCTAGCTCATCATAGAGGACCCTGGGCATCTTCTCGCCGTAGCCATCGAAGTGCTCTTTAATGGAGTCTACCTCTTCTAGCCACTCTTCTTTATTTACTGAAAGGATGTCTCTAAGCTCCTCTTCTTTTATTTCTAGGCCTGTAAGGTCTAGATCCTCCACTGCAGGCATATAGCCCAGGGGAGTCTTTCTAGCAGGAGCAGTGCCATCGATCCTCTCAGTAATCCACTTAAGGACCCTGGAGTTATCACCAAAGCCAGGCCAGATGAAGTTACCCTCATCATTTTTTCTAAACCAGTTGACATAGAAGAGCTTGGGAAGCTTGTCCTCTGTTGTCTTGTCTGTAGCCTCCAGCCAGTTACTTAGATAGTCCCCCACATGGTAGCCAATAAAGGGAAGCATGGCAAAGGGGTCCCTTCTAACCTGGCCTATTTTGTCGGAAATGACAGCGGCTGTTACTTCACTTCCCATAATAGAACCCATAAAGATCCCATGCTGCCAGTTAAAACTCTCATGGACAAGAGGCACAGTGGTAGCCCTCCTCCCGCCTACTAGTATAGCGTCAATGGGAACCCCCATAGGAGCCTCCCAGTCAGGAGCAATAGTGGGACACTGGCTAGCAGGAGTAGTAAACCTAGCATTGGGGTGGGCTGCCTTGTCAGGACTCTCTGGAGTCCAGACCTGGCCCTTCCAGTCTAGGGCTTTTTGGGGAGCCTCAACTCCCATACCCTCCCACCAGACTTTTCCATCCTCAGTTACTGCGTTATTGGTGAAAATTGTATTACTTCTTATTGTAGCCATGGCAGAGGGGTTACTCTTCTCACTGGTACCAGGAGCCACTCCAAAAAACCCAGCCTCGGGATTTATAGCATAGAGCCTGCCATCCTCACCAAAGTGCATCCAGGCAATATCATCGCCAACAGTCTCCACCTTCCAGCCCTCAATTGTCGGAACCAGCATGGCAAGGTTTGTCTTACCACAGGCAGAGGGGAAGGCTCCCGTAACATGATAGACCTTGCCCTCGGGGCTAGTAAGTTTAAGTATCAGCATGTGCTCAGCCAGCCAGCCCTCATCTCTAGCAATTACCGAAGCAATCCTAAGAGCAAAGCACTTCTTACCAAGAAGGGCGTTGCCACCATAGCCAGAACCAAAGGACCAGATGGACCTCTCCTCAGGAAAATGCGCAATATACTTCTTGTCCATGGGAGCGCAGGGCCAAGGAACATCCTCCTGGCCTTCTTCTAGAGGAGCTCCAACACTATGTAAACAGGGAACAAACTCCTCACCGGCCTCAATTCTCTCCATGACCCTATCGCCAATCCTGGTCATAATAGCCATGTTAATTACAACATAGGGGCTATCTGTAATCTCAACTCCCAGCTTTGAATAGGGGGAATCAATGGGCCCCATGGAGTAGGGAATAACATAGAGGGTCCTACCCTTCATAGATCCGGTAAAAAGCTCTGTTAAGGTCTTTTTAAGCTCCTCTGGATCAATCCAGTTATTGGTAGGTCCCGCATCCTCTTCTAGTCTAGAAGCAATAAAGGTCCTATCCTCAACCCTAGCCACATCGGAAGCGTCACTCCTAAAGTGCACACAGCCAGGGAAATACTCCTCATTTAGCCTGTCTGCCACCTTCTTTTCGACCATCATGTCAGTAAGAGCCTCAAGCTCCTCCTTAGACCCACTACACCAGTGGACCTCATCTGCCTGGGTCAGAAGCCTTATCTCCTCTACCCAGTCCACCAAGACCTGCTTGCCTTTCATCCTTCCTCCTCAAAAAATTAAATGACAAGACTATGAGCCAGGCTTTCTATCTCAGCCAGCTCAGTTACTATGTGGTCTATGGGAAGCTGACTTTCCCTTTTATCTGGATTATACCAGCAGCTCCTCAGACCATAATTTACCGCTCCCAGCATATCGGAGTCCAGACTATCTCCAATAAATAGTACCCTGCTGGGAGAAGACTCTCCTATCCTATCCATCATAACATCAAAAAATCCCTTTTGGGGCTTTTCATAGCCGGTTTCTTCAGATATGATGACCTCTTCAAAGAATCTATCTATCCCCGACTCAGCTAGCCTTCTCTTTTGTATCCAGAGAATACCATTGGAGGCTAGGGCCAGGGGAAAGCTTCCACTTAGATTTCTAAGAAGCTCCCAGGCTCCAACAAGAAGGTCCCCTCTTTTTGATAGCTCCTCTTCATAGGTCAGTCTCATGATCTCATCCCTGCCCTCAAGACCCACAGCCTGACAAAAGACCTTAAAGCGACTTAGGATAAGCTCCTCCTTAGTAATCTCTCCTCTTTCAAGGGCCCTCCACAGGCCGGCATTTAGCCTCCTATAGGCCCCTAGATAACTACCATCATCCTCTATTTCAAGGGACTCTAGCATTGCCCCAAAGGCCCTGTCCTGGGCCCCTTTAAAGTCCAGCAGGGTGTCATCGGCGTCAAAGACCAGCCATTTAATACCAGGATTTTTCATAATCATACCAGCTTAAAGACTACACCCAGGACAGCCCCCAGGCCAATAAGTAGGATGGGATGGACATCCCTTATTTTTATCAGAAGAATAAAACCTCCTAAAAAGGCTAGGTTGACCCAGTTAATCTCTCCAAGGCTAAGAGCCCCGGAGTTAAAGATCACCATCCTGACAAAGCCAAGAAGGGCCGCTGCAATAAGGGCAGCAGAAGTGGGTCTTAGGCCATAGAAGATGCCCCCGGTTATAGGGCTCTTCTCATACCTATCAAGAACAGGAATAAGTAGGAGCACCACCACCACCGAGGGAAAGACCAGGGCCAGGGTTGCAAGGATACCTCCCAGGTAGCCCCCCACCCTTATACCTACAAAGGTAGCCATATTTATACCAATGGGCCCAGGAGAGGACTCACTGATGGCAATCATATCCAGAAGCTCCTTTATAGTAAACCAGCCATATTTAGCACTCATATCCTGTAAAAAGGGAATGGTAGCCAGGCCCCCGCCTATGGCAAAGAGCCCCGTGAACATAAAGGCGTAGATCATTTTAAAGATTTCCATGGCCCCTCCTTGAAAGGACTAGCCCCATAAGGGCTCCAAAGACCACAGTCACCACTAGAGGCGCCTTAATAAGTAAAATAAGCACCAGGGCCAGAAGGAAGATAAAAAGCCCCCCTCCATCCTTGATGGCGCTCCTTGCCATCTTAATAACCGTCATAAAAATAAGGGCAGAAACAGCAATCCTGATCCCACCAAGAGCCCCCGCCACATAGGAGTGGTCCTTATAGACCTCCAGCACCTCAGCCAGGAGGCTTATAACCAGGATAGAGGGGGTAACAAGGCCCAGAACAGCAGCCAGGGCTCCAGGAATTCCAGCCCTCTTCTCTCCAACAAAGGTAGCAGTATTAACAGCAATAATCCCAGGGGTAGTCTGGCCAATGGCGTAGTAATCGAGTAGCTCCTCTTCACTGGCCCAGGAGCGGTTCTCCACAATCTCCCTTTGAAGTAGAGGCAACATAGCATAGCCCCCCCCAAAGGTAAAAAGTCCCATCTTAAAAAAACATGTAAATAATTCCAGGTAGATTTTCATAGTTCCTCCCAAGCAATATTAACATAAAAAAGACCAGGCTCAAGCCCCAGAAAAAAATATAGGCAGCGCTAGGCTGCCTAGAAAAAATTTTTTTAATCTAGAAATTTTCCTATTTACTTAAAGCCTAGATGACCTTTAAACTTAAAGCCCCTATAGCACTTTCTAAGAAGAGAGCTAGAGCTCCATAATGGACTCTACCCTTTCCATCATCTTAATTATTGGCAACTCATAGGGACAGCGCTCCTGGCAGATACCACAGGCTATGCAGTCGGAAGCCTTCTTTGAAAAGCTGGCATACCTCTTCTTAGCCCAGTCCTTAAGATCGTAGCGGCTGTAGTAGCCCTCCATTAAAAAGACTGTAGGTATATCTATATCCACGCTGCAGGGCAGGCAGTAGCCACAGCGCCTGCAAAAGTGCTCTCCAAGCTCCCTGGCCTCCTCTTCAATGAGGCTTTTTTCTTCCTGGCTAAGAGGCCCTTTTTCCAGCTGGGCAAGGTTTTCTTCCAGCTGGGCAAGGCTATCCATACCGGGAATTACCACATCACAGGCTCCGCTAGCTAGTAGGTATCTAAGAGCCAGGTCCTTATACCTTAGGGCCCCTCCAGCAAAGGGCTTCATGATTATGGTGCCTATGCCCTTTTTCCTGGCCCTCTTTAAAAGCTCCAGGCCCTGGGACTCCATATAGTTTAGGGGAAACTGGACCGTATCAAAAAGCTCAGACTCTATGGCCCGCTCCAGGATATCCACCCTGTGGGTGGAGATGCCCAGGTATCTTATCCTACCCTCCTCTTGCATCCTCCTGGCGTAGTTATAGGCCCCGCCCTCACCTATTAGAAGATCAAACTCCTCATCACTTCTCAGGTTATGAAACTGGTAGAGATCAATGACCTTAAGGCCAAGCTCCCTAAAGCTCTCCTCCATCTCAGCTCTAAAATTCTCCTCATCCCTGGCCATGTTCTTGGTGGCTATAAAAACCTTGGGGTAGCCTAGCTCCCTGAGGGCAGCCCCTATGTAGCCTTCACTGACGGTATAGCCCCTGGCAGTATCGATAAAGTTAATTCCCTTTTTAAGGGAACTTTCAATTAATTTGATGGCCTCTATCTCATCTATTCTCTGAAGAGGAATCCCCCCGAGACCCAGGGGGATTAGCTCCATATCAGTTTTTCCTAGAAAGGTCTTCATCACTTAAGCTTTTCTACAAAGGCCTTCATAAAGACCGGCAGGTCTACCGGTGTCCTGGAGGTGACAAGATTGCCATCCACAACCAGCTCCTCATCTAGCCAGTCAGCGCCAGCATGCTTTAGATCATCCTGGATGGACATAAAGGAGGTCATCTTTCTCCCCTTTAGATCAATAGAGGAGGCCAGGAGCCAGGGGCCGTGGCAGATAGCTGCGATAGGCTTTCCGGCATCATCAAGGGCCTTTACCAGCTCCCTTGTCTCCCTACTTCTTCTCATAAAGTCTGGAGAGAAACCTCCTGGTATTACCATACCCTCATAGTCCTCAGCCTTTACATCTCTAGAGGCGTGGCTGCTCTTCATCTTTACACCGGAAGCACCCACATAGACCTTGCCTTCCTCGGTTCCTACAAGATGGACCTCATAGTCCTCAAGAAGGCGGTAGTAGGGATAGAGAAGTTCCATTTCGTTGAAGTTACTTTCAATAAGCACAATTACTTTTTTCATAGCTGCTCCTTTCATAGACTCGCTAATTTGATACCCCTTTACTAGCTCTATAAGCTAGAGAATCTTCCTCCAGGTGGAGGGAAAAAAGAGGAGGAGGATGGGAAAGATCTCAAGCCTTCCAGCAATCATGGCAAAGCTAAGGAGGATTTTGCTCCAATTGCTCAGGCCAGCAAAATTACCCGAAGGACCTACTTGACCAAGTCCAGGTCCAATGTTATTAAAGGTAGCCAGAACAGAAGAAATGACGGAAGAGGAGTCTGAAAGATCTAAGGTCATTAGGAGAATTAAGATAAGAATGATGGCCATATAGATCAGAAAATAACTCCCAATAGCACCTAAGGCTCTTCCTGACATGGATTCATGTTCATGGCTTACTGTAATGATGCGTTTAGGCTGACGCATACGCTTAATTTCACCAATGGAACTTTTAGCCAGTATGGATACGCGGGAGATTTTGAGGCCACCTGCAGTTGAGCCAGCACAAGCACCAATACACATTAGGGAAAGGAGAATGGTTTTGGAGAACATAGGCCAGGATCCAAAGTCTACCGTGGTATAACCTGTAGTGGTCATGATGGAACTCACCGTAAAGAGGCTATGGCGTAAACTAGAGAAAAACTCCCCGTAGATGCCGTAAATGTTGGCTGTAATCAGAGCAATGGCAATCAAGACAATGGCAATATACCAGCGCAATTCTTCGTTTTTAAGGACAGCTTTACCTTGACCAATCAGGACAAAATAATGAAGATTAAAGTTCATCCCAAAGAGGAGCATGGCACTGGCCAGCACCATCTCAATATAGGCGCTATCAAAGTGAGCGACGCTGCTAGCTTTATTGCTAAACCCTCCTGTTCCAGCTGCCCCAAAGGCATGGATCAGTGCATCAAAAAGATTCATTCCCCCTAGCATCAGAAGAATGGTCAGGATAGTAGTCATACCAAAATAAATTAAGTAAAGGATCTTTGCCGTAACACTGAGTTTACTGACTAGCTTTCCAAAACGCGGTCCGGGTACTTCTACCTTCATAATCTGGACACTGTCGGTGGACATTCTGGGAATCACAGCTAAAGCAAAGACCAGAATTCCCATGCCTCCAACAAAATGGGTAAAGCTCCTCCAAAAGTGCATGGAGGGACTCAGGAATTCAATCTGGTTAAGAATGGTGGATCCCGTTGTGGTAAAGCCACTTGCCGTCTCAAAAAACGCATCGACAAAGGAGGGGATTTGCCCTGAAATATAGAAGGGCAAAGCTCCAAACAGACTGAGCAGAGTCCAGCTCATCCCTACCATAACAAAGGCTTCTCTCATGTAAAAGCGATGATCCATCTCTCTGCCCCGTTGCAAAAAATAGGCAATGACCAATAGCAGAGCCATGGTAATGAGAAAGCCTAGACTGTTTCCTATTGGTTCCCGATAGATGAAGGAGACCAGTAAGGGTAGGGATAACAGTCCTGCTTCAATAAATAAAATTCTGGCTAGAATAAAGCCAAGCATTGGATAATTCATGATTAATCTAGGATGTCGTCAATGTCATAGAGTTGACCTCGTGTGGTGATGACGATAACCTTATCTCCTACTTCTATGGTGTCGTTACCTCCGGGGAAGATGGCTTCTCCCGATCGAACCAGATAGGCAACGATGGTGTTTGCTTTCATACTTAAGTCTTTCAAGGGAATGCCTACCACCTTGGATCCCCCTTTTACATTAAACTGGAGACTTTCCACGCGTTCATCAGCCAGTTTATACATTGCATCAACGTTACTACCCGCAGAGTTTTCAATGGCACGGACAAAGCGCGTGATGCGATTGGCAATGAGTCGCTTTGGTGTAATGATGCTCATTAAACCGATGTCTCCCAAATAGCTGACGATAGCTGTTCGGTTGATCTTGGTAATGTTCTTTTTCACATTGCATTTGGAAGCATACATGCTGATGACAATGTTCTCTTCGTCCATTCCCGTAAGGCTCACCACTGCTTCATAATTGTGAATTCCTTCTTCATCTAGATTGGACTTTTCACTACCATCGGTATGAATCACCGTTACCTTAGGAAATTGATGAGCCAGTTCCTTTGCTTTCTCACGGTCATGCTCCAAGACTTTAACATGCATGTCGGTGTGGCTCAGCATACGCAGTAGATAATAGGTAATCTTTCCGCCACCAATAATCAGACAGCTCTTAACCCGTCGATGAAGTGCACCAAGGGATCGATAAAATTTCTCTAAATCCGAGGTCTTACCTGTAACGTGAATGCGGTCTCCTGCTTGGAGAACCACATCTCCACGGGGAATGATGACGTCGCCGTTTCGTTCCAGGACACAGACTAAAATAGAGCGATATTTTTGGCGAAATGCAGGTAGAGGCATGTTCACTAGACTACTCTCTTCACTGATCTCAACCGAAACGATGTTGACAAGATTATTGACAAAACTCTCCACATTGAGAGCAAAGGGAAACTCAAGTTCGGTAAAAATCTTCTTTGCAGCCTCAAGTTCGGGATTAATCATCATATGAATCCCTAGGCTCTCTTCCACAAAACTAAAGGAGTGATAATTCTCTGGGGTACGTACACGAGAGATGGTGTAATTGGCCCCTAGTTTATTGGCCATAATGGCTGCAATCATGTTGATTTCATCAAGCTCCGTTACAGCAATAAAGACATCGCTGTTGGCAACATCTGCTTCCATCAAAATTGGATAGGAGGCACCACTGCCTACAATTCCTGTAATGTCATTTTTATCCACCAAGTTTTCGAGTACTTCTTGGTTTTTTTCAATGAGGAGGACATTGCTTCCTTCTGTAGAGAGCTCACTACAGAGAAGTTCACCTACTTTTCCTCCTCCTACAATCACGATGTTCACATTTCCTCCCATTCTAGGCAGCGCTGTACAGCTTTCTTCCAAAAATGGACTTTTTCATCCACCCAGTCTTGCTCTTTACTAGGTAGAAAGATACGATCTTCTTCCTTTAATCGGATTAATTCTTCTTTTGTTTTCCATACTCCACTGGCAAGACCGGCTAAAAAGCAAGCTCCAAGTGCAGTACTTTCAAGAAGTCCTGGGCGCATAATTTTCGTCTGCAGGATATCTGCTTGGAACTGCATCAGGAAGTTATTGGCCGAAGCACCTCCATCCACCATCAGGCTATGGAGTTTGACATTGGCGTCTTCCTGCATAAGCTCAAGAATATCCCTAGACTGAAAGGCGATGGACTCCAAGGTGGCACGCACAAGATGTTCCCTTTTAGAACCTCGGGTAAGGCCAAAGATTCCTCCACGTGCATACATGTCCCAATAGGGGGCACCTAGTCCAGTAAAGGCTGGCACCACCACGACTCCACCAGAATCCTCCACCATGTTGGCATAGTATTCACTTTGAGGTGCATCATAGACAATGCTCAGCTCATCTCGTAACCACTGAATAGCAGCTCCTGCAATAAAGATACTGCCCTCTAAGGCATAGATGATTTCTGAGCCGATTTTCCAGCCTACAGTTGCCAGTAGACCATGATCATTGGTCTTAGGCTGATTCCCTGTATTCATCAGCATAAAACAGCCCGTACCATAGGTATTCTTGGTCATGCCTTCTTCAAAACATACTTGACCAAAAAGAGCTGCTTGTTGGTCTCCCGCTACTCCTCCGATGGGGATGGGGACACCCCCAAAGACCTGAGGATGGGTCATACCAAATTCCCCTGAACTGTCTTTCACTTCAGGTAGGATTGCTGAGGGTATGCCCAAAAGCTCAAGGAGCTCTTGGTCCCACTCCAGAGTATGGATATTGAAGAGTAGAGTCCTTGAGGCGTTGCTCACATCTGTAGCATGGACCTCTCCTCTTGTGAGATTCCATATTAGCCAGGTGTCTACGGTTCCAAAGGCGATCTCCCCTCGTTCTGCACGGGAGCGTAGTCCTGGTACATGATCTAACAACCACATAATTTTAGTAGCAGAAAAGTAGGCATCTAAAAGAAGACCTGTTTTCTTACGAAAAAGATCCTCAAGGCCTTTCTTCTTTAATTCCTCACAATAGGAGGCACTGCGTCTACACTGCCAGACAATGGCATTGTAGACTGGCTCTCCTGTCTTCTTATCCCAAAGAAGCGTGGTCTCTCGCTGATTGGTGATACCAATGGAAGCGATAGAAGCAAGGGGAACACCTGAAGCTTCAAGGGCTTCCCTGGCAACAGAGATTTGACTTGTCCAAATCTCTTGCCCATTGTGTTCTACCCAACCTTGTTTCGGATAGATTTGCTTAAATTCTTTTTGTGCACTGGTGATGATTTGAGCCTTCTCGTTAAAGAGAATGGCACGGGAACTGGTTGTCCCTTGATCGAGTGCTAGGATGTATTTCATTTTCCTCACCTCAAGGATATTTTATCACAGATGGGATGAACTAGAAGATAAGATGGAAAAAATAGACCAGAGAGAATCATCTCTCCAGTCCCTTTTTCCTATAGAAGAGCCTAGGCTAGCATCTAGACTTTATCTAGTCTACTATAGCCTAGCTAGTCCCCCTAGTCATCCCTTCTTCTTAGTAGTAGGAAGGCGCCGCCCAGTAGGGCTATACCACACAGGAGCATGCCTGCCATGGGTTCTGCACCTGTAGAAGGTAGACTTTCTTTCTTTACTTCTTTTTCTACTACTCCAGCGTCCCAGCTTGGGTCAATTCCCTCACTGGCAAGAAGGTCCACTCTATAATCCTTAGTTAAATACTTGTTATCATCATTTAGAACAATGATCCTTGTAAAGCCAGTGGCTTCTATAGCGTCGGAGTCGGTAGTGGTGTCCCCACCTGCAGTTAGCTTAGTGAACTCATACTTCTTACTCTGCTCTTTAGTTAGAGTAAATTTAACTCTGTATCTACCAGCAGCAAGCTGATCAAAGAGATAGTAGCCATCCTTGTCTGTTGTGGTTGAAGCAAGGAGTTTACCCTCCTCATCGTAGAGCTCAACCTTGACACCTTCTAGAGGCTTCTCACCCTTATCTTGCTTACCATCCCTACTAGAATCTATCCAGGTGTAGTCGCCTAGGGCGTAGTCTTTAAGGATTACTCCAGCGTCCCAGCTTGGGTCAATTCCTTCACTGGCAAGAACCTCCACTCTATAGTCCTTAGTTAACTCTTTATTACTATCATCAAGGACTATCTTTCTAGTCCAACCAGTTAGCTCATCGGCGTCGGAGTCAGCTCCAAGGTCTTTACCTGCACCCTGCTTAGTAAATCTATACCTTCTCTCCTGCTCACTGGTTAGGACAAATCTAATCTGATACTCACCTGCATCCAGCTCATCAAAGAGGTAGAAGCCGTCCTTGTCCGTAGTGGTTCTAGCAAGTAGTTTATCCTCTCCATCGTATCTCTTCCTACAAAAGATCTA
>CAYFUM010000037.1:0-10479 GCA_964346475.1 uncultured Peptostreptococcaceae bacterium
CCTCCACCTCTTCTAGGATCTCCTGGCTAGTCTTTGAAGCGTCCAGGCTGTGGATTCTCCTATTAGCTCTTGCTAGAAGCTGGTAGCCCTCCCTAATCTTTAGGTGAAAGGCCAGGTCCTCATCGTCCAGGCGGTTGATTTCTCTTTTATTTTCCCTAATCCTTCTCAGACCCTCCTCAGGGTCTAGATCAAGATAGAAGGTTATATGGGGCATGTGGCCCTCTATGGCAAAGTCATTGAGCCTGGCAATTTTTTCCATGCCAAGACCCCGGCCATAGCCCTGGTAGACCACTGAAGAGTCCACATACCTGTCCATAAGGACCAGCCTTCCTGCTTCCAGGGCAGGCAGGACCTTTTCCACCAGGTGCTGCCTTCTAGAGGCTGCAAAAAGGATGGCCTCGGTCATGGGATCCATGGGGCTTGTAGTCTTTTTAAGAATGATATTTCTTATCTCCTCTGCAACTTCTACACCACCGGGCTCCCTGGTGACCAGGATGTCAAGCTTTAAATCCTCTAGCTTCTCTACTAGTTTATTGATCAGGGTGGTCTTACCGCTGCCCTCACCGCCCTCAAAGGATATCCACAGTCCCTTCATATCTCTCTCCTACCTAAAAAATGTATAGATGTCCTGGGCTATTTTGCTGCTGATGCCCTCAACTTCGCTGAGCTCTTCAAGGCTGGCTTTTTTTATAGCCTCCAGGGATTTAAAGTGCTTTAATAGTTCCTTTTTTCTCTTTTCGCCAATACCGGGAATCTCTGTAAGGACAGAGGACTCCAGGCCCTTGCCCCTTAGCTTATGGTGGTAGCTCAGGGCAAACCTGTGGACTTCCTCCTGGATCTTATAGATAAAGCGGTAGAGGCTGGTGGACCTATCCAGAGGGATGGTTTCTCCATCTAGAAAAAGTCCCTGGGTCCTATGCTTATCATCCTTTACCATACCACAGATTTCAAGATCCAGCTCCATCTCCTCTAGGACCTTCTTAACTGCTCTTATCTGATGAATGCCACCATCAATAAGGATAAGGTCAGGCCTTTTTCCAAAGCCCTCCTCGTGGAGTCTTTTAAGCCTTCTTCTTAGCATCTCCTCCATGGAGTCCACATCACTGCCGGCCCTCTCCTGGAGGATTCTAAAGCGCCTATAGTCCGAGGGCTTTCTCCTCCCCTTTTCAAAGACCACCATGGAGCCCACGGTGAAACTCCCCGATAGGTGGGAAATATCATAGGCTTCTATCCTGTGGATATGCCTGGAGAAGATAGTGTAAAGAGCAAGCTCCAGCTCCTCCTTCTCCTCCCTGTCCCTGTCAATCCTCTCAGAGAATTTATGGAGAAATTCCCAGGAGTTCCTGCGAACAAGCTCCAACATCTCCCTTTTCTCTCCCCTTTTAGGGATAGTTACCTCCACCCTATGGCCAGAAACCTTCCTCAGATAGTCTCTAAGGACCCCCTGGTCTCTAATCTCCTCCACCACCAGCTCCCCGGGAATAAAGGCTGCCTCCTGGTAGTACTGGATAATAAATTCCTCCAGGGTTTCCCCCCTGTCCTTTTCCAGAAGGCTATCAAAGACGTGGTTCTCCCTATCAATGATTTTACCATCCCGACGCATAAAAATTGTAATGCAGAGCCTTTCTTCCTTTTCGGAAAAACTAATATAATCAACATCATCAGCCCTGAGCTGGCTGAGCTGCCTATGTAGAGATAGCCTATTAACGGCCTCTATCTCCTCTCTAATTACAATTGCTCCCTCAAAGTCTAGCCTGGCTGCTGCCTCATCCCTTCTTTCTTCAAGGATTGATAGAAGCTCCTTCCTATCTCCAGAAAAAAAACTCTTTATGGCCTCCACTGCCCTGTCATAGTCCTCCCTAAGCTCAGGAAAACTACAAGGTGCCAGGCACATGCCCATGTGATAGTAGAGGCAGGGCTTGGTTATCTTGTTTAGAGGCAGGTTGCACTTTCTTATAGGATAGACACTGTGCAGGGCTTCCAGGACCTTGTTTACATCAAAGTCCCCGGTAAAGGGCCCATAGCAGGTGCCCCGGCTATCAAGACCCCTGACTTTAAAGAGCCTGGGAAAGTCTTCCTCGGTTAAAAGGACATAGGGATAGCTCTTGTCGTCCTTTAGGAGGACATTGAACTTGGGCTGGTGGGCCTTGATGAGGTTGGCCTCTAAAAGCAGGGCCTCCTCCTCGCTGTTGGTCAGGATATACTCAAATTCCTTTACATTGACCACCAGGGCCTTGGTCTTGACAGGGTGGCTCTCTACCCCCCTAAAATAACTAGTCAACCTATTCTTAAGTTTTTTAGCCTTGCCCACATAGATGATCTTGCCCAGGCTGTCCTTCATTACATAGACGCCGGGACTCTGGGGTACCAGGGCTAGTTGTTCATTTATTTCCTTGGCTAGTTTAAACACCTAAAATATCCTTTAAAAACCTTCCAGTATAGGAAGCCTCCACCTGGGCTACCTCCTCGGGGGTTCCCTTGGCAATAACCTGACCCCCCCGGTGGCCACCCTCGGGCCCCATATCTATTATATAATCCGCTGACTTGATAACGTCCAGGTTGTGTTCTATTACCATGAGGCTATTGCCTCCCTCCACCAGGCGCTGGAGGACCTTGATAAGAAGCTCCACATCGGCCATATGAAGGCCTGTGGTGGGTTCATCTAGGATATAGAGGGTCTGGCCTGTGTCCCTCTTTGATAGCTCTGAAGCAAGCTTGACCCTCTGGGCCTCGCCCCCTGAGAGCTGGGTTGAGGGCTGGCCTAGCTTGATATAGCCCAGGCCCACATCCTCCAGGGTCTGGAGTCTTCTTTTTATGAGACTATGGTTTTCAAAAAAGACCAGGGCCTCACTGACTGTAAGCTCCAGGACGTCATAGATGCTCTTACCCTTGTACTTGACCTCCAGGGTTTCTCTATTGTATCTCTTGCCCTTGCAGGTTTCACACTTGACGTAGATATCAGGAAGAAAGTGCATCTCTATCTTGTTTATTCCATCCCCGGTACAGGCCTCGCAGCGCCCCCCCTTGACATTAAAGGAGAAGCGGCCCTTGGCATAGCCCCTCTTTTTTGACTCTGGAAGCTCACTAAAGAGATCCCTTATAGGATCAAAAACCTTGGTATAGGTAGCAGGATTACTCCTGGGGGTCCTGCCTATAGGAGACTGGTCTATATCTATGACCTTGTTTATCATCTCCCAGCCTTCTAGGCTGTCATGGTCACCGGGTTTTATTGAGAGGTTTTTATAGACCCTCCTATACATGGCCTTGTAGAAGACCTCATTTACCAGGCTGCTCTTGCCCGATCCACTGACTCCGGTTATGCAGGTAAAGACTCCCAGAGGAAAGGCTACATCCACATCCTTTAGGTTGTTTACCCGGGCCCCCTTAAGAAGGATCTGGCCCTGGGCCTCCCTTCTTTTTTCAGGTATCTCAATTTTTCTCCTGCCTGAGATAAACTGGCCTGTTACAGACTCCTCCACCTTGATAATCTCTTCTATGGGTCCCTCGGCTACTACATAGCCACCCTTCTCCCCTGCTCCAGGACCTATGTCCAGGATATAGTCGGCGGACTCTATGGTCTCCTCATCGTGCTCAACAATTATCAGGGTATTACCCAGGTCTGTTAGGTTTCTAAGGGTTGATAGGAGTCTCTTATTATCCCTTTGATGGAGGCCAATGGAGGGCTCATCCAGGATATAGAGGACCCCTGTCAGACCTGAACCTATCTGGGTGGCCAGCCTTATCCTCTGGCTCTCGCCACCGGAAAGGGAACCAGCCCTTCTAGCTAGGGTCAGGTAGTCAAGGCCCACATCTATTAAAAAATCCAACCTTGCCATAATTTCCTTTATAATCTGCCTAGCTATGCTGGCTGCGGGTTCTCCTAGCTCTAACTTTTCAAAAAACTCCCTTATATCTCCTACACTTTGACTGGTAAGGTCTACTATATTTAGTCCACCTATGGTGACAGCAAGGACCTCGGGCTTTAGCCTCTTTCCTTCGCAGGAGGAGCAGGTTATCTCTGCCATATAGGACTCAATCTCTCCCCGCATATAGCCAGAGTGGGTCTCATGGTACCTTCTATTGAGGTTTTGCATAACCCCCTCTAACTTGGCCCTGACCACTCTTTTTCCATAGCGGCTGGACTCATACTCTATTTCAACCTGCTCACCAGCTTCTCCATAGAAAAGGCGGTTTATCACCTCCTGGGGAAAGTCACTGACGGGCATCTTGACAGTATAGCCTGTCCCCTTTAAAAGGTTTCTTATCATGTTGCCATAGTAGCTGCCTTCCTTGACATTTTTATAGGGAACAAGGGCACCCTTTTCTATGCTAAGGCTTCTATCGGGCAGGATAAGCTCAGGGTCCAGCTCCTGGAGGAAGCCCAGGCCCTTGCACTTTTCACAGGCTCCAAAGGGGGCGTTGAAGGAAAAGCTCCGGGGCTCCATCTCAGTAATTCCCTGGCCGTGTTCAGGACAGGAAAAGTTCATGTTAAAGACCCTCTCCCCCTGGCCCAGGACCTCTATGATAACCATGCTGTCCTCTAGACCCAGGGAGGTCTCTATGGAGTCGGTGAGTCTTGATACTATGTCTTCTTTTATAACAAGTCTATCCACCAGGACGCTGATGTCATGCTTCTTATTCTTTTCTAGGATCAGGGTATCCTGGAGGTCCCTTATCTCACCGTCTATCTTGACCCTGGCAAAACCATCCTTGCGTAGGGCTTCAAAGACCTTGGCGTGGGTTCCTTTTTTCCCCCTGACCACGGGAGCTAGGACGTAGATCCTGCTGCCCTCCTTAAGCTCCATGACCCTATCCACCACCTCATCCAGGCTGGCAGGGGAAATCTCCTTGCCACAGACTGGACAGTGGGGAATACCCACCCGGGCATAGAGAAGCCTGAGATAGTCATAGATCTCAGTTATGGTTCCCACAGTGGATCTGGGGTTCTTAGAAGTAGATTTTTGGTCAATACTAATAGCCGGTGACAAGCCCTCTATGGATTCTACATCGGGTTTTTCCATCTGGCCTAGAAACTGGCGGGCATAGGCCGAGAGACTCTCTACATAACGCCTCTGGCCCTCGGCATAGATGGTATCAAAGGCCAGGGAGCTCTTTCCCGAGCCCGATAGACCTGTTATTACCACCAGCTCATTTCTAGGTATATGGACATCTATGTTTTTAAGGTTGTGCTCTCTGGCACCCTTTACGTATATTTCTTCTTTCATCGCTTTCTTTTTAGCTCCTCAATGGCGTCCCTATATTCAATGGCCTTTTCATAATCTAGGTCCTTGGCCGCCTTAAACATGGCCACCTCCAGCTCAGCCAGGCGCTCTTTTTTATCCAGGCTCTTCATCTGCTCCTTAAAGGATGAGGGTGCCCCCTCCTTCTTAGTAGCAGCCAGAACCTCCCTGACATCCTTTTTGATGGTGGTGGGGGTAATTCCGTGCTTCTTATTATAGTCCATCTGGAGTTCTCTTCTCCTAGAAGTTTCCTCCAGGGCTCTTTTCATACTTCCAGTTATTTCATCGGCGTAGAGGATGACCTTGCCCTGGCTATTTCTCGCAGCTCGACCTATGGTCTGGACCAGGGAGGTTTCACTTCTTAAAAAGCCCTCCTTGTCGGCGTCAAGAATAGCCACCAGGGAGACTTCAGGCAGGTCCAGGCCTTCTCTAAGAAGGTTGATTCCCACCAGGACGTCCACCACCCCCAGCCTTAGCTCTCTAATAATCTTCATCCGCTCCAGGGTGTCTATGTCCGAGTGCATGTAGCTGACCTTGGCACCCAGGCTCTTTAGGTAGTCGGTGAGGTCCTCAGCCATCCTCTTGGTCAGGGTGGTCACCAGGACCCTCTCCTCTGCCTCCACCCTCTTCATAATCTCGCCAAAGAGGTCATCCATCTGGCCAGCACTGGGCCTGATTTCAACCTCGGGGTCCAGGAGGCCTGTAGGCCTTATAATCTGCTCCTCTTGGTGGCTGGAGTTTTCCAGCTCAAAGGGCCCAGGGGTAGCTGACACAAAGACTACCTGGCCCATAACCCTGAGAAATTCATCGAAGTTCAGGGGCCTATTATCCAGAGCTGAGGGCAGCCTAAAGCCATAGTCCACCAGATTCATCTTCCTAGACCGATCCCCTCCATACATCCCCCTGACCTGGGGCAGGGTTACATGGGACTCATCAATGAGCATTAAAAAGTCCTCGGGAAAATAGTCCAGCAGGGTAAAGGGCCGAGAACCAGGGGGCCTATCCAGGAGGATCCTGGAATAGTTTTCTATCCCCGAACAAAAACCCATCTCCCTAAGCATCTCCATGTCATAGCGGGTCCTCTCCTCAATCCTCTGGGCTTCCAGAAGCTTGTTGTGGTCCCTAAAATAGGCCACCCGCTCTTCAAGCTCCGCCTCTATATCTACCAGGCTCCTGGCAACATTTTCCTTGTCGGTGACAAAGTGACTGGCGGGGAAGATAGCTATATGGTCCCTACTTCCCACCCATTCTCCAGTTAGGACCTGGATCTCGGAGATACTCTCAATCTCATCTCCAAAGAGCTCTATCCTGTAGGCATTTTCTTCCTTGCTGGCTGGAATGATTTCGATTATATCACCCCTGACTCTAAAGGTACCCCTTTTAAAGTCAAAGTCATTTCTCTTATACTGGATATCTACAAGCCTGGTAATTATCTCATCCCTGCTTCTTATCATGCCTGGCCTTAAAGAAAGCACCAGGTTCTGGTAGTCAACGGGACTTCCCAGACCATAGATGCAGGAGACCGAGGCAACAATAAGCACGTCCCTTCTCTCCTGGAGGGCAGCGGTGGCCGAGTGGCGCAGCTTGTCTATCTCATCATTTATAGATGAGTCCTTCTCAATATATAGGTCCAGGCCCGGAACATAGGCTTCGGGCTGGTAATAGTCATAGTAGGATACAAAAAATTCCACGGCATTGTCGGGAAAGAACTCCTTGAACTCGGAAGCCAGCTGGGCTGCCAGGGTCTTATTGTGGGCCAGGACCAGGGTGGGTCTTTGTAGGCCTTCGACAATTTTTGCCATGGTATAGGTTTTACCAGAACCAGTAACCCCTAGGAGGGTCTGGTATTTATTTCCCTTATTTATACTTTCTATTAGTCCCTCAATTGCCCTGGGCTGGTCTCCCATGGGCTCAAAGGGGGCTTTAACCTTGAATTTCATAGACCACTTCTTTCGAACGTTTGTTTGATATATTGTACCATAATGGATTATTTACCACCACTAGTCTAGCTATTATTTTAAATTTAGGCTAATAAGCTTTTGTCACAGAGGGCCTTAGAGTAGAATGACTTTATAAGTAAAAAAAGGAGCCCAGCATGGAATATGTTCATCTTTATACAAGGCAACATGAAAACTCCCTGCATGAACTAAATCGCAGGGGCAGGATTACCAATAAGGAAATTTATATCAAGCTTCACATGGGGGATATTGCAGACTTTTTCCTGGAAAAATACTCCCTCTTTACCAGGATGGCAGAAGGCTTTGTTGCAAGACCTGAGGACGTCTTCTACCCCCTCTGGTGCTCCGTCAGCAAGGAGAACTGTCTAAAACCCATAGAAAGGGAGCTGGTCTACGCCCTGAGGGTCCCAAGAAAGGAAGTCATATATTTCGATGGTGGCAAGTGGGACTACGTCCTTAACAACCTCTACCTTCCAAGAGACCCTGAGGATGAAAAAGCCTATCTAGCTGAGCTTAAAAGCCTGGGTGTCTCAAACTCCTTTGAGCTCCTCATGGATAGAAATAAAAGCCTCTACCAGCTCTTTGAAGAAAGAATCAGAGACAGCTGGCAGAGGATCTTTGATATAGACCAGTGGAACCCCTTCCAGGTCCAGGCCAACCTCTGGGAGATAAAAAAGGACTGGGTCAAGTATATTCTGGAGCCCGGCCAGGATATCTTCGAGATAGAGGACATGGAGGAGACCTTTCCTCCCAAGACTCTTAGATTAAATGACTAGGAAGATTCTCTGAAAGATAGGCAAGACCCAGGGCTCCAGGCCCAGTGTGCAGGCCAATAACACAGCCCAGCTCCCAGCTCTCCAGCCTGGCCCCGGGCAGTAGATTCTGAGCCTCTTTTTCAAGGCTCTCAAGGTCCCTGGCCTGGGAATAGACTATATTTATCTCTTCAAGATTTGGATTTTCTTTTATGGCCCTGTCAAGAAAGTAGCGCAGGGCTTTTTTTCTACCCCGGACCTTGTCAACAACCAGGAGGTTACCCTCCCTATCAAACTCTATCAGGGGGATGATCCCCATGAGGTTTCCCAGAATAAGCTGACTTTTTTTAAGTCTTCCTCCCCGGGCCAGGTGGTCTAAATCAGGTACCACAAGGCCATGGCGGATATTTTCCTGTAAAAACTCACCAAGTTCCAGGAGCTCTTCAAAGCCCCTGCCCCTGCCGGCAGCCTCAGCCATTTTTCTTACTATAAGGCCCTGGCCCACCGAGGCTCCCCTGGAGTCCAGGACCCCCATCTTTAGTCTGGGATACTTTTCCCTTACCCTTTCAAGGGCCAGACTGGCAGTCTCATAGGCCCCAGAAATTCCAGAGGATAGGGATATATAAATAAATTCCTGGCCCCTGGAGGCCAGGTCCTCAAAGCTACTTAGGTAATCATAAAGAGGTACCTGGGCTGAGCTATAGACCTTGCCCTCCTCTAGACCCTTAAAAAGATCCCTGCCAGAAATCTCCCTGGCATCTTTAAACTCCCTATCTCCCTGGCTAATAATGTGGCTAAAATACATTACTCCCAGGTCCCTATACTCCTGGCTTCTTAATTCCGCCGAGGAATCCGTCAAAATTTTTACCATAACACCCTCATATTTCTTAATAAACAAATAACTTCTACCCAAGAATCCAGGATATAAATCAAATAACTTAAAAGAAGGCTGGATTTTTCCATTAAAAAAAGGGGCAAGTGCCCCTTTATCCCTAGAGTTTCTTTGAGAAGACTGCTAGTAAAACAATTACCGCCAGGCCACTTATCATAACTCCAGTTTGTTCAATGGATAGAATACCCGATATTGCTACAAGGCCAATTACTAGGGGTAGGACGTATCTTACCAGGCCGTACCATACACTGAAGAAGCCCGTTGCACTCTTGCCGTGATTGGTAAACTCATCATAGAGTAGGTCCTTGTCCAGCTTCCATCCAACGAAAAAGGAAATCAGACCGCCACCCACTGCAAGGAAGATCTTGTCGGTAATGGTATCTAAAAAGTCTAGAGTACCCAGTCCAAAGAGGGTGTAGTCTGCCATAGGCCCTTGGCTTAAAGAAGCCAGGATACAGATAGCAAACATAGTAGAGGCTGAAAGCCAGGTAGCTTTTTTTCTCTCCATTCCCCTCTCGTCCATTAGGTAGCTTACCACTACCTCTAGAAGAGACATACTGGAAGTCAGGGCTGCCACCATTAGAGCTGCAAAGAAGACAAAGCTAAAAATAGGTCCCACTGCTCCCATGGCTTGGAAGATCCTAGGTACTACCATAAAGACCAGGCCAGGTCCCTGGGTAGGCTCCAGATCAAAGGCGAAGAGGGCAGGAAATATGGCCAGGCCCGCCATCAGAGCTACTGAGAAGTCCATGCTGGAGATAATTACAGCATTCTTTGGCAGGGAGTCTTCCTTGTCAAGGTAGGAGGAGTAGGCCGTCATAACCCCCATAGCAAGACTTAAGGAGAAGAAGGCTTGACCCAGGGCTACCAGGAAGGAGCTGGCCTTAACCTGACTAAAGTCGGGCTTTAGAAGAAACTCAAGGCCTGCACTTGCTCCAGGCAGGGTGACACTTCTAATTATTATTATAATCAGAAGCACAAAGAGGGTGGGCATAAGCACCAGGGAGGCCTTTTCAATACCCTTGGTTACCCCTCTTATAATAACTGCAACGTTAAAGGCTAGATAGATCAGCATCCAGATCAGGGGTTCCCAGGTTCCTGAGATTAGCCCCACAAAGGCATCAACCATATCGGGAGACTTTAAAAGACCCGTCAAGGACTTGACCATGTAGGCCAGGGACCAGCCCCCAATAACGGGGTAGTAACCCATGATCAAAAAGGGTGTTAAGACACTTAGAACACCGATAAAGGTATATTTTCTATCTCTTGATTTAAAGGCACCTACCGCAGAAAGCTTGGAGTTGCGACCAAGAATAAATTCCGCTGTCATAACGCTGACACCAACTACAAAAGTAAAGAAAATATAAATAATTAGGAACGCTCCTCCGCCGTTTTCGCCGGTAATATAAGGGAACCTCCAGATGTTACCTAGGCCAACAGCGCTTCCCGCTGCAGCTAGGATAAAACCTATCCTGGATCCCCAGGTTTCTCTTTCTCGATTCATTGTTCCTTCCTTTCTAGGACATTGTCCTTAATTTGTTGTCCTTTAGTATAGCAGTGTTTTATTAATTTAACAACAAGAAAATTGATTATCCTGATTTTATTTTTCCCGAACTTATTTAAATCGACATAATAAA
>CAYFUM010000038.1:0-10305 GCA_964346475.1 uncultured Peptostreptococcaceae bacterium
GTTTCCTAATGAGTTTTAACTTTTTGGACTGTTGCACTTAATATTACAATCTATCTTATAAAAAAACGAGCTGACGGTGAGTACTTCTCACCATCAACTCGCAGAGAGTCAAATCGACCTAATCATCAGCCTGATTTCTCAAACCAACATCATTTGACAAAGACCCGTTTAACTAAAGTTCGCGCATTAAAGTATAAACTGGGATGTACAACTCCCTAAGAAAGGCAGAACATCCCAGTTTAACTTTTTTTATCATTTAAATTAGCTTAAAGCTTTAGAAGCACCTCTCTGATTTTTGAGACAAACTCATCAATATGCTCTAGAGCATACTTCTCTGTTAAGTCGTAGTCTTTTTCTTTGATGGCTTCTAGAATGAGACTTAATGTGCGAGAAAAGAGTTCCATGGAATCAAAATGGCCTTCACAGTAATGCCATAATCGCTCTGTATGAGCGTGTAAATTATGAAGAATATTTTGGAGCCAGGGATTACCTGAAGCTCGGTTGATGACTTGGTGAAAAGCTTCATCATCACTGATGGCTTTTTGATAGTCTCTTTCAATATTCTCATAGCTCTTGAGACGCTGAACAATCTTTTCGAGTTCTGCAATTTCAAGATTACCCATCTTTTCTGCGGCAAGTCGAGTAGCATAAGGATCTAAGACCCTTGTCAATTCAAAAATATGGCGCATTTGAATAAAGTCGATTGGCACAACCTGAATACCAAATCTTGGAATGATCTTCACCAATTGATCTTCTTCAAGAATTTGAAAAGCCTTTCGCACTGGAGTACGGCTGACACCAAACTCATCGGCAATATCCACTTCATTGAGAACACTACCTGGCTCATAATCGAGCTTGATGATGCGTTCACGTAGGAGATCATAAATTTGATTGCTGCTTACTTTTTCTTGTTTTTCCGATTCCATCCTTGTCTCCTTACATCCTCTTCGAGTTCTCTGTCTCAGTATAGCCCAAATGAAGGTCTATTAAAAGGGGAGAGACAGGTTCTTTTTCATTTTAGAAGAAGACTCCCCGGATAAAGATAATGAGAAGTGAAATAGGAATGAGAAAAAGAACGAGAGGTTTCCATGCGTTTGTTACTCTAAAACCTTTGGCTCCAACATCAGTCTCTGCTTTAAAGTTTTCAAATTTCCATTTGAATGCAGTATAGGCAGCAAGAGCAATTGCACCAAGAGGCATTAGGATATTTCCAGAGAGGAAGTCTGCAAAGTCAAAGAAGTTTCTTCCTCCAATCGTAATGTCTTTCCATGGACCTTTAGCCATAATGGTTGGGAAACCAACGATAAAGATAACTGCTAGTCCTATGATGACAGCTTTCTTCCTTGATATGTTCCCTAGATCCACAATGGTCGTAACGATTGGCTCGAAATAGCCTAGGGCAGAGGAGAGTGCTGCAAAGAACACAAGGAGGAAGAAGAGAGAACCGAAGAATCTTCCAAAGGGTAGTTGATTAAACAGATTGCTCATGGTGACAAAGAGTAATGATTCTCCTTGACCCGGGTCCATGCCTAAAGCAAAGATGGCAGGGAACATCATAAATCCTGCAAGCAGAGCAGCTCCTGTATCAAAGCCAATGACCATGAGGCCATCACCGGGGATATTGCTATCTTTTGAGAGATAGGAGCCGTAGATAAATGCACCACCACTAGCAATACCTATGGAGAAGAAAGCTTGTCCAAGGGCATCTAAAAGAGATTTACTGGTGATTTTTGAGAAGTCTACAGCCAAATACCAAGATACACCTTTCATGGCTCCTGGAAGTGTTAAGGAGCGGATAACGAGGATAATCAGCATACCAAAAAGTGCAGGCATAAGGATTTTACAAGCTCGTTCAATTCCTTTTTCAAGACCTTTTGCAGAAATCAGTCCTACGATAAAGATACATAGAAGAGTGAATCCACCTACAGCAAGAGGATTAGCACGGAAGGTTTCAAAGACAGTCAGATATTCATTGGCACTTAAACCTGAAAGCTGACCTGCAACCATCTTGACAAAATAGGACATGATCCAACCCATGATTTGGATATAGTAAGTAAGAATGAAGAAAGCCGCGAGAACACCAAACCATCCAAAGGAAACCCAAGGACTTCCTTTATGGGTAAGGGAACGCATACCTACAACGGGGCTTGATTGCGTTTTTCGGCCTAGACTAATTTCCATAGTGAAAAGGGGAATACCAATCAAAAGACAGATAAGTAAATAAACAAGTACGAAGGCGCCCCCTCCATTGGTTCCCACCAGATAGGGGAATCTCCACATATTTCCAAGTCCGATTGAAAAACCAGCTGTAGCCATAATAAAACCAAATCGGCTTGCCCAAGTTTCTCTAGTTGGTTGTTCCATTGATTACTCCTTTCGTTTGAAAAAGGGCCTTAGCTTTGAAGGCCCGTATTTTATTTTTCGAATTGTGTCGGTTCGTCGATCGATGTACCTAATGCTTTAACAGCACGAAGTACCAGTTCTTTTCTCAGTTCATGTTCGTCCTTGGAATCCAAACTTGGATTTCCTACAGGATAAGGAATGGCTACTGTAGGAACAATACGATTCGCCCCAACAGATTCGGAAATTGTTGTGATTGTAGCAAGGTGGACAATAGGAAGTCCGTAGCGCTCAATCTCTTTAACCATCGTTGCACCGCAACGTGTACAGGTGCCTCATGTAGAAGTGAGGAGAACGCCATCAACGCCAGCTTCTTTTAACTCTTTTCCAATTTCACTTCCAAAGGTAACTGAGTTAGCAACTGAAGTTCCAGTTCCTGTCGTTGTATAGAAGTAGGTGTAGATATCGCCGATGACGCCTTCTCTTTTTAATTCGTTGAGAATATCTAAAGGAGCAACACGGTCTGCTTGCTCATTGGCATAAACAGGGTCATAGCCACCATGGACTGTAAAGTAATCGTCTTTTAAAGCGTCGATTCCAGAAACATCATATTTGCCCCATTTTTGAGCGGATGCAGATTGAATATGGTCTGGGTTTCCGTGAGGAACAATACCACCACTTGTAACAAGTGCGATGGTTGCTTTAGAAAGATCGGCAATAGCAGCTGCAGGAGCTACTTGGTCAAAGACAGGCATAGGAAGTTCTGTTACAAAGTCTTCGTTGCCTAGTCTTTTTAACAGCATTTCAACAGCGCGCTGTGATCCGCGTTTATCAGAGAACACAGTCAGTCTTCTTCCTTGAGCAAAGTAGCCATCAACTTCTGGAAGAGCAAGATTTTCTTTTTTCAGAAGTTTAAGTGCTAGATTTGCCATGACAGGAAGTGCTTTTCTCATATCGGCTGCAGAGTTTCCAGTTTTGGCAACAATGACCTCTGAACGGCACTCGCTGAGTCCTGGGTTTTCTTCATACATACCTGTAATGCAGGGGAGAGCGAGTTCTTCTTGCACTGCTTTACAAAGTTCAGCACAAGCCATGCCGTAACGCCCAGCATTAAAGGCGGGTCCGGCAACCAGCAGATCTGCTCCAGAATCTTTTACCATTTTCAAAATGGCTTCAAGAGCTTCGTCTTTATTCTCATTAAAGTAGTTATCTCCGCAGATAATCGTTCCTGCGATTTGAGCTTCTCCCTTTAGAAGGCCTTCAAAACCCATGGCAGGTCCAACTGCTTTTTCTGTAAATTGAGGAGCAATACCAGCTTGGTCTTCGCCGCCAATTTGTCCAAAAAATTGATTTACATAATAAATGATTTTCATGTGGTCCTCCTAGTAAAGCTCAACAGTACAGTTGTGATAGCCAATTTCTGAAGTTGAGCCGATGACAGCGTTTAGCTCACATTTCATGGAGCCATCTTCAGCAATACAGCCTTCCCATCCACCAGCTAAAGTGTAAATGGCTTTTTCGTTGCCAAGTACTTTCTTTGCAGGAGGAAGTTCAACAACATGGGAAACATTTCCGGTAGAGATAACAGCTACAGCTTCTTCAGCCATATCAGTAAGTGGTTGACTCATTCCATCCCATCCTGAACATTCATCGGTGATGAGAACAGTCTTAATGCCTTTTTGCTCACAACGCTTGCAGATCATGACAAGGTCAGAGTCAGGATTACCATAACCTTCTTCAGAGATGATGACACCATCTGCTCCTAAGGTATGGCAGAGCTTTGCTGTATAGTCACACGTTCTAAATTTACCTTCAAGTGTGGTCATTTCAGGTGTTAAGATGACACCAATAAAGTTGATGGTCTTTCCGTGCTGCTCATAGAGATCCAAAATTGCGGAGTTGTTTTGATGTTGATACGTAGTGATCTTATCGCATGCAGCAACGCAGTTACCACTGATAACGGCGTTATCAAGTTCCTCGTTTGGATGGATGAGAGTAGGAAGGATTTGCTGAGAGTTGACTCCATAGATGTAACCGTCATGGAGTAGCCCCTGAGAGATCAGCATTTCAACATAAGCAACCTTAGGAAGATTTGGATATTTAGCATCCTCTTCTTTACGTGTGCCAATTTCGTAAACCTTAACTTCATCAGGCTCTACATTCTCTCCAGCTTTTCCAACAAACTCAGCAGCACGTAGGCCTGCGTGGCGCACGGTACGCTCGTGTGTATGAGGATCAAGCCCTTCTACTGGCTCAATGTCGACAACAAGATTAAATGTTTTAGAGAAAGGAGTCCATTTGGCACCTTCTCCCCACATATCGATGACACCTTCTTGGAAACCAACAATGTCACCAATGGTCACGATGGCAGCTCCGCTAAGGAGATTGACGCGGCCTTCGCCGAGTTGAGCCATTTTTGTTGTGACTCCTGGGAATCCATTTCCGCTTCCTTGTACTTTTACTCGTGGTTCAATCACGTCTTTGACAGGGATAATGCGAACTTCTTCCCCAGGTCGCGCTACATCGATTTTGATGTTTTTGATTTTGCTGTCTTCTTTAAGAAAAGCTGCTAGTGCATCGGGATCTACAGTAAGTACTCCCTTTTCTACTTTGGTCTCATTACCAAGTTGGATATCCTTTATCCAAATATGGCCATGTTCTAGTTTCAATCCAATCACCTCCGTTGAAGTCTTTTGTGCTCATCAAGAGCAGATAAGTAAAGTTCCTGATCAATCCTTGCGTAGTCCTCTTGATTGTTTTCGTCTGGTTTTCTACGTTGCATCAGTTTGTCATAGTCAAGAATTGAGTTAGCAATAAGCTCAGCATGTTGGGAGTTATGCTCTTTTTGTGTACTTAAAAGAATGCTGCGGTAAGGCGAATACATCATGCCTGCGCTTGCAAATAGGGGGTGTGTGATCAATTGATGTCCTAAGTAGACATGATCTCTTGCGGCTAAAAGAACGTCGCGAAAAGAACCCTGGATCATTTTTGCCCCTGATTCATCTTTAAGTCTTGGATTATTCGTTAGTAGAATGTAGTCCATTTTCTTCCCTCCTGAACTAGATATATTTTACTTGTATTTCAGTTGTATTTCAATAGCGTTTTATGATTGTTATAAAAATATGATATAATTAGTCATATACTGGTAACAAAATAATTTAACAATCAGTATTCTTTTGAAGAAGGGTAACCCTTGACCTATAAGATTCGCGGAATGAATGTGGATAAAGAAATGGAGATAGATTCTTAGGAGAAATCAGATGAAAGACATTTTTAAGGCAGCTTTAGATTATTCCGTAGATGGAGTATTGATCTCTGATCCTTGCGGTAATGTTCTGTACGTAAACCAGCACTATGAATTAATTACAGGGATAAAGAAAAAAGACATCCTCCATAAGAATCTTGCTGATCTTGAAATGGAAGGATTGTTTAGCAAAGCAATTTCTCTAGAAGTCATTAAAACCAAGAAACCTCAATCTACTCTTCACCAATACTTTTCCGGACGAACAGCGCTTACAAATGCAGTTCCCATTTTTATCGAGGGTGAATTTGTTGGTGTTGTAAACAATACGCGTAATGTCGATAAGCTTTTAGAGCTTGAAAATAGTCTTAAAAAGAGTATCGAGGACAGCAAGCTTCTCACAATGGAAATGTCATCGCTTAGACAACTTCTCAATCGTCGCTATGATTTTGTTTGCGAATCTTCTGAAATGGAGAACACAGTTCAAAAGGCAAAAATGGCAGCTCCATACGACACGACGGTTTTAATTCAGGGAGAATCAGGAACTGGAAAAGAAGTTATCGCCCGCTATATACATAACAATAGTCCACGAAGTTCGGAAGCATTCATTCGTCTAAACTGTGCGGCAATTCCAAGGGAGCTTTTTGAATCGGAACTTTTTGGTTATGAAGAAGGTGCCTTTACTGGAGCGAAGGATAGTGGAAAGATGGGCATGTTTGAACTTGCTGATAAAGGAACGCTTCTTCTAGACGAAGTAGGTGAGCTTCCCTATGATGTTCAGTCTAAACTTTTGCGTGTCATTCAAGAAAAAGAAATCCGACGACTTGGAGGTAGAAAAGCCATTCCTGTTGATGTAAGAATTCTTGCTTCCACAAATCGCGATCTTTCAAAAGAGGTGGAAATCGGAAATTTTAGAGAAGATTTATTCTATAGACTTAGTGTCTTTCCCGTGATCATCCAGCCTCTACGCTCGAGAACCAAGGATATTGGTCCACTGATACGCCATTTTTTAAGTCGATTGAATCGCAAATATAAGACAACGAAATCCATTGAGCAGAATGCTTATTTAGCACTACAGGGCTATAGTTATCCGGGTAATGTGCGTGAATTGGAAAATATTATTGAGTATCTTTATATTTTAAGTGATGACAAGATCACCATCGAAACGATACCGGGTAAAGTGCTGAATAATGTCATGATGAATACACTTAATGACCCTGAATATGCTCTAAAAAGAGACCTCCCTCAACTAATGGATCTTTATGAAAAGAGCATTCTTGAAGATGTCATCAAAAAACACAAAACGCTGGAGAGTGCTGCCGTTGTCTTGGGAATTCACGCCAGCACACTCTCAAGAAAAATGAAAAAATATGGATTAGAATTTTAATTTTGCATAACTGAAAGTTCTTTGCAATCTTGCAAAGAGAAAGAAGACTATTTCCTTAAAGAATTAGTCTTTTCTTTTGCATAAATTCAAAAGCGAATAATTGAATGTCTTGAAAAGCTTGAAATTCCATGACTTATATCTTTGGCACATAATTTGCGTAATGAAAGATTGTCAATCTATCTTATAGCAATCCTAAGGAGGAACAAAATGGCAGAAAACAAAGACTATAAATTTGTAGACAGTTATGCATTTGATGAGGAGTTACTGAAAAAAGCATTTGATGAGGCAAGAAAAATCTATAAAGAGCGTGGCTTTATGCGCTCCATGGGCGTAGGCAAAGCACCAGCTGTAACAACTGTAGATATGGCAAGAGCCTGGATGAGTGAAGGCCATCCCTTTACCTGTGATAAGTCAGAAGAAGTCTGTGCCAATGCACTGCGCGTACTTAATGCAGCACGGAAATCCGGTGTTCCTATCTTCCATACCACTACAGGCTATGTAGGAGAGAAACAATGGGACCTACCACGCTGGGATGAAAAGATTCCAATGAGTGCACTGGATATCAATACAGAGTGGTTAGAGATTGATCCCAAACTAGAGCCACGACCAGAAGAGCCCGTCATTCACAAGAAGTATGCTTCTAACTTTTTTGGAACTCACCTAGCACAGACCCTGAATTTCTTGGGAGTAGATACGGTGATTGTCATGGGTGCGACTTCCTGTGCATGTGTACGACATACGGTTATGGATTCAACAGGCTATGGTTTTAAGACCATCATTCCAGAAGGAACAGTAGGAGATCGTGTTCCAGGAGTAGTGCAGTGGAATATGTTTGATATGGAAGCTAAGTTTGCAGACATTATGACCGTGGATGAAGTAGTGGAGTACCTAGAAAGCATTGACCCTGAAGTGTATAGAAAACACGAAAGAAAACTAGATCCTAAATAGTCCATAAACGAAAGAGGAGGCCAACATGGGACTACTGATAAAAAACGGGACTATTCTATCCACAGAAGCTGAATATATAGCGGATATCTTAGTTGAGGGAGAAAAGATCATTGAGATCGGAGTGAATCTTCCTGAAGATGGCCATGAGATCGTTGATGCCACAGGAAAGTATGTTTTCCCTGGTGGGGTTGATGAGCATGTACATATGGGTTCTTTTGCTACCACATCTTTTGATACATCCCATGCGGCTGTAGTGGGTGGAACAACTACGATTGTGGATTTTGCTCCGCAATTTGAAGGAATGGGCATCATCGACTCTGTGAAAAAACAAAATGAGGAATTTGCCAAAGGTCAGTCCACCTCAGATTACTCTTTCCATGGTATGGTGATGAATACTAGCGAAGAATTGTTAAAAGAAATTCCCCTCATGGCCGATGCTGGAGTCACAACATTAAAGTTTTTTATGGCCTACAAGTACACTCCTTTTATGGTTCAAGATGACTTGATCTTTAAAGGGATGCAGATTGCTAAAGACTATGGAATTACCATTATGGTTCATGCTGAAAACGGAGATATGGTCTACACTCTCCAGCAACAACTGTTAGCACAGGGTCAAACTGAACCGATTAACCATTCTTATTCAAGACCTCCTATTGTTGAAGATGAAGCAACCCAAAGAGCAATTAGCTTGGCTGAACTAGCAGGCTGTCCTCTCTTCGTAGTCCACGTCTCCAGCAAGGGCGCACTGGAAAGTATTAAGAAAGCTAGAGCTAGAGGACTTCCCATTTATGGAGAAACCTGTACCCACTACCTTACCCTAGATGAGTCCTATCTTGCTAAACCCAATTTTGAAGGTGCTAAGTATGTGTGTTCACCGGCACTAAGAACAAAAGATCATCTTGAAGCTATGTGGGATGGCATTAAGAACAATCATCTGCTGGCAGTAGGGTCAGATCATGCAGCAGTGGCTGGTGGTTTTGAAAAGAAAAAAGATGGACTGAATAATTTTGCGGCAATCCCCAATGGATGCCCAAGTTTTCAAGAAAGGCTTGCCGTGCTCTGGACTCAGGGAGTGGAAAAGGGAAAAATCTCAAAGCAACGTTTTGTAGAAATCTTTGCCACAAATCCAGCAAAAATGGTAGGCATCTATCCCGAAAAAGGAACCTTGCTTCCTGGCTCTGATGCAGACATTGTCATTTTTGATCCAGAGTATCGAGGAAAGATTACCTTTGAAGATAGCTATGAAGGATCTGACTATGCAACCTTTGAAGGCTTTGAAAAGATAGGTATCGCTGACAAAGTATATCTGCGTGGGAAACTCATGGCTGAACGCGGAAAATTCGTTGGTGAGAAGGGAATAGGTCAGTATATTCGACCAAGACCCTATGCACTATGCTATCAAGACGTAGAAAAATAAAAAAGGAGAAAGATCATGGCAGAAAACAAAGACTATAAATTTGTAGACAGTTATGCATTTGATGAGGAGTTACTGAAAAAAGCATTTGATGAGGCAAGAAAAATCTATAAAGAGCGTGGCTTTATGCGCTCCATGGGCGTAGGCAAAGCACCAGCTGTAACAACTGTAGATATGGCAAGAGCCTGGATGAGTGAAGGCCATCCCTTTACCTGTGATAAGTCAGAAGAAGTCTGTGCCAATGCACTGCGCGTACTTAATGCAGCACGGAAATCCGGTGTTCCTATCTTCCATACCACTACAGGCTATGTAGGAGAGAAACAATGGGACCTACCACGCTGGGATGAAAAGATTCCAATGAGTGCACTGGATATCAATACAGAGTGGTTAGAGATTGATCCCAAACTAGAGCCACGACCAGAAGAGCCCGTCATTCACAAGAAGTATGCTTCTAACTTTTTTGGAACTCACCTAGCACAGACCCTGAATTTCTTGGGAGTAGATACGGTGATTGTCATGGGTGCGACTTCCTGTGCATGTGTACGACATACGGTTATGGATTCAACAGGCTATGGTTTTAAGACCATCATTCCAGAAGGAACAGTAGGAGATCGTGTTCCAGGAGTAGTGCAGTGGAATATGTTTGATATGGAAGCTAAGTTTGCAGACATTATGACCGTGGATGAAGTAGTGGAGTACCTAGAAAGCATTGACCCTGAAGTGTATAGAAAACACGAAAGAAAACTGGATAAGTAGAAAAAGTAAGCTACTTTACAAGGAAAAAGCCCTCAAATGTGAGGGCTTTAACTGTTGAACCAGAAATGTATAGGCTAAAGAATGCGTTGATCTTTTCTAGTATACATATCCTCTATGGTTAGAAAGAGGTCTCGAGGATAATACTCCAACTCTTTTGTTGCTTTTGGATATGCTACACTTTCCTTAACACACAGTAAAGTTACCGGTTAAAGAAAGAGG
>CAYFUM010000039.1:0-10255 GCA_964346475.1 uncultured Peptostreptococcaceae bacterium
ATATTATAGTCAAAGAATGAGGCTACCAATAGGTTTATAATTATGAAAACTGAAAAAAAGGAGGCTATTTTCAGCCCTTATCCACATACCACAAAGGGACTTAATCATTTGTACTTATTTATAACACTATTGTGGCCTGTAAGAAAGGAGGAAGAAAAAACTGTTTTTATCAAATCTTACCCAGACAGTCATATATTTAATTAGGAGGAGTAACAAATGTTAGTTTATTATGATGCTTTAATATTATTTGGAATGTTACTGATAGCAGGTGTTATAATTAGAGAATTAGTGCCTGCATTACAAAAAGTACTACTTCCTGCCAGTCTTATTGGTGGTTTTTTAGGACTCATACTGGGCCAACAAGTGCTTGGAATAATTGAGATACCAGCGGCTTTTGCTGAATTTGCTGGGATTGGAATGCGAATTATTATGGCCTGTGTACCAATTGGTATAACTGTGACTGCCCAACGTCTCTACAAACACCTAGACTTTACATTTACAAACATGACGGCCTATGGTTTTCAAATGATCTTTGGTGTGATTTTAGGTGCCTTCTTACTTAAGTTTTGGCCTGGTCTTCCAGAGGGTTGGGGACTATTGGGGGTTGCAGCCTATTTTGGTTCCCATGGTAGTGTTCCGATTATATCAGAGGCTATAGATCCTACGGGAGCCCTTGGGGCCCAGAGTATAGGTATGGTACTAGCAACTCTGGGTATTTTAGCTGCTATGATTCCTGGGATGATAATTGCGAATTATGGAGTAAGAAAGGGATGGGGAACCTTTACAAAAAGTATAGTTGATCAGCCAGAATATTTCTTTAAGGGCGCTTTACCCGAGGAGAAAAGAGAGTCTATAGGGCATACGACAATAAATCCTACCAATGTAACTGCCATTGCACTTCAATTGGGCATTTTAGCTGTAGCAATAAAACTAGGTGAAGGTGTTTTTATTCTACTAGCTAAATTTATACCTTTTTTTGGGAATATAGGCGCAATGCTATGGAGCCTTGCTGGTGGATTAATTCTTTGGCCAATTCTCCTTAAGTTAAAACTCGATAAATTCGTTGATAAAAACACCATAAACCAAATTAGTAACTTTACCCTAGAGATAATCATTCTGGGCGCCACTGCAACTATCCAACTAGACGTGATAAGCAAATTCTTTGTTCCGCTAATAACTCATGCTTTCTTGAGTATGGCTATTACTGGAATATTCGTATTTACTTGGATGAAGAAATTGGGACATGATGAGTGGTTTGAGAAGAGTCTTATGATATATGGTATGTGTACAGGATCTAATCCCCAGGGCTTGTCCTTGGTAAGGGCAGTTGATCCTAATAACCAATCCTCTATTTACGAGGCACTGGGTGTATATAATGCGGTATTTTTCTGGAATTTTCTAATCCTGCCATTTGCTGGATCGGTGGTTCTTTACAATAGAGTACCCATATATATTATGGGTATTGGTTTGATGTCCACCTTTGTCATTGGTTCAGTAATATTTTCTAAGAATAGAAAGGCGAATATGTAAAAAAACCTAGTTTATTAGTGCTAATATTACATTAAAGGAAAGCAAATAAATCCTAGGGTACAAAGAGTTTATGAGGGAGATGTTCATGATAAACAAGAAATTTGAAAGACTGCTAGAAGGTTTTGAACCTAGTTTTGAGTTCGTAGCTCCTAAGGCTATCTCAGAAGAGGAACTTAGGCAAAGAGTTGATCATATTAGAAATGAAGCTATAAAAAGTGAGCGAGATGTTACTCTAGTCAATGCCAATGGAGCGCCAAACTATCACACAACCAATAAATACTTGAGATATCTTTGTGATTGGAACAGGGAAGGAATTCTAATCATCCCCTCTGATAGGTCCAAAGGTCTCAGACTGTTTTCCTTTTATACACAAGCAGTATTACTACCTCCTTCCTGGGGTGAGGCAGTAGGAATCGAAAAAATTTATCAGGTGGGTGCTCTGGGGAGGGAGTATTCAGGTCGCCCTGCTTCTTCTGACAAAATGCTAGTAGAGGGAGTTTATAAAGAGCTTATAGAAATGGGCTATGAAAAAGCTAGTATTGGACTAATGGGAGATGGAACATCTCTTAAGCACTGGAAGGGTCTAAAAGAGCTTTTACCTAGGGCGGAATTTGGAGATGAAACTAGGACTATAGACTTGATGCAAAGGTATAGATCTGAAGCTGAGATTGATCAAATAAGAGCTTCTGGACAATTAATGGATATAGGTTTTGAGGCCGCTGTTCATGCCTGTAAATTAGGCGTTACTGATAATGAGCTTTACGCTGCATTTACATTTGCCCAACTTGCCAGGGGAGGCGAAAATGCCGATGGATACCAGATTGGGGTAAATAAATGGGGAACTCATATAGGAAAGGCCTATGGTCACAAAATAGTTCCCGGTGACTTGATTAACTTTTATGTGTCTGGTATTTCCTATAGGGGATACTCAGCACAAATGGCTAGGATGATAGCAGTTGGTGATATAACAGAGTTTCAAGAGGAGGTACTAGAGATCTGTACCGAATCACTGAGAAGGGCAGAAAAGCTTATAAAGCCAGGGAATAGGGTTTGCGATATTAATAAGGCTGGATTCTCTGTCTTTATTGAACATGGCCTGCTAGTTGATGATCACACACCAACCATGCCCTATAATTGGGCACCTAATGATGATTTATCTGCTTTAGAAATTCCTCTCCAGTATATTGAAGATATTGATCTAGAAAAAACAGGAAGAAAGCTTATGCATTCTTATCCTCCGGTAGCGGGGCCACATAATCCCAACCTGGGCCATGGTGTAGGCATGCATATAAGTACACATAATCTAGAAATCACATCACATAATACTGAGATACTAAAGCCTGGAATGGTCTTTGTTTTACATCCCCAGTGGACAGAGCCCATGGCTGCTGGTGCAAACATTGGAAACACCTATGTAGTTACTGAAGATGGTTTTGAAAATCTTACCTGTAGAACTCCTATAGAGACAATTAGAATAAGATAGTCTGCTGGCTATCTAGGCAGTTTTTTTACAATAATCACTAGAATTCTAATTCTTATATCTGTGTTTAGGTCCGAGCTATTATTGGATAGAAACCGGGGATATAATTAAATGGTTCGTGAAGTGAGCTGGTGGAAAGAGCTTTATCCATCGGCTCGCTTTTTTGTCTATAAATTTCTCCTATAAATAGTATCGCCTGTCCCATTATCAGTAGAACCTTTTTTAAAGTTCAGTGTTCCAATGTTTTGGCTTAGAGAAGTTAAGGGTATTGGATTTTCCTATCATCCATTGAAGTCAACCATTGTTGATGAAATAGTTTATAAAGTAATAAAGATACTTAGCCTATTTTTATCGGGATCTTTATGCCTCTTTTTCAGATTTGCTAAAGGCCTTTCATATAGAGTCTATTGGATAGAGAAAGTAAAAAAGCTTCCGGTGATTATTTTACAGCAAGAGAATAAGACCTAGATTCAAAATGAAAGACGGCCCTAGCTGGAGCCGTCTTTTTCATCCAGTGCATACTGGAGTTTATGGAGGTCTGCGTAGAGACCTTCTTTTTCTAGTAGTTCATCATGGCTGCCCATTTCTGCTATACAGCCCTTGTGCATGACTATGATCTTATCGGCTCCTCTTATGGTGGAGAGCCTGTGGGCAACCACAAAGGTGGTCCTTCCCTTTACGACCTTTTCTATAGCATCCTGGATTAGAAGCTCTGTCTGGGTGTCTATGCTGGCTGTGGCTTCATCAAGGATGAGGATGTCTGGCCTATGGACCAGGGCTCTGGCGAAGCTCAGTAGCTGCCTTTCCCCCTGGGATAGGGTGGAGCCTCCCTCGGTAACTGGGTGGTCAAGGCCATCGGGGAACTTCTTTATAAAGTGGCTGGCATTGACAAAGTCCGCAGCCTGCCAGATTTCTTCATCGGTGATTTCCTTATTTAGTAGGGCAATGTTTCCCCTGATGTCTCCCGCGAAGAGGAAGACGTCCTGGAGGACTGGGACAATTTTACTTCTTAGGAAGTGCTTGTCATAGTCTTTAATGGAGTGGCCATCGATGAGGATTTCACCACTGTCTATGTCATAGAGCCTGGTTAGTAGACTCATTATAGTGGTTTTCCCAGATCCCGTAGCGCCTACGAAGGCTATGGTGTCGCCCTCTTTGACTGAGAAGCTGACATTTTTTAGGACTGGTTCGCCCTCTTCATAGCTAAAGCACACATCCTTAAATTCCACATCCCCCCTGAGGGAGTCTAGCTGGAGCTTGGGGTCATTGACAATGGTCTCCTCTTCTTCTAGTAGCATGAAGACCCTTTCAATGGAGGCCATGGCAGACTGGAAAATGGTAAACTTTTCCGACATATCCTGGATAGGCCTAAAGAGCTTTTGTACGTAGATGGTGAAGGCGATTACTACACCCACCTCGACACTGCCCTCCATGGCAAATTTACCACCAAAGACAATAACCAGGATCAGGCTGGCATAGTAGAGTAAGTTCATAAAGGGTCTAAAGACAGCATAGACCTGGAGCTCGCCCTTGCTTGCAATATAGTAATCTTCATTGTCCTGGGTGAAGTTATCAATAAACTTATTTTCCTGGTTGAAAATCTGGATGGTCTTCATTCCCGATAGGTTTTCATTGAGGGTGCTGTTGATCTTGGCAAGTTTGACCCTGACATTCCTGTAGGCAATCCTGACCTTTTTTTGGAATACTATAGTTACAGCCACCAGGATGGGGATAACAGAAAGGGATATAAGGCTGAGTCTTACACTCATGGAAAACATCATAAAGATGCTACCCAGGATTATTGCCACATCACTGAGGATGGTGACAGCCACATCGGTGTAGAGCTCGTTTATGTTACCCAGGTCATTGGTCATCCTGGTCACCAGTCTTCCTACTGGATTCTTCTCATGGAAGCTCAGGCTCAGGTGCTCAAGCTTTGAGAAGAGGTCTGAGCGGATCCTCTGGATAACCCTTTGACCTACAAAGTTCAGGGCAATCTGCTCCACCATGGCACTGACATAGGTCAGTAGGGAGAGGCCAAGAAGAAAGATGGTCAGCCTGCTAATCCTCTTAAATCTATAGTCACTGTAGGATTTTTTCTCCCTTTCGCTGAGGGCCCTTTCCTTACCTTCTACTACCAACTTGCCATCCTCTATATAGCTGGAGGACTCCTCTCTAGTTATTATAAAGCTTCCCTCTTCTAGCTCTATGCCCTGGTCAGCCTCTACTAGCTGACTGGATTTTGGCACCAGGTAGTCATCTATAATAGAGGATATTATACGGGGCTGGAGAAGGTCAAAGAGGGTTCCTGCCAGCAGCATAAGGGCAGAGAAGATAAGTAGAAGCCAGAGGCCCTTGGTATAGCTGGAGAGCTTTTTTATTAGCCTACTGTCGTAGAACTTTTCCAGTTTTACTTCATCATAGTCTTTCATAGCCGGCTTCCTTTATCTTGTCTTCGAGAAGTTGTTTTTCATAGATGGTGTAGTATCTGCCTTTAAGAGCCAGGAGCTCTTCGTGGCTTCCCCTTTCGACTATCCTTCCTTCATCCAGGAAGATAATCTCATCCAGGTTTTGGAGGGTGGATATCCTATGGGAGATGATAATCGAGCTGTGCCTGGCTAGCTCCACCCGGAGTTTTCTTAGGATGGCTTCCTCGGTCTTGGTATCAACCGCCGAGAGGCTATCATCAAAAATCAGGATTGGGGAGTCCTTATAAAGGGCTCTTGCTATTGAGGTCCTTTGTTTCTGGCCCCCGCTTAGGTTGACTCCCTTTTCTCCAAGGAAGGTCCTATAGCCCTGGGGAAAGCCCATGATTTCTTCGTGGACATGGGCGTCCTTGGCGGCTTGGATCACCTTCTCCTCCTGGGGCTTTTTATCGCTGAGGGAAATATTGTTTTTAATTTCTGTAGAAAAGAGGAAGTTATCCTGGGGAACCATGGCTATGAGGTCCCTGGTCTTTTCAATTGAAAGATCGTTCATATCGACCTGGCCTAGGCTGACCTGGCCCCTAGGGATGTTGTAGAGCCTTAGTAGGAGGCTGACCAGGGTGGACTTACCTGAGCCAGTGGGTCCTAGTATTCCCAGGGAGGCTCCCTCTTCTAGGGTGAAGGAAATATCCTCCAGGGCCCGTTCCTGGGCGCCGGGGTAGGTGAAGTTTAGCTTCTTTACTTCCAGCCTGTAGCCCTGGGGTTCCAGGGGTTCTAGAGACTCCTTGAGGCTAGACTCTATGTCTAAAACCTCGTTTACCCTGGTCATGGAGGCAAGTCCCCTTTGGATAAGGTTGGTTACCATGCCTATGGCCATGACAGGCCAGACTAGCATTTCCAGGTATTTGATAAAGGCTACATAGTCTCCCAGGCTTATAGTGGAGGATAGGACGGCCCTGGCTCCCAGTATGATACCGATTATCATACTGGAGCGACCAATAAACCTCACTGTGGGAAAGAGCCTGGCTTGGAACTTGGCTAGAGCCATGTTTTCTTGAAAGTTCTTTTCGTTTATCTGGTTAAAGTCCTCCAGGTCTAGTTTTTCCTGGCTAAAGGCTTTGATTACAGATATGCCTGAGAAGGATTCCTGGACCTTGTCGGAGAGTTGGGAGAAGATTTCTTGAACCCTTCTAAATTTTGAGTGGACCAGCTTGCCCATTTTTAGTACGCCATAGGCAATAAAGGGCATGGGAAGAAGGGCAAAGAAGGTCAGTTTCCAGTCTATGGTTGTACCCATGACCACTATAGTGGTTATGGTCATAAATATAGCGTCCACACTCATGATAATTCCACCACTGAAGGTTCTTTTTATGGTGTTGATATCATTGGTGGCATAGCTCATAAGCTCCCCTGTTTTTACGCTGTTAAAGTACTCCAGGGGAAGACCAGTCCAGTGCTTATAGAGTTTTTTACGGGTCCAGATTTCAAATTCCAGGGCAGTAAAGACTATCATTATTCTCCATAGATAGCGGAGTAGGGCCATAAGAATAGCCAGGCCTCCGATTACTGCGGCATATTTCCAGATTTCTTCTTTTAAAATTATGCCTTTTTCCAGCTTGTTGGTATAGGTACTTAGTACCTGGGGGACATAGAGCTGGATACTGTCCACCAGTAAAAGTAGGATGATCCCTAGGAGATAGCGACCCACCTTTTTATTTAAAAAGTCTTTATAGTGCTTTAGCATGTTTCCCTCCCAAGTAATAATTTTAGCACAGTTGGTCTGAAAAATCCTATACTTAAGGGTAAAAGAGAAGTATAATATAGACATGAGAAAAACTTTATGGTATTTTGAAATAATATATTTTTTTAGGAGGGCAATGTGGCTATTCGAGAAGGATTAACCTATGATGATGTACTACTACTTCCTGGAGAGAGCAGCGTTACTCCCGACCAGGTCAAGCTAAACACAAAACTTACTAGAAATATTTCCCTGCAAATTCCCCTGATCAGTGCCGGGATGGATACGGTGACAGAGTCCCAGATGGCGGTTGCCATGGCAAGAAGCGGTGGAATAGGCATAATTCATAAAAACATGTCTATAGATAGGCAGGCCCTGGAGGTGGATAGGGTCAAAAGAAGTGAGCACGGTGTTATAACCGACCCCTTCTATCTTTCTCCCCACCACCAGGTAAATGACGCTCTGGAGCTAATGAGCCGCTATAGGATCTCTGGAGTTCCCATAGTGGATGAAGAGAGGGTTCTAAAGGGGATACTTACCAATAGGGATGTGCGTTTTATAAGGGATATGAACCTGCCCATTGGTGAGGTTATGACTAAGGATAACCTGGTAACTGCCAGGGAGGGCACCAGTCTTGATGAGGCCGAGGCCATCCTTAGAAAGCACAAAATAGAAAAACTCCCCCTGGTGGATGAGAACTTTAAGTTAAAGGGGCTTATAACCATCAAGGATATTGAGAAGGTTGTAATCTTCCCTAACCGTGCCACCGATAGCCAGGGCAGACTCCTGGCAGGGGCAGCTGTAGGTATTGGCTCCGACATGGCAGAGAGGGTGGAAAGGCTGGTTAAGGCCCAGGTGGATGTCCTGGTTCTAGACTCAGCCCATGGCCATTCTAAAAACGTTATTGAGGCTCTTAAGTGGATCAAGGCCAACTATGATATTGAGGTTATAGCAGGAAATATTGCAACAAGGGCTGCTGCCGAGGCCCTTATAGAGGCTGGAGCTGACGCCCTTAAGGTGGGAATTGGACCTGGGTCTATCTGTACTACCAGGGTGGTCTCCGGTATCGGGGTTCCCCAGCTCACCGCCGTTATGGATGTAGCAAGCTATGCCAGTGAAGCAGGAGTTCCTATAATTGCCGATGGTGGTATTAAGTTTTCAGGAGATATTGTCAAGGCCCTGGCAGCGGGAGCTTCCACAGTCATGCTGGGAAGCCTACTGGCTGGTACCGATGAGAGTCCCGGTGAGAGGATAATCTATAAGGGCAGGAGCTTTAAGAGCTATAGAGGTATGGGAAGTATTGGAGCTATGGAAGCTGGTAGCAGTGATAGGTATTTCCAGAATGAAACCAAGAAGTTCGTACCTGAGGGTGTAGAGGGCAGGGTTCCCTATAGGGGCTATGTCAAGGACACCATCTACCAGATGACCGGTGGACTCAGGTCGGGTATGGGCTATGTAGGGGCAGCTAATCTTATAGAGCTTGCGGAAAAGGGCGAGTTTATCAAGATAACAAATGCCGGTCTCATAGAGAGCCATCCCCATGATATTCAGATAACAGCAGAACCACCTAACTACACTGAATCGAGGGATAACTATGATAGTAGTATGTGATTTTGGTGGCGGCCTTGCTCAACCTCTGGCAAGAAAAATTAGGGAGATGGGATTTGCCTGTGAGATTCTTCCCTACTTTAAGCCAGATGAAATACTAGATAAAAACCCTCATGCCATTATAAGCATAGGAAGTGCCCAGCCAATAAATTCCCCTGAAGCCAGGCTCCTAGATAGAAGGGTCTATGAAAAAAAGATTCCCCTACTAGCCCTGGGCTACGGGGTTCCTAGGCTCATAGTAGATAGGGGAGGCAGGGTGCTAGAAGAAGCCCACCTGGGTGGTGAGCAGAGGATTTTCTTTTCCAGGGACAATCCCTTTGAACATCAAAGCGACAAGGTCATTGATATCGATGGAAGTTACAGCCTGGACTATATCCCAGAGAATTTCCAGTCCTGGGCCTTTACCGAGGTCCATCCCATGGTAATCCTGGGGGATGAAGAAAATAGGCTCTATGCCATTCAAAGTGAAAAGCCCAGTGACAGTCTTCTTAGGACCTTTATCTATGATATAGCTAATTTAAAGGAAGACTGGGACCTTGAGGACTTTGCCAACAGGGAAATAGTCAGGATAAGGGAGCTTGTTGGGGATAAGAGGGTTATCTGTGGCCTATCTGGGGGAGTGGACTCCTCTGTAGCTGCCCTTCTAGTCCATAGGGCTATTGGAGACCAGCTAACCTGTATCTTTGTAGACCACGGCCTACTTAGAAAGGGCGAGAGGGATGAGGTCATGGAGGACTATGCAAAGAGTTTTTCCATGAATATCATCTGTGTGGATGCTGAGGAGAGGTTCCTAAATAAACTAAAGGATGTTTCCGATCCTGAGAGAAAAAGAAAGATTGTTGGTGAAGAGTTTATTAACATCTTTGAAGAGGAGGCTAATAAACTAGGCGACGCTTCCTTTCTTGTGCAGGGTACCATCTACCCCGATGTTGTAGAAAGTGGTGAGGGTGCCAATGCCAATGTGAAGAGCCACCACAATGTGGGGGGCCTTCCTGAAAGAATGAACCTGAAACTGATTGAGCCTCTAAGGGAGCTTTTTAAAGATGAAGTAAGAAGGGTAGGAGAGATCCTAGGCCTTGAACACCACTTTGTCTGGAGACAGCCCTTTCCAGGTCCAGGCCTAGCAATAAGGTGCCTGGGGGCGCTTACCAAGGAGAGACTTGATCTTCTTAGAGAAGCCGACTTTATCTTTAGAGAAGAAATAAGAAAGGCTAACCTCGACAAAAGTATCTGGCAGTACTTTGCTGTCCTACCTGGCATAAAGTCAGTAGGTAAAAAGGACGAAGCCAGAACCTATGATGAAACCATAGCCCTAAGAGCAGTCCATTCAGTGGATGGCATGACCTCCAACTGGGCCAGGATCCCCTACGATACCCTTGAAACCATCTCAAGGAGGATTGTAGAGGAGGTAGAGGGAGTCAACAGGGTAGTCTATGATATAACAACAAAGCCACCTAGTACTATAGAGTGGGA
>CAYFUM010000040.1:0-8486 GCA_964346475.1 uncultured Peptostreptococcaceae bacterium
CCCCTGACATAATCAACCTGGCACTGGCAGCCATAGGCCAGGGCTATATGCTGGCAAACAGCCTTGATTCTTTCTGGCATTAGTTCGGAGACCTGGGGCCTAAAGGTCCTGACAGTTCCCTGGATTTTGACCTCATCGGCAAGGACATTGTACCTGCTTCCCCCCTCTATTGTACCTAGACTGATAACAGCGCTTTCCAAGGGATCAACATTTCTACTAACTATGGTCTGAAGCCCCGTAATTATATGGCCCGCCGCTACAATGGCATCCCTACTCTTATGGGGCTCAGCACCATGGGCAGCCCTTCCCTTTATAGTCAAGTAGATCCTGTCGGACTGGGCCATCATAGTGCCCCTTCTCAGGGCAATTTTTCCAAGCTCTATTGGCCATATATGAAGTGCCAGGGCCCCATCAACCCTGGGGTTTTCTAGGACTCCATCCTCAATCATATATCTTGCTCCTCCCGTAGGGTTAGACTCCTCAGCGGGCTGGAAGACAAATTTAATATTTCCCCTTATATCTTCCCTTATATCACTTAAAACCCTGGCAGCCCCTAGTAGGATGGCAGTATGGACATCATGCCCACAGGCATGCATAAGCCCTTCTATCTTGGAAGCGAAGTCAAGGCCACTTTCTTCTTTTATAGGAAGGGCATCCATATCAGCTCTAAGAAGCAGGGTTTTTCCCTCTTTTTTTCCTCTTAATAGGCCAACAACTCCTAGTCTACCAACCCCCTCCACCACTTCAAAATCCAATTTATTAAGTTCACTGGCAACAAGGGCAGCGGTTCTTTTTTCTTCCATGCCAAGTTCTGGGTTTTGGTGAATATCCCTTCTAATTTCAATAATCTCATTACTATATTTTTCTACAAGTTCTTTTATTTTATCAATCATCTTTATCGCCCTCTATAGGTTTAAACTTCCCTTTCCTAGATTTTACTCTTCTAGTATAGCAAGGATCCATCTAAATTCACTAAATTATCCGGTTAATAAAAGAGGTCCTAAGAAAAAAGAGGCTATAGAAACTATAGACCTCTATTAAATTCTTCATTTATTATCTATACCTAGGTTTTCTAGCAGTAGTTTTAAGGCTCCTTCCCTATACTCCATACTTAGCACTCCAAGGCTTGCCATGATGTACTTCCTATCAAGAAAGACCTCAATTCCCTCCTGGGGTAAGAGCTTGTCTCCCTTGTTAGATCCAGGTATTTTAAGGAGCATCTCCTTTCCATTATCAAGCATGGTTAGTGCCCCCCCGGTACCCACCACATACTTAATGCTGGTCAGGTCCTTGCCCATAGCTGCGGATTTTTTACCACCACTGAAATAGAGATCTATTAGATGGCCAGCATGTCTATGAACTGATGTTAATAGGGCTTTTTCAGCTAGTACCCTGACAAGTTTTTTTGCTTTATCATCTCTAGGAATGGGGCTGTAGGAATCTAGGATTTCAGTGAGTTCCTCTTGGCTAAGCCCAGTTTTCTTCTCCAGCTCTCCCTGGTTAAAAAGGCCAAGGATATTATTATGGTTGATAAAAAGGCCAAGATCACCTTCGACTGTTCTTTTAGCCAGGGGCTCGGGAGTGACAAGAATCCTGGAAATTTCTTCACTTCCCTGGGTAACTGAGTGGACATCGGTGGTTGCACCGCCCACATCTATGGTCATAATGTCGGGTAGGACAGTCGAAAGGAGCTCAGTTGCCAGCATAACAGAACCAGGTGTTGGAACCACATGGGAATCAACCACCTCCCTTATCTTTTCCATTCCCTGGGCATGGACGATATGCTCTTCAAAGACCTCCTGGATAACCTTCCTTGTTGGTTCCACGTTGAGCTGGTCTATTCTGGGGTAGACATTTTCAACTATATGAAGAAGTTCCTCCTTGCCATTTTCCTGGAAAATAAGCCGGATCTCATCATCATTTTCTATATTTCCTCCATAGATAACTGGTACCTTCAGAGGGAGTCTTGCTATCATTTCTGCGTTTTCAATTATTGTATCCCTAGCTCCATAGTCTACGCCCCCGGCGATAAGAATAATGTTTGGACTTACTTCAATTATTTTTGCTAGATCAGTCCTTCTTAGCTTACCAGCTGTTAAAAAACTTATATTGGCTCCTGCACCCAGGGCGGCCTCCTTGGCAGCCTTTACTGTCATGTCCTCCACCAGGCCATGGACACTCATCTTGAGGCCTCCGGCAGCGGAGCTCGAGGCCAGGATCTTAGCCTGGGAAAAATCTTCTCCAGGAAAGTCTTCCTTTAGCTGCTCTAGAGCGTCAAGTAGACCCAGGGTTACATCACCCTGGGCCACTGTGGTTGGTGCTTGAGCCCCACCTATAAAGGCAGGAGAGTCTGTATCTAAACCGGTAAAGGCGTTAACTAAAGTAGTTGTAGAACCGATTTCAAATACCAGGACTTTACTCATCTTCACCCCTCATCTGTCTTTTTCTTTCTACGATTGCCGTTGCAACGTGGACGCCTTTGGTACCTCTACCAAAACCTGCATCCATTCCATTTTCGATTGCTATATCAGGTGTCACCTGGGTACCACCAGCTAGGATTACTAGTTTGTCCCTGACTCCCTTTTCAACGGCATAATCGTGGATTTTTTTCATGTTCTTATAGTGGATGTCATCATGGGAAATAATTGTAGAGGCCATTATGACGTCGGCCTTGAGCTCAATGGCTGCATCTACAAGTTTTTGTATTGGAACTGAGGTGCCCAAATACTCAACCTGGAAGCCCCACTTTTCAATACCTCCGTGCTTGATATCAATTATCTCCCTTAGGCCTACTGAATGTTCATCCTCCCCTACCGTACCTGCCACTACCTTCATTGGATGGGCTTCTAGCTCATCCCAGAGCTCTTGGTCTGAAAAGGTTATAGCTTCAGGGGGGATTTCTAGACTATTAATGTCCACAGCTAGGTCTATTTTACCCTTTAGCTGGACCCTGGTTCCTTCAGCAGCCTGCATGCACTCCAGGTGAATAACTTCAGCTTCTTTAAGATTCATATGCTTGGCATATTCCAGGGCGGCGTATTTGGCAACCTGCATAGGCACTGGTAGTAGAAGCTCTAGTTGCACAATACCATCAGCCAGCCATTCAACTTCTGGCATTATCATGTTGGTATTTCTGTAGGCCTCCTTTTCTGCTAGGCGAGTCTCTACATTGTCAGTGGGATCCAGTTCATCGATATATTGGATTTTACTGCGGTCTTCAAAGGTAGAACCACCAATGAGCTCCGAAGCCTTTTCTTTATCAACACCATACTGCTGGGTATTGTTGTAGCCGTAGTGGGCAGTGACTGGAGCCATATAGTTTTCAGCTCTTTCGTAGACGCTTCCAGCACCTATACCGCCATTTATATCCCTGGGAATCCCATCGCCATTACGCTCTGGATACTCACCTGAGTCTACAAACATACCCCTTTCAACAGCCTCATAGTAGCCACCCATCTCCAGCATTTCTTCTAGGTAGAGGACAGCTCTTTCCTTGATTTCTCTTACCTTCTCAGGCAGATAGCCCTCATCCTTTAAGCTCAACATCTCCATCAGACCATCCATACCCACTAGGGTTTGCTTGGCAGTATCCGTGGCCTCGATGTTAAACATATGCCAGGGAACATTTCTACCTTCATCGGGGGTTATAGTGGACTGGATATCAGCACTGGTCAGCCTAGAAATAAGCATGTTCATAACATGGGTAACTGTGGCCTCCCTGGAAGACGATGTAATGTATTTAGTATTCATCTGGGCTCTCATCTTATATTTATCAAAAAAATCTCTAAGAGCTACAGCATAGGGAAGGTCATAGCGCAGGGTTGGAATAGGGGCAGCTGTAGGTGGAACTGTGGATAGGGAAATATTACTGGGCTTCATCCCTACCCTCTCTGAAAACAGAGAGTTAATCCCATGCTGGACCAGGAGTTCTGGCATTACCTTCCAGGCATCCCTGGCAGTAGCATTGGCATTGTGGGCTCCATCTATCTGGTTAATATCAGCCCAGGCAAGGATTTTCTTGCTCTCGGCAGCATCAACGAAGGAGCGCACCATGTTTATGTTCCTGTAGAGGACATTATATTGGGGATCCTGGTGGGCACCATTTACCCCCTCCTCGGCAAACATAACAGCTATATCGGGCCCTGCAACTCCTGAAACATAGGAGTGGTAGTTTATTGGCCTTCCCACTTCGTCTTCTATAAGATCCAAAGCCTTTCTCTGGGCTCTTACCTGTTTTCTAGTAATGGCTACTCCGCCAATTCCCTGGGGTGTACCCTCTATTAATCCGTCGTAGTGGCTCTGGCCAGCGGTTCTAATTACCATGAGGTGATCAGCTCCATGCCAGGCTGCCATCCTCATCCTTCTAATGTCATCCTCAAACCTTCCTGAGGCAATTTCCGTTGTAATGCTCTCCTGGGGCTGGGGATCAAGGTTATCAAAATACTGAATGGCTGAGGGAATACCAACAGATTGTTTTAAGGGCTTTGAGCACTCTTTAAAGGTATGGCCACCCATCTCTAAATCCTCAACCTTTTCCCTCCATACCCAGCCTCGGCGCCTGGGCACATAATTTTCAAGATCCTTTAGAATCTCATGAATATCAAGTTTTTCATTTGGCTTAAGCTCCATGGTTACCTCCTAATATCCTAGCTGCTAGGTCCCAGTGGTCTCCTTGGATCATCTCTAGTCCCGCCTCCCTAATGCTAAGCCCTGTGTCTCTACTAACAACATAGACTAGATGGCCTACACCATACTTCATAAGTCCATGGTCTATGGCTAGTTCCACCAGGGGCTTGGCTTCAAGAGAAGAAAAACCCATGCGAAGGAGCACGCTTCTTTCTATAGAGGGGGAAGTAAACCTATTTGCCTGGTCTAAAAGAGGATCAACAATCTTAGCGACGTTCTCCCAGAATCTCTCCTTTAGTTCCTGATCACTTAGGTCCTTAATTGTTTCTCGCCGTGTCAAATAATCGTCTTCTCTTCGAAAACCCTTCATGGCATATCCTACTTTCTTAACTCTGCAATAAGCTCTTCTACTTCATCTTCCCTTAGCTTGAGCTCTTCGCTGAGGTATTTTATTTCAACAGGTGAAAAATCACCATCCTTCACTTTTAAAATATTTCTCATATAGGAAGCTTTAATTCCCCTTAAATCAAGTTTAACTACATCGATAAGACCTGGGTCTTCAGGTAGAATTATGTTTTTACCTGGTGTCTCATCCAAGGGGTTGCCAAAGAAAATCTCTATACCTCTTTCTCTAGCAAAGCTAAGCTGGGGATTAATGTGCTTTCCTGCACCAGTGTACTCAGTTTCCTGGACTAGGATAATCTCGTCCTCCTTCATCTCCTGGGCTAGTTTAAAGGCCACTGCCAGTGAAGTATTTCCAGCAGGTCCTCTCTCAAGGCCCTCTAGATTTGCTAGGAGCTCGGTCATATAGAAGACATTGCCCTGATTAATTGTGTAGTACTCATCAATATACCTAAGGGGTCTGGCTGCAGATCTAGGAACGTCACTCCTGTCAGGATTAGTACAAAAGGGAATGCCAAAGCCAGTGTGGCCTGTGGTAAAGCTCTTTCTATTAAAGTCGCTATCACTGGCCATGTGTAGGCCTGAAAGATCCACCGAAGAGGCTACTATTTTTGTATCAATAGCTCCAGCCTTAATTAGACCTCTGGCCGTTCCGGTGAGGTTTCCGCCACCTGCATTGGTGACAACTACAACCTCGGGATCCTTGCCATACTTCTCCCTCATATCCATGCTAATCTCATAGCCTAGGGTCTCTACTCCAGCTATGCCAAAGGGAGTATAAAGAGAGGCGTTAAAGAAACCCGTTTCTTCAAGAATGTCTAGAAAGACGTAGAAGAGTTCAGGTCCCACCGTTAGCTGCATTACTTCAGCGCCATAGGCCTCGCAGGCCCTGGCCTTCTCAACAATCTCAGGCTGGCCCACATGATCACTGTCATAGGTCTCCTGAACAACTATACAGTCTAGACCAGCCTTGGCAGCTAGAGAGGCAACACCTGCTCCATAGTTTCCACTGGTGGCAGACATAATGCCCTTGTAGCCAAGTTTTTTTGCCTGGTGGACAGCAATGGAGGCCCTTCTTGCCTTGAAGCTTCCAGAGGGATTTGTTGCTTCGTCTTTAATCATTATCCTGGCTCCATAGCCAGGCTTTGAATATTTTCTTGCAAGTTCTGTCAGATTATGGAGTTCAAGGATGGGAGTATGACCAACGAAGAAACTCTCCTGTATATTTCTAAGCTCTTCAATGCTATAGCCAGTTTCCTTCATCATTCTCTCATAGTCAAAGGCTATTCCTTCTAGTTCGAAATCATCATAGTCAATTCCTACTGCAGTCTTCATGATTTCGTTTTTTCTAGCCATTAGATCATCGTAGTTTTTCATTTTTCCTCCCTCAAAATCCTGCGGGCGTCCTCACCTACTCTAAGAAGCTCAGGAACTAGTTCTCCATAATCCAGCTTGTACTGGGGATTTACCTCTACCAAATTGCCTTCAACTATTCTTCCAGCCTTGGTTTTGACTTTAACTAAGTCACCTATTTTCGCATCTTCTTGGAGGTAGCCCTTGGTCCAAAATTCCAAGGGGACGGCCTTGGTGTTTTCAGGGATATTTGCTGCCCTTTCTTCAGGTCTTAGTGCTACTGCATGGATTCTAACCCAGCTATCCTTTTTAATCATTTTTACTCCTCTTCTTCTATTAGGTCTCTCATATCACCCATGATGGCACGGGGAACAGGAAGATCAAGCATGGTCTTAAGACCTGGTCTTGCATTAATAACGTGGGGTATCATATTTACACACATTGCATAGGTTCCGATACCACCTTCAATTTCAGGGCTATTAGCCATATTTACATTGGGACTTCCCTTGATAATTACATAGTCGCCGGTGCTAAGTCCAACCTGCTCGGGTTCAATTTGTTGGGGATGGTCCATATGAATTTTTGCTACTCCATCCACATAGCCCTCTGCTGTCATAGCAACTCCAGCCAGGCTACCTGCCTTGGCAAAGCCATGGGGAGACTTGCGATCTACATCGGTTATAATTGGGCTCATGTCCTGCTCAAATTTATCAATTTCCCAACCAATTCCATCGGCAATCATCTGGACTGATTCTGCAAAACCTACATGGCCAGTCATCTTTCCAGCAGCCTTTCTCTCTTCAAATTCTTCAACAGAGATACCTACTCCCTGCTCATGCATAACCAGGGGTCCAAAGGGAGAAAGTGAATTTACCCTCCTAGCTGTAATCTCCTCAACATCTTCCATACAGCCAGTCCAGATAAGGACTAGTAGGTCCATAATAAGACCAGGGTTAATTCCTGTTCCCAGTATGGTTACGCCATTCTCCTTGGCCAGTCTATCCAGCTCCTTGGCTTCCTCAGGTGACTGGGCCTTGGGATAGGCCATTTCTTCAGCAGTTGTTATACAGTTCATCTTATTTTCTAGGATGGTTTTCATCTTGGGAAAACTCTCCTTGGTAAAGGAGTCAGTTGCCAGCATGACAATATCTGCAGCACCTGGCTTTATAACATCTTCAACGCTGCCTATAATAAGATCAGGTCTATCTCCCTGGTCAACACCAATGTGTTCATAGAAGTTTTTGCCCTTAGACCTATTACCTATAGCTCCAACTATTTCCACACCTTTTTTCTTAAGTAGCATTTTAGCCATTCCGCCACCCATGGCCCCTGGCCCCCAGATAATAACTTTGATATTTTCCTTCATAATGACCTCCATTTAATTTGTTATATATAGTATTAGCAAGTTTAATGCCAATATTTAATGCCCTGTATTCCATGCTTTTTCTTATCTTAGTCCAAGTAAGTCGCAAAATAATTTGCAGCATATGCAAATTTTTTTGCTATTCAATTGAATATTTCTTTAATTTATACTGCAGGTTTTGCCTACTAATACCCAACCTTCTAGCTGCTCTACTGATATTGGATTTCTCCCTGGCAAAGGCTAGAGCAATTAAGTTTCTCTCAAGATCCTCCAAGTGTTCCTTAAGAGGCCTTTCATCCTGGTGATAAAGTGGAGCTGGCTCCCTATCAAAAAAGAAACTAGGTGGCATATCGCTGAGTTCTAAAAGTTCCCCAGGTCCGGTTTTAAGACTAAGTGCCGCTTCAATTAGATGTTCAAGTTCTCTGACATTACCAGGAAAGTTGTGCTCTTTTAAACTTGTAATTAGCTCCTTTGATAGGCCAATCACCTTACTATTATCTCCCCTATGTTTTTCCAAAAAATACTGGCCTAGAATCTCTATATCACCCAGCCTCTCACTAAGGGTTGGTAAATATAGGGGTAGTACACTGAGCCTATAGTAGAGGTCCTTTCTCAGGCTCCCCTCCTCTATCTGTTCTAGAGGATTTCTATTAGTAGCAGCAATGATTCTAACATTTACATAAAAATCCCTTTCTCCTCCTACCTTTCTTACTGAACTCTCTTGGAGTACCCTGAGTAGCTT
>CAYFUM010000040.1:8586-10097 GCA_964346475.1 uncultured Peptostreptococcaceae bacterium
CATTTTTTTGCTCTGGCAATTGACTCCTCTATGGCTTTGCTGTTTCCTATTATGCTCTCAAAGGTATGGTAGTTAGGCTTAAAATCCCTTTTATTCTTCCCTCTTAGCTTGCCTACCTCTCGGCTTAGCTGGGCCAAATTGGATAGATCCTCACTGATTTCTATAGCTCCTACCACCCTACCCTTATCAAAAATTGGATAGCTGGTATTCATAGCAGATATTTTCTCTCCCTTGACATTGGTATAGTCCTGGAGATTTAGGACTTGCTTGCTCCCTGTTTTCATGGCCTGGGTTAGGGTTGAAGACTCTTCGGTGAGATGGGGAAAGAGGTCTCTAATATTTTTTCCCAGTACCTCTTCGGGTTTAAGACCCTCAATCCTGGACATGGCCCTGTTATAGATTATGCTAGAACCCTTGGAGTCCACAACATGGACTCCCTCTTTCATATGTTCAAGTAGTAAGTTAAGTATGATTTCAGTCATCTTGCCCCCTAGTCTATTATACACCATTGCTATAGAGATGCATAATATTTTGCGTCTTCATAATCTAATTATTTTTAGCTATAATTAGTACCTGGAGGCTTACCTATGAAGGGGATAACTTTAAAGGAATTCATAAAACTTAATTTTGGCCTGCTTTTATATGGCCTCAGTATGGTCTTTGCCTACCAGGCAAATATTGGCTATGCTCCCTGGGATGTTTTCCATGTTGGATTTTCAAAAATAACAGGACTTAGCGTTGGCCAGGCTAGCATCCTCGTAGGATTTTTTATCCTTATTTTTATTGCCATAAATCAGGTCCCTATTGGCCTGGGCACTATTTTAAACATGCTAGTAATCGGGCTATACTTTGATCTTATAATGCTCTGGGGCCTGGTCCCCTTATCGATAGGTCTAATTCACAGTCTTATCTACGCCCTCATATCCATGGTCCTAGCTTCCTTTGCCATTTATTTTTACGTCTCCACAGCCTATGGGGCAGGACCTAGAGATAGTCTCTTCTTTTTTATAAGTAAAAACTACAAGCTCTCTCTTGGTTTAAGTAGGATTTTGATAGAGTCTATTGTCGTCCTTTTAGGCTTTATCATGGGAGGAAAGGTAGGCCTGGGCACTCTTATCTTTGCCTTCTTGACTGGCCATGTAATGAACTTGATCTTTAAAATCTTAAATTTTCTTCCAGCGACAATAGTCCATCGGACTTTTAAAAGCTAGGCTGGAGAGTATATAGAATTTTCCTTGTAAAAATATATGCTAAACTAAATAATGAACCTACTCATCAAATCAAGAAGTAGGTATTTTGAAAAACAATCTTACTTACTTTTTAAAACTCAACCTGGGTTTACTACTCTACGCTTTAGGAATGGTAGTTGGTTATGAGGCCCAGGTAGGCTACGCACCCTGGGAGGTCTTTCATGTAGGCCTTGCCAAAGTCCTATCTCTAAGCATTGGCCAGGCCAACATAATAGTAGGTCTTATTATCCTAGCCTTTCTGGCCTATAAAAAAGAGGCTAT
>CAYFUM010000041.1:0-9754 GCA_964346475.1 uncultured Peptostreptococcaceae bacterium
GAGTGCAGGTCGCTGACGATCTGCTTTGTCTCTTCGATTTTCTCCGCCATCCGCGGAGACCATTTTGGCGTCATGTGCGCTTTTCTCTTCCTATCTTCTTCTTCAGGATGTTCTTCTTTGTTAACGGTTTTCAATAGCTGCGGCTTCTGCGGGTAGTGCGCTAATAGAGGCGGTGAAAGTGGTCTCTTCGCCCGGGCCAAGGACAATCACATCGATTCCCGAGTTGAATGCGTTCGGTGGACACGTCATTGGTTCGACGGCAACACCTTTGCGGCCCAGCAGCTCACCGCTGTAAACCTGTACCCAAGGGGTCGAGGACGCCATCTGAACGCCGCGCCCCGTGTCATTGCAACGAAGCGTGACCTCCCAACGACCATACTTCAGCCCGGTGAAAGCGTGGTCAACCTGGCGTCCGGACATTGCTACTCCATCCCGAAGATCCAGGTAAGTCCCTTCAACCGGAGTCTCTTCCACCGGGGTAAGGTTTTCATCAACTTCAAGGACCGCGTCAGCGGGCACCGATAGAGTTGCGTTATCAACGGACAAACCACATGTGAGGTACGGGTGGATCGATGTCCCGTAGGGGGCGTCTTCGTCGCCGTTGTTCTTCGCAGTAATAGTGATGCTCAAGCCTGCTTGTGGGTCAAGCGCGTATGTTGTCTGCACAATCAAAGAAAACGGATATCCGGGCTCCGGGCCAACCTCCGTCGCAAGGGTCACCGAATCGGCTCGGCGTTCGACGACCGACCAGTCGGTCTGATATGCCAGCCCATGAAGCGCAGAGCCCGTCTCGGGCTCATTGACATGCAAACCGAAGTTGGTGCCACGCCATTCGTAGGAGCCCCCCGCAATACGATTTGGCCATGGGACCAGAGTCTTACCGCTATATCCTGCAGGTCTGACGTCTGGGTCGTGGGGGAGAACCAGATCGTCTCCGTCGAATGTCAGCGAGGCAAGCCCTGCGCCCTCTTCCACGATCGTCGCGGCATATCTTCCTGCGCTTATGTGAATCGCCATCGATTATCGCACTCCTTAGACTTATCGTAAGCGCCGGTCGAGAAGTCAGAAAGCGAGAACAACTGTGTTGGCAATCTGCGAGACCAGCCGCGATTGGGTTAGCGCTAACATTCTATCACGCGACAACCTAACTGGTGCGATTTAATAACACAGATCACGGTCTACGAAGTCGCCACAGAAAAGTTCGGGGCCGAGCAATTTGCCTTGGACAACGTGCCTTGGGTGTAAGCAAATCGCACTCTTTGTCGGGTGCCCCGATCTGTTGCACGAGGCCCACTCGAAAACCCTCGCAAACCTTCCAATCTTTCGACACGCTGCTATCCACGAGGCCCTCTGATCCGTGTCGAAACACAGAATCGCGTACAAATTGCGGCTATGCACGTTAGCCTTGTGGCATGAACAACACACCATCACATCCACTACCGCCGGAGCAGTCAGAGACTGCGGACAGCGGTGCAAAGTCAATTGCCGAAGGCCGCGCCTCGCTCGGCATCGAGCTCGGTTCGACTCGAATCAAAGCAGTCTTGGTGGACCCAGAGTCTAATGTTCTTGCGTCTGGCGGGCACCATTGGGAAAACGAGCTCGCGGATGGTTTGTGGTCCTATCCGGACCCAGCCATTTGGGAAGGTCTCCAGGGAGCGTACAGCGACCTGGTCAAGGACGTTCAGACCAAATACGGGATTGAATTGGAACGACTTGCCGGCCTAGGCGTCTCCGCGATGATGCACGGCTACTTGGCCATCGGCAAGGATGGCAACGTTTTGGTGCCATTCCGAACCTGGCGCAACGTCAATACAGCCCAAGCGGTTGAAGAGCTCTCCCCCGCACTCCAGTTCAACATCCCACACCGTTGGAGCGTGTCGCACCTTTATCAAGCGGTCCTGAACGGCGAGGAGCACCTGCCCCAGCTAGACCACATAAACACGCTTGCCGGGCTGGTGCACGAACGGCTTTCGGGGCGTTGCGTATTAGGTATAGGCGACGCATCCGGGATGTTCCCCATTGACTCAGAGACACTGGACTTTGATCAGTCTCGTCTCGACCTACTATCCGACCTGCTACGCCAGCATGGTTTCGAAACCCCAATCCGCAAAGTGCTCCCGAAAGTTCTAGTCGCGGGGCAAGATGCGGGAGAGCTGACGACCGAGGGTGCCGCGTTGCTTGATCCATCAGGCACGCTACAACCAGGTTGCCCGATGTGTCCGCCGGAAGGCGATGCTGGGACCGGAATGATGGCCACAAACTCCATCAAGCCCCACACCGGGAACGTATCTGCGGGAACCTCGATCTTTGCAATGGTGGTGCTGGAACGCGCCCTCGCACGTCTCCACCCAGAACTAGACATGGTGACGACCCCTGATGGACTGCCAGTCGCGATGGTCCATTCGAATAATGGCACTTCCGAATGGGACCATTGGGTTGGGGTCTTCTATGAATTCGCCCAGGAATTGGGCGTTGACGTGCCACGCTACAAAATCTACGACCTGCTATATGCGCAGGCATTCAAGGGCGACCCCGACGGGTCCGGTTTGCTGGCCTACAATTTCCTGTCAGGCGAGCCCGTCCTCGGGCTGGAGTCGGGGCGTCCTCTCTTCACCCGAACCCTTGATTCGCGAATTTCTCTTCCAGACTTTATGCGCGTGCAACTCATGACAATCTTTGGCGTGCTCCGAGTGGGTATGGATATCCTCGCGAAGGACGAGGGCGTTGAGATCGAGAGCCTCTTTGCTCACGGCGGGCTCTTCAAGACTCCAATCGTCGCGCAGCAGGTCATGGCTGACGCATTGGACGTTCCGGTTGAGGTGGATGACACTGCCGGAGAGGGTGGCGCCTGGGGAATCGCGCTCCTAGCGCAGTTCCGAGCGAGGACTGCTGACGGGATTAACCAGACACTTCAACAGTTCCTCAGTGAACACGTGTTCGCGAATTCGAACGGGTCGAGGAGAGAGCCAACCGAAGAAGGAACCGAGGGCTTCAACCGTTTCATGGAAATCTACCACCGCGGCCTACCGATCACCGGTACCGCTGGAGAGTGCATCTAGCGCCCAAGAAGCGGAATACATCAACCGCGCTCAGCAATAGCCCAATTGACAATAGAGTCCAGCCCTGGACGCGTGAAGAAACCGCGTCCAGGGCTGGACTCTATTACTTCCTCGAACGATTCTACAGGTCGAGGGTCGTCGGGAGAATGGTCAAGTCTCGAATAACGATGTTGCGCGGGCGCGAGAGCATGAACAAAGCGGCATCGGCCACTTCTTTAGGCTGCATTAGGCTTCCTGCAGCCAATGCCTCTTCCAACTTAGCCTGGGGCCAGTCGTCAATCAGAGCGGTCACCACTGGACCGGGCAGGATGCAACCTACGCGAACACCATCCTCCAGGACCTGTCGGCGCATAGTGTGGGCGAACGCCTGAACTGCGTACTTGGAAGCGCAATAAATCGGTTCCCACACGACCGGGATGACACCCGCCACTGAGCTAGTGAAAAGTATGTCTCCCTTTTTCCGCTCCACCATGTACGGGAGAACGGCTCTGGCACAGCGGAATGCGGCAGCGTTGTTGAGGTGAAGCACGCGGTCCCACTCGTCTGGATCACCATCGACCACTGGGCCGCCAACATACGCTCCGGCGTTAATGTGGAGCACATCCAGTTGACCTGCCAGCTCGAGAATCCGGTCAAGCATCGAGTCCACTTCTTCGCCGTTTAGCAGATCAAGAGCTAGCGTTTTAGCCTGAGGGCCCAGCTCTTCCTCCAACTCTCCGAGTCTCACGACATCCCGGTCTATCAGTACAACCGTTGCGCCTTCCGAGAGCATTGTTCGCGCACACTCGAGGCCAATTCCTGAAGCCGCGCCTGTAATCGCGACAACTTGGTCTTTCATTAATTCAGACATCACACCGTCCCCCGACTTCTTTACATAGACAATCATCTTGATAACGCCAAGCGATATTGTTTTCGCTATGTTGGCGCGCTCGATAAGAGCTCCAAATATCCATTCGCACCGTTATGCTCGGATGCCCAGACGTCCACGTGGGTGTCAACTCCGGATCAGAACCTTACCGCTGGTGAACTTAGCGGCCTCTTCAAACGCTACAGGCCCTTCGTCCAGGGTGTAGATCGCAGACACGATCTCACCTGCCGGGATCTTTTCTCCCAGTGAAATCGCTTTCTCGATATCAGCTTCGGTGTAGTTTGCACTACCTTGAATGCGAAGTTCCCAATCCTGGATGAGGTCCATGGGAAGTGGGTATGAGCCACCCGGAACGCCAACAATGCAGATCGTGGCGCCGTGGCGAACCAAAGATCCCCATTGCTTCGCAGACGAAGCGTTAGTGACACAGTCGAACAGCACATCCGCACGGCCGCCGAGAAGCTCCCGAACCTGTTCGTCATAGTCTTCGGCCATGCCGTCAACTGCTCCCGTCGCGCCCAAACGGACCGCGCGTTCCCGCTTCGTTGCTTCCAAGTCCGTCACGACGACGCGATCCGCTCCAGCTTCAAGCGCCGCAATGACTTGCAAGACACCGATGGTTCCGGCGCCCTGGATAACGACGAGCTTACCCGTCAAATCTCCAGCGATCCGCGCTGCGTGAATCGGAGTCGCCAAGCACTCAATCAAGACTGCTTGCTCATCCGTTATGGAGTCCTCGATCGGGTAGACGTACTCTTCAGGAGCCACGAACATCTCAGACATAGAGCCCGGCAGCTTACCGGTGATGTCGCACCCAATCCACTGCAGAGTTTCACAAGCATTGGAACGGCCCTCTCGGCAAGTGATGCATTCGCCACACTTGATGTTTGGCTTGAGCATGATGCGCTGACCAATCAGCGAAGCATCGGCACCCTCGCCAACCGACTCCACAACACCTGTCGTTTCATGCCCTGGCACATACGGCGGGATCAGGAAGGCATGCTTGCCAACGACAGCATGGGTGTCAGATCCACAGATGCCCGAGTAAATCGTGCGGACGCGAACCTCTCCGGGGCCTGGTTCAGGCAACGGGACCTCGCGTACAACGACACTGTTTAATTTGTCGGCAAATACCTGTTTCATTTCATTTCCTCCATGTTCGTGCCGAAACCACGGCACTTTTGTTAGTTGTTTCTGGAGGCCAATGCCTCACAACATGGGCCCCTGACTCGCAAACTGCTCCGAAACTCACTGATCTGGACGACAGGCAGCTCCGGACTGCTTTACGCATCCACGCGGAAGTTCTCCGGCCGATCACGTAGCCTGCTTATGCGCAAACCAGTCCGTTTGGATTTTTGCCAGTCACCCCGCCTTTGCCTCTTAGTCGCGTTTACGCGAGGAGATGATGACTGCGACGATGATGATTGCGCCCTTGATGACTCGTTGCGTGTACGGCGAAACACCGATGAAGTTCAGGCCATTGCTCAGAACTGCCAGGGTAAATGCACCAACTAGGGTGCCCCAAATGTTGCCCTTACCTCCAGCAATGGAAGTGCCGCCGAGGACTACAGCAGCAATCGCGTCAAGTTCGAAGCCTGTACCAATGGAAGGTTGCCCCGAACTCATACGTGACACCGCAATAGCGCCAGCAAGTGCCGCGGTGAATCCACTGACTATGAAGGGGAGTGCCTTGTACTTCGCGACGCTGATTCCCGAGAGTCGCACCGCTTCCTCGTTGCCTCCCAGCGCGTAGATGTACCGGCCTGCCGGCGTCCTGTTCAACACTAGAAAACCTACAAAGTAGACAATTAGTGTCAAAATCAATGGCGTGGGAATAGCACCAATGTTGCCATTACCCAACCATGAGAACGAGGAAGGAACACCTGAGAGCGGGTACCCACCCGTGTAGAGCAGAGCCAGGCCGCGAGTGATCTCCATCATTCCCAATGAAGCAATAATTCCCGGCACTCTCAGGTACGCGACCGAGAGACCCGTCACAAGGCCACACGCTATACCTACAAGTAAACCAACTCCAACCGCTAAAAATGGGTTCAAGTTGTTGTGGATCATGAGGCCCGCCATAATGGTGCCCGCCAGAGCAACAATCGAACCCACGGAGAGGTCAACGCTGCCCTCCAGAATCACAAACGTCATCCCGACTGCGATGATCGCGTTAATTGACGCTTGACGCGTGATGTTGCTCATGTTGCCCCAACCCAAAAAGTCTGGGTTGAGGATTGTCATGACGATCATCAGAATGACCAGGGCAAGCACCGTGAACGTCAATGAGTTCCGAAAGATCCCGGAGATCTTCGATCTCCCGGACGAAGAGTCAACGGTGGTCATTTTTCAGTTCCTCCTGCGGCGTAGTACATTACCTTTTCCGCGTCTATATCTGAACCTGTTAGTTCCGCGGCGATGCGACCGTCGTACACGACGAATACGCGATCACTGAGCCCCAGAACCTCTGGCAGGTCTGAGGATACGATGATGATCGCTTTGCCTTCCTCGCTCAGGTCACGGATCAACTTGTAGATTTCATCTTTTGCGCCGATATCGATTCCTCGTGTCGGCTCGTCGAAAATAAGGACCCGGGCATCGGTGTTCAGCCACTTGGCCAGAACGACCTTCTGCTGGTTCCCGCCGGAGAGGTTCTTCACCAGCTGATTCATGGTCGGCGTCTTGACCCTCAGGTCTCTTATGGACTGGTCGACCATCTTATGTTCCCGTTTACCACTGATCAGCCCTAGTTTGCTCCTGAGCGTCTTGATCACAGAAATGGTGCTGTTCTCTTTCACCGACATTCCCAGTATGAGCCCCTGCCGTTTCCTATCCTCGGGGATCAGACCGAATCCGTTCTTGACAGCAACTTGCGGGTTGTCGAGTTTCACCGGCTTCCCATCAAGCTCTATCTCGCTGACGTCCGTCTTGTCCGCTCCGATCAAGGCACGAACTATCTCGGTTCTACCCGACCCGACAACGCCTGCAAAACCAATGATTTCGCCAGGGTGTAGGTCGAACTTAACGTCTGTGATCTTCTCGCCAGTAAGGTTCTTGACCCTGAGGAAGGGTTCGCCCTCAATTTCGGTCCGGCGTGGCGGAAATTCTGCCACCACCTCGCGCCCGACCATCATCCTGATCATTTCGTCCTGCGACGTTGTCGCAGTGTCGCGAGTACCCATGTATCGGCCGTCCCGTAACACTGAGAAGCGATCTGAAAGCCTATAGATCTCATCGAGGTGGTGCGATATGTATAGGATCGTTGCTCCCTCATCGCGCAGCTTGTATATAAGGTCAAATAGTGTGTCGACCTCGCTGCCGGTTAACGGCGCAGTCGGCTCATCGAAAATGATAAGGTCCTTCTTGTCGACGGTGGCCTTCGCGATCTCGATCAACTGCTGCTGGGCAACGCTCAAATGATTCACAGGGACCGTGACGTCAATATCCGCGTTCAGCTCGCCCAGGACTTCTTTAGACTTCGCGATCATCTCCTTACGGGAAAGAAAGCCTCCGTTGGTCTTTTCCCGCCCAAGGAAAATGTTCTCGTACGCATTTAAATCAGGGACGAGGCTAAACTCTTGGTTGATTATGCCGATCCCGTACTTTTCGGCGGAGTCCTGCGGGTTGTGAATCTCGGCGTCTTCTCCGTTGATCACCAAGTTACCGCTGGTTGGGATGTACGCACCTGACAAAATCTTCATCAGTGTGGACTTCCCCGCGCCGTTCTCCCCAACCAACGCGTGGATTTCTCCCTTGCGCACAGAAAGGTTAATGTCGTCTAGTGCAGTAACACCCGAGAATTTCATGCCGATGTTGTGTGTCTCAATGATGTTATCGTGGTCCCCGGGAACGACGTCCTTCCCTTCGACCACCATCGCGTCCTGCGCTTCGTTGCTATTTGCTTCCATTCGCCGTTTCTCCAACCCGCTGAAGTAGGAACGCTGATCCAATCATCACTCCACGTTCCGACTGCGAAGATGTCGTTTGTGACTACGTCAGATGCACGCGGCAACCTCCACCGACTGTCGCGTGCATCTGACGAGTTATGGGCTTACCAGCTGAAATCAGCGGCGTCGGCTTCTGTGATTGAAACCACGTCGACTGGGACTTCATTCGGCACAACTGTTGCGCCCCAGTACTTGGCCAAAGCCAATCCCAGACCGATACGGACCTGGTCACGTGGGAACTGAGCACTGGTCTGCTTGAAGTTTGTACCCTCGGCAATCGCCTCTACCGCCTCCGGGGCACCATCGACGCTGTAGATGAGTGTAGGCACTCCCGCAGCTTGCACTGCGGCCAAGGCACCCATTGAACCGGTGTCATTGACAGAGAAGATAGCTGCAAGATCACCGTTGGACTGGAGCATGTTCTCCGTAACGCCCAGGGCAATGTCTCGCTCCTGCTGACCGTTCTGAATATCGACGATCTCGATGCCGGGGGCCTCAGCCACAGCATCCTTGAAGCCGGAAACACGATCGAGAATTGGCGTGACGGGAATCCCGTCGAGGATCGCTACCTTGCCTTCACCATTTAGGTCTTCGATCATCTGGACTCCAGACAAGTAGCCAGCGTCGTAGTTCTTTGAGCCGACAAAGGTGTCAACAGGGCCGTCCGCCTGAGCGTCGACCGCAACAATGACGACACCCTTGTCGTGCGCCGTTTTCATGGCGCCCTCGATGCCAGCGGTGTCAGCCGGGTTAATAAGAAGGATGTCGACACCTTGTTGGACCATGTCTTCGACCTGGCTGATCTGCTCTGCCACGTTATGCGATGCGTCTGTGTAGACATACTTCGCGCCGATTGATTCGCATGCCTCCACGAACGCTTCTTGCATAACAACGAAGTACTCGTTGTTCATCTCCTGGAAGGCCATGCCGATGAACAGGTCGCTCTTGGCGCTGGATGACGCTTCGCCACCTCCTCCGCCGCCTGATTCAACTCCATCGCTCGCCGCGGTTCCTCCGCCCGAGCAGCCTGCTAACGCGAGGGCGGACGCTGCCACAACAGACAGTAGCCCGACTACTTTCCTCTTCATACTGTTTTCTCCTTTTTCGACTCTCACTTGGGATGTTGCCCACCCCACTAGCTGATGTGGAGCGCTGATCACCGTTACGCAACGGAGATATGGACCGAAAGATCCATCCTTGCTACTTGGCTGGCCACCTTAGGGATCAGTTCCCACCACCGATGGTGTGAACGTGACTTGTTCGCGCGCCGTTTCTCTGAGACTAGTGGTCTCCACCTATTGACGACCACCATCCTATGCCAAGACTAGCCACGCCGAGCTCAGGTCGTCAAACCGTTTTCTGGTAGGTGGCTAGACGCTCTGGAGGTGGCCGGCCTGACCATGATGAAGGCTGGAGCTGTACCCAGGACATTGACCGTGTCCGTATGCTCGAACCCAAACCGTTCGTACAGTCGCGTGCTTGCCGCGGTAGTGGGTTCCAGAGACACCGGAGCTAGACCCAAATTGGCGACCTCCGGGCGATTCCTAAGCAAGGCTGAGCCAATTCCCTGCCCACGCGCTTCCGGAGAAGCAACAATGTCTCGGAAACACCAGTGGGGCGCTTCCGGACTGTGTGACCAGACCGCACGGTCGTGAGCTGCCCTTCGGCGCGCCGAAGGCGACACAGCACTCGCGATCCGGTATCGGAGCCCGCGCCCGGAGTCTTGGCGAACGGCGCTCACTCCGGGGCAAGAAAATTGAGCACACCGAGCAACGTCCCATCCGTGTCTCTGGCAACATCAATGTCTTGCGTTTGAACCGTGCCGGGACTCTTCTATGTTTGTCAAGCCCGGTTTTGTGTGGTTGCGGCGTTTAGTGTTC
>CAYFUM010000042.1:0-4063 GCA_964346475.1 uncultured Peptostreptococcaceae bacterium
GTCTACTGCGCCTCGGCTAGAGAAAATGGCTCGGATATGTTCCAGTGGCTTGATAGATACCTACCTGATGAAAAGGTAGAAGAGAAGGAAAACAAACTTTTAAAGCTGGCCAAAAAACAGCTGGAGGAATATTTTACAGGAAAGAGCCAGCTTCTTGATGTTCCCATGAAACTTATCGGTACGGACTTTCGTAGAGAGGTTTGGCAGGCTCTAAGGACCATCCCCTACGGGGAGACCAGGACCTATGGGGAAATAGCCAAACAGATTGGTAGACCTAAAGGGCCCAGGGCTATAGGTCAGGCCAACCACCATAATCCCATTTCCTATTTTGTACCCTGACATAGGGTTATAGGCGCCGGTGGCGACCTGGTGGGCTTTGGTGGAGGTATGGAGGCCAAGGCCTTCCTACTAGATCTTGAAAATGCTAAATACAAGAAAAAGGATTAAGGCTTCCAAAGGGAAGCCTTAATTTAATCTTCAGAGCCATGCTCTTTTAAAAATGTCCTTGGAATAGGAGGACTTCTAAGTACTGCAATCTCTGGGATATTCCTACCTATTAGGGGTCTGGCATAATCAATAAAGGCCTGGGAGACATAGTTTCCAGCCTCATTCATAAAGTACCTAGGCATGGTTTTTGAGTGTCTAGCCACCTTTTCCAGGGGGACCAGCTCATAGTGGACCCTGTAGGGAGGAACCCTGCGGATGGATATGGAGCCTGTTAGGCCCTTGAAGGCCTGCTTGGCCCCTACTTCACCAACCTCCCTGGCCTCCTTGGCATCCACATCACTGCGGACTCCCAGGAAGGAGCGCTGGAGATAACCAAAGGTGTCGGCCCTGACCCTGGAGATATTAAGTCTTTTCTTAACTGCCTCTGCCAGCATATCACCCAGGAGTCCATTGCCAGAAAGCTGGACGTTGCCATGGGAGTCACTGGAGGTGTCCATGAGCTTTGTTATTACGGGATTGCCCTCAGAATCTTCAATTCCCTCACTGACAGCTATGGTGCAGCGGCCAAATTTATTATAGACTTCCTCTACATCATCGAGGAAACTATCCAGTTCAAAGGGAATCTCTGGAACATAAACCAGGTGGGGGCCCTCATCCTCGGACTGCTGGGCCAGGGCTGCCGCTGCCGTCAAATAACCCGCGTGGCGCCCCATAATAATTCCAATATAGACCCCACCCATAGCCATGTTGTCCTTCTCTACCCCTCTAAAGGCCTGGAGGACGTAGCGGGCTGCGCTACCAAAGCCTGGGCTATGGTCATTCTCCCTAAGGTCGTTATCTATGGTCTTGGGTATATGTACCGCTACCAGTTCATAATCCTCTTTTTCAGCAAATTCCTTAATGATACGTACGGTATCGGCTGAGTCATTTCCCCCAATATAAAGAAAGTATCTTATATCATGGTGGCGCATAACCTCAAACATGCGATGGAGATAGTCTCTATCGGGTTTGATCCTGGTACTTAGAAGTATTGACCCGGGAGTCTTGGCAATGCACTCCAGGTTTTCCTCTGTTTCATAGGCAAGATCCACAAAGTTCTCTTCTGCAATGCCCTGGATCCCGCGAAGGGCTCCATAGATATGGGTGACATTGGGATTTCGCCTTGCCTCCTTTATGATGCCTACCAGAGACTCATTTATTACCGCTGTAGGGCCACCACCCTGGGCAATTAACATTTTTCCAATTAGTGGCATTTTAAACTCCTTTCCAAGCGCAATATAGCTTTATTCTAGCACAAAGCCCCTCTACTAGGAAATTATATCATCTTTTCTTTTAAGCTAAAAACATGTAGAATAGGGCTAGGAGGAACTAATGAAGCTATACAAACAGTGGGAACAGATAACCGGGGGACTAAACCAGAGTCAGGCTGCAGCCTTCTGGCAGGACTACTTCAAGGTAGAAACACAGATCTATGATGAGCTGCTCCAAAGAAAAAATCCCCATATAAACTCTAGTATCAAAGACCTAGCCCTAGAGCTAAAGATAGAAGAGGTGGTACTGGCAGGTTTTCTTGATGGAATAAATGAGTCTATCGAGCCAGCCCTTGATCTGGATGATTTAGAAAGCGATACTGAACTTGATTTTGTCATTGACTATGAAAAGCTCTACTACAACATGATGGAAGCCAAGGCCGACTGGCTTTATAATCTTGGCTCCTGGGATGAAATCCTGGATGAGGCAAGAAGAAAAGAAATAAGAAAGACCTATCTAGCTAATCACACCCGCACAGTTAAAAAAGTCGGAAGAAACCAGCCCTGCCCCTGTGGCAGTGGTAAGAAGTATAAGTTTTGCTGTATGAATAAAGAGTAGGATCCTACTCTTTTTTAGGAGGTAAATGTGCTGAAAATTTCACAAAAGAATGAAGCTTTAGAACTACTCCAAGAACTAATAAGAATACCCAGCCCCTATTTCAAAGAAGCAAACATCATGAAATTTGCGAGATTTGTGGCCCAGGACTATCACCTGCCAGTACAGATCCACAACTATGAGTTTGAGCCCCTGGACTTTAAGGGGCAGAACCTCTATGGCCTTATAGATGGAGGAGATGGACCCTTTATCTATCTGGGTGGCCATCTAGACACAGTCCAGGAAGTCCAGGGCTGGACTAGAGATCCCCTGGGAGCTGAGATTGAGGGTAACCTGCTCTATGGAACAGGGGCTCTTGATATGAAGGCGGGCTGCGCTGCCATCCTCTATACCCTAAAGATTTTTACAGAAAATTACCCGAAGTTTAAAGGAAAGATCCTCTACCACTTTGCATCGGTGGAGGAAGGCCCCTATAGCCTGGGAACCACCTTCTTTTTAAATGAGATCCTCAAGGAAGACCCAGACCTTGCTATTATCACCGAACCTTCCTCTGGCCTGGCTGAATCCAGTCAACCAAATATTTCCATAGCAGCCAAGGGAGGATATAATTATAAAATTCATCTAGAGGGCCTTGGAGCCCATGCTGCAACTCCAGAAAAGGGCATAAGTGCGGCCGAGGACGCCTCCAAGCTAGTTCTTAAACTAAACCATGTGGATACCCTGGAGGATGAGCTCCTGGGTAAGGGGGCCAGCTGTGTCATAGCACTTAATAGTTCCAGCGGAGCTGCCAGTGTTCCTGACAAGGCCACCATTGAGGTCTTTCGCCATGTGGTACCCGGTGAGTCTAAGGAAACCATAATTGAAGAAATAAAAAAAGCCATTAAAGAGGCAGATATAAGAAGCAAATATACCATAAGCTTTAGAAAACCTCCTCTGGAGGGTTTTGATGGAGGCTTTCCCCCCTACAAGAGCGACCCACACCATCCCTATATAAGACTCCTCAGCCGGGTTACCAAAGAGGTACTTAAAAAGACCCCAGAAATAGGCTACTCCAAGGCCATAGGGGACTTTAATCTGATAGGTGGAGTGAGAAATATCCCCACAGTCCTCTTTGGACCCATGGGTAAAAACTACCACAGTGCCGATGAATATGTAGAAATAGACAGCTACTACCAAGTAATAGAGGTCCTCTACAAATTCCTTGAAGAGCTGCTGGTTTAAAATAAGCCTTCCCCAAAAAAGGGAAGGCTTATCTTTATATGAGCCACTCTCCAAGGAGTGAGCCTGCCAGGGCCACTGTGGCCTCGGCGGTCTTATTTTTATCATCCAGGATGGGGTTAACTTCTACAAACTCTACACTGACTAGCTTTACATTTTTGGCGATGAGTTCCAAGGATAGATGGGCCTCTCTATACTCCATACCTCCAGCCACCCGGGTTCCCGTCCCCGGGGCAAAGGATGGATCTAGAACATCCACATCAAAGGAGACGTGGACACCATCGGTGCCCTGGGAGGCTATCTCCATTGCCCTATCCATTACCCACTGGATACCATGGAGGTCAATCTCATGCATGGTAAAGACTTTAATGTCCAGTTCCTTTAGGGCCTGTCTTTCTCCAGAGTCTAGATCTCTGCAGCCTACATAGACCAGGTTTTTTTTGTCTAGTTTATACTGGCTACCCCCTACTGAAGCAAGGCGCTCTAGGCCCCTGCCTAGAAGGGAAGCCACAGGCATACCGTGGATGTTACC
>CAYFUM010000042.1:4163-9217 GCA_964346475.1 uncultured Peptostreptococcaceae bacterium
ATACCTGGATTCATCTTGTCCTCCCTTTTATTATTCTTTAATTAATTATAAGCAAAACCAGTGATTTTTTCAACAAATAGGCTACATGAAAACACCCAGGAGAGCCCCTACTAGAAGGGCTGGCAGCATGTTTACCAGGGGAAGCTTTTTATCAAAGACCAGATTAATTCCAATGGCAAAGATCATGAGGTTTCCAACTAGAGATAGGCCATGGAGAACGCCCTCTGTTAGAAGAGGAGCCAAAATCCTAGCCAGCAGAGTAAAGCTACCCTGCCAGATAGCCAGGGGCAGGGCTGAAAGCAGGACTCCTGGTCCATAGAAGCTTGCCAGCATAAAGGCTGTAAAGCTATCCAGGACACTCTTGGTTAAAAGGATAGAGATATCACCAAATAGGGCGTCTTCCAGTGCTCCTACAATGCCCATGGCCCCCAGGCACATGGTAAGAGAGGCTAGAATAAAACCCTGGCTAAAGCCCTCTCCACCAGAAAAACGCTCTTTTAACTTCCTGCTTGCCTCATCTAGGCGAATTTCCAGTCCTAAAAGCTCGCCTATAAGGGTTCCAAGGATTAGAGAAATTAGAAAGAAGAAGAGGTCATTATTTCTGGTCCCCAGGGGGCCAAGGACGCCAGAAAGTCCCAGTGCCATAACAGCTAGACCCTGGACTTTAATGAGCTTGCTCTCCTTTAATTTTTCCTCTAGGCCTGCCCTTACAAGAAGGCCTGCTCCTCCCCCCAGGAGGACTGCACTTACATTAATTATGGTTCCAAGTCCAATCATTTTTTATCCTCAAAATAAATAAAAAGGGACCTTCCCTTTTTATTTAATCTCCTCTGGTTTATAGACAAGCCGGCGACCCAGACTGAAGATAGGGCTTGAGAATTCTCCCCCTTCAAGGTCTCTTGTAGCCTTTTGCATGTCGTAGATTCTGGAGTCCATAACATCCAAATAGTGGAGGAGTTCCGCCTCTGGAAACATGGGTTTTTTAGGGGAGCCATAGTCGGCCTCATAGTGGTGGGAGAGGACCATGTGCTGGAGAAGAAGCTTGGTCTCTTCATCACAGCCTACCTGCCTTGCCAGCTCCGCAATTCTTTCTATCCCTGTCACTATATGTCCAAGGAGGATGCCCTCCCTGGTATAGGTGGAAACTATGCCCATCTCACTGGCACTCATCTCAGTAATTTTTTCCAGGTCATGGAGGATAACTCCGGTAAAGACCAGGTCTCTATTAAGTTCATAGAGATCACTTAGCATATCCCCAGCCTTATACATTCTAAGGAGATGATAGAGAAGACCTCCCCTTATGGCGTGGTGGTTGCTCTTGGCAGCGGGATAGTAGAGCATTTTCTCCCTATGGAGCTCCAGGGCCGCCAGGGCCATAGCTCTTAGGGAAGCTGCGCCAATTTTCTCTGCTCTTTCATAGAGTTCTTGCCACATGTCCTCCCCATCGTAGGGAGCTGAAGCTATAAGATTCTTAAAGTCTACCTTGTCTTCCTCCTGGCGAGGCCTGTGTTTTATAATCTTAAGCTGGAGCTGCTCCATCCATAAAGTCACATCTCCTCTTATCTTGGCTATGTCACCACTTTGATAGAGTCTTTCCTGGCCATCCTGGATGTTCCAGATCTTGGCATTGATGTGGCCCGAGGCATCCTCTAGGACCAAATCAAAGTACTTATTGTTATTACTACTTGTCCGTAGATTTAGCTCTCTTATGAGGTAGAAGCCTTCAATGCGCTGACCTACTTCAAAGTCACGAATCATTACCATGGATTTGCCTTTCTTTTTCTTTATTTACTTACTGGAAATTTTCCTCTAAGCTCTTCCATATACTGGCCATAGAGGGCCTGCTGTTTTTGGCTTGTCAGGGTCTGCACTATTTCAGGTAGAGCCGCTTCAAAGCTCTTTTCTCCTGCTGGCACCTTGTTATCAAGCTGGATTATATGATAGCCAAACTGGGATTTAACGGGTTCTGATATTTCTTCTAGAGCCAGCTCAAAGGCAACCTCTTCAAATTCTGGTACCATACGGCCTCTTTCAAAAAGACCTAGAGCTCCACCGTTTTCCTTGGAGGGGCAAGAAGAATACTCAAGAGCTAGCTGGCTGAAGCTCTCTCCAGCATCTAGTTTAGCCTTAATTTCCTGGGCTTTTTCCAAATCATCCACCAGGATATGGCTGGCTGCAACCTTTTCAGGCTCTACAAAGCTGTCTTTATTTTCTTCATAGAAGGTTTTTATTTCCTCTTCACTGGGCTGGGCCTTTTGCAGGACTTCATTAATGGCTATGCCCTTTAAAACTTCCTTGCCTAGTTTACTCATCTCAGCCTTGTAAGCAGAACTTTCGTCTAGTTTTCTTGCTATAGCGTCCTGATAGAGGAGTTCCTGGTTGACTAGTTCTTCCACCAGTACCTCTTCACCTAGTCCCTGAAGCTGCTGAGAATACTCAGGAGGCAGAGATGCCATAAAGTCCTGTAGATCCCGCTGGGTTAGCTCTTTTTCACCGACCTTTGCTAAAACTGTATTCATTATTCACGTCCTTTCTTCTACCTACTTGTTATACCCATATATCAAGTAGCTACACCCCCATTATTACACTTTTACGCTATTTTTCCAAGAACTCTAGGACTTGACTAGAGGGCCTCTTATTTGTATAATTTTCTTAGGTGTCTGTGAAGAGAAAGAGTAGCAGAAAAGGAGCTTTTTAGCGAGCTGGCGAAGGTGGAAGGCCGGTGGGTTCCCCTCTGGGAATGGAGCTTGGAGACGCCTTGGCTTACTAGCCTTACCAGGAAAGAACCAAGTAGGTGGTACCGTGCTTTTAGCGCCCTATAGCGGGGGCTTTTTTTGTTTATAGGAGGAAAAAATTGAAAAAAAGAATATTTTCTGGCATTCAGCCCTCGGGGCAGCTGACCCTGGGCAACTATCTGGGGGCCTTAAAGAACTGGGTCCAGCTCCAGGATGACTATGAGGCCATTTACTCCATTGTGGACCTGCATGCAATAACAGTTAAACAGGACCCAAGGGAGCTAAGGGAGAGAAGCCTTCTAACCCTGGCCCTCTATCTGGCTGCGGGAATTGATCCCGACAGGTCCCTACTTTTTATCCAGTCCCAGGTGCCAGAACATGCAGAGCTTGGCTGGATCCTCACCTGTCACAGCTACATGGGCGAGCTCTCCAGGATGACCCAGTATAAGGACAAGTCTTCAAGGCTTGGGGAAAGTATACCAGCGGGACTCTTTAACTATCCCAGCCTAATGGCAGCAGATATCCTGCTCTACCAGGCTGAGCTGGTTCCCGTGGGAGAGGACCAGTCCCAGCACCTGGAACTGACCCGGGATCTTGCCCATAGGTTTAACAATGCCTATGGCAGGACCTTCAAAATCCCCCAGGGCTACTTCAACGTCTTTGGGGCCAAGATCTTTGATTTACAAAATCCCACAGCCACCATGAGTAAGTCTGCAGAGAATAAAAACGGCATTCTCTTTTTAATGGATGAAGAAAAACTGCTTAGGAGAAAACTAGCCAGGTCTGTCACCGATGCTGTGGGTCAAATAAACTACAGCGATGATCAGCCTGGGGTTAAGAACCTCCTAAATATCTACGCCCTGCTAAAAGGCGTCAGCATTGAATCTACCCTTGAACATTTCCAGGGAAAGGGTTATAAAGAACTTAAGGAAGATGTAACTGAAGAGGTTTTAAGGGAGATTCTTCCTCTCCAGGAGAGGACCAGGGACTATCTCAGCGATAGGGCCCAGCTGGAAAAAATCTACAGGGAGGGTGCAAGAAGAGCCAGTGAGCTTGCCAGACCCACACTAGAACTTGTTAAGGATAAACTGGGCTTTGTACTATAGGAGGAAGTGATGAATATTGCCATTAGGGAAGGACAACTTATTAGCTTTGATGAATCCATGGCCACCAGGCACGGCCTGGTGTCAGGAGCCACAGGAACAGGGAAAACCGTAACTATTAAGCTTATGTGTGAAGAGTTTGCCAGGGCTGGTGTTCCAGTTTTTATTACTGACATAAAGGGTGATGTCTCTGGCTTTATTGAACCTGGAAGCCTCAGCCCTAAACTGCAGGAGCGCCTCCAAAAAATCGGTGCCCCCACTCCAGACTTTGAGGGTTTTTCTGTAAACTTCTGGGACATTCTTAAAGAGCAGGGGCTTCCCCTAAGGGCAACGGTAGCCGAGATGGGCCCCCTTCTTCTATCAAGGCTTCTTAATTTAAATGAAACCCAGACGGGTGTTCTCTACGCCATCTTCAAAATCTCCGATGACCAGGGTCTACTAATGCTTGACTTTAAAGACCTAACTGAGATGCTTAAGTTTGTCTATGAAAACTCCCAGGAGCTCTCCAAGGAGTATGGCAACATGTCAAAGGCCTCCATTGGGGCAATTCAAAGAAGCCTACTCATCCTGGAGCAGCAGGGAGCTACTGAGTTCTTCCAGGAGCCTGCCCTGGATATAAGGGACTTTTTGCAAAAGGATTCCCAGGGTAGGGGTATTATAAATATTCTGGATTCTAGAAAGATCTACCACAATCCCGATATCTACTCAGCCTTTCTTCTCCTGCTGCTTTCTAACCTCTATGAGGAGCTTCCAGAGGTGGGGGATATTGAGCTACCAAAACTGGTCTTCTTTTTTGAGGAGGCCCATCTTATCTTCCAGAATGCCTCCAAGGTCCTGCTGGAGAGAATTGAGCAGATAGTAAAGATGATAAGAAGTAAGGGAGTGGGTATCTTTTTTATCACCCAAAATCCCAGGGATATTCCTGATAACATCCTGGCCCAGCTGGGATCCAGGATCCAGCACGCTCTGAGAGCCTATACCCCTTCTGAGAAGAGGGTTATAAAGGCAGTAGCAGACTCCTTTAGAAATGATGGGGATATGGATGTAGCTGAGGAGCTTTTAAATCTTGAGATAGGTGAGGCTCTTATCTCTACCCTAGAGGACAGTGGAGCTCCCACCAGTGTAGAGAAGGCCTTTATCCTGGCCCCTGCCTCCAGCATGGAGCCAGCGTCCAGAAGCCAGGTAGAAAGGGCTATAGAGACTTCCTATTTCTTTA
>CAYFUM010000043.1:0-8774 GCA_964346475.1 uncultured Peptostreptococcaceae bacterium
GATCCAGCGTCAGTAACCCAAAGCAAACTACGCGACTCATTTTTGAATCATCGCATAGGTCGGGAGCGTTCGCTCAGCCGCGAGGCAGACACCCGCGTTATTTGAGTAGTCTCCGGTGGGCCTCGGCTCGTCTTGTCAGCTCTTCAATATCGACTACAGCGCCGTAGCCTGCTTCCACACGGCTGCGGCATCCGAAACAATACTCCTCAGCAGTTTCGTGATGGCGGATCCTGCATCTGGCGCAAGTGACAGTGGGAACGGTGGCCACCACCTTGGGTTCTTCCCAAATCAGGTCCTGCCAGGAAAGCACGCCCTTGACGGTTATTGCTTGCTCAGGGCAGAGGTTCACGCAGGCAAGTTCACCCATGCATACAGAGGGGTCATAGATTAGGAGAGATTCGCTTGCCTCATTGGAAAGAGTGAGCGCTCCTTCGGGGCAAGCTTTGGTGCAAACCCCACACGCGACGCACCCGTCAAACTCTAGGTTTAGTGCGTGCCCGGGCACTCGCGCAGTCCCAAGAACCCCGCGATCCCTGAGCATCTTGAACGCTTGGAGTTCGCGCGTACCCTCTTCCTCGGCGACGTCTAGCGCCAACTTCGTGACTGGCGGAAGGCCTAACACCGTGCGCCGCGCCAAAGGAACGGCGAGCAAGTCCACTTCTGTTGGGGAAGAAAACAGGGTCTTCTTCCCCGGCCGGAAAGGTCGCACAGTGAGAAAGACTGACAATAAGTGTGCGGCTGCTCCACCGCTACTTGTTTCCTCACCTGCTTCACTTATCTGGTTGTGCTCCGCAAGTTCTATCCCCTCCGGGTAAAGCGCCGCCAATTGGGCCAACAACCCGGCGTCGTCATGACTCACGCAGCGCGGCAATCGAACTACCAGATCGCCGCGTCTCAATCCGACAAGATTTGCGTCGGCGCATGCTACAACCACTCGTCTATAGGACTCGTTGGCGGACAGCCACTTCAGCAGTGGCCTGGTGTGGTCTGCGCCAACCATCGCCCGTTAGATTCCTACCCTCAACATCGCCTCGTAGTGGAACATCCTTGAGATAAATGAAGCCACCAACGCTGTCACAAATGCGATGCTAACAACCCAGGCGAGCAAGTTGCGGGCACCCAAGGATTTCTTGCGTGCCAACCAGAAGCTCACAAACGACAACATGATGCCGGCCACCGCGAACAGAATTAGGCAAGCAAGGAAGAGTCCCCCGGAGAACACTTGCGCAGACGCCTGCGCCGTTTGGTCACCCCCCGCCAATTGTGCAATGTACAACGGGTAGGACACCAACATCGCGGCTGATGCAAGAGAAGCAGCAAAGGTGAGCCCTTGGATGGAGGTCGATGTCAGCTTCCACTCATCGCCACTGCACGGAGCATGAATGAGGCCTACACGCTTCTTCACCAGAGTCACCACGCCACCGGACCCCTGCCCGGCTTCCTCAGCTGCCTCGACTTTTGTTGCCACACCTTCCAACGCGTCTTGTCGGTGTTTGCGCACTACGTTCACAATGACCAGCGCGACACAGACCAGCAGGCAACCAAGGAGGATTGCGACCATCGTGAACTGGAACGGCACTGCCCACGAATGCCAGGCCGGAACAGCTCGAAGTGACGCGTAGATCGCAGACATCGACCAGAGCAAGCCGACACCTGACAAGGCCGCCAAAGACGCAACGACTTGTCGGAGAACACCGCTGCCCCATCGCATCCATTGCATAAGCGCGAACACAAAACCAAAACCAGCAAAAAGGATGCCGAAAATAATCTCGCGTGTCAGCCAAGAGGATTGCCAGTGCCGAAACACGTTGAACACATGAAACACGTCGTGCATGTGGAACATTGACGCAATCAGGCCTATGACCATCGCCGGACCAATGGCGTACACCGCAGGATCAGTAACCCTGTCGATCGTTCGTTGGCTGTACTTGGTCCGCCCGAAAATTTGGATGATGCCCAGTGCCACAAACGCGCCTATGCACATCTGAGCCACGACCGTGAAGAAGATCATGGGCGCTTCAGAAAGATTCATTACATCTCCTGTGGATCGGAAATCGAGCCGGTGCCCTGATTCCAAGGTTGAGCATTCTTGTGAGGTGTAATCACCAGGTGTGGGTGCGTAATGTCCGGATTTGGCAACGGAGCAACCGCGTCCGTGTCCCCGTACTTCTTGCGAAGTTCCTCAATGGGGCCCCAATCGAGCGCGCGTGAAGGACAGGCCGAAACACAGGCAGGGTTTAGCCCCTCTTCGCGGTAGTCGTAGCAGAGGTCGCACTTTTGCATGTGGCCCGTGTCCACATTGAACTGAGGCGCCGAATAGGGGCAAGCCCATTCGCAGTAGCGACAGCCAACGCACTTAGTTTCGTCCACGTACACCGTGCCATCGTCACGTCGTGTCATTGCGGTGGTCGGACAGACTTGCACGCACACTGGGTCCTCACAGTGGTTGCAAGCAATCGATGTGTAGTAGGCGAACACCTGCGGGTTCACCGTCTCCGCCTCTTCGTTGAACTGCCACGAGCCGCCAAAGTATTCCACGACGCGCCGGTACGCAACTGAAACGGGGCTGTCGTGCTTGTCCTGGCAGGAAATCTGGCAGGCTTTGCACCCCGTGCACAAGCTCTGATTGAAATAGAAACCGTAGTTGGCTCCCGGTTCGATAAATGAATCAGCCATTATTCAGCCTCCTCAAGCTTTCTTGACTTGGGCAAGCGTCGTGTGAACCGCGTTGCCTTTTGCTAGAGGTGACGGATGCAATGACGTCACCGAGTTAACGGAACCTGCAATGTCTACTGGTTTGTCTGGATTCGCGTCGGTGGGTGGTTTGACCTCTGAGGTCGTTTTCGGTGTGAACCAGGCGCCCTGCGGAACGGAAATTGTTCCCGGAATGGTTCTTTCAGTGACCTTTGCGGGAAGTCGTAACGTGCCACGTTCGTTGTAAACGAAGACTTGATCACCGTTCTTGATTCCGCGTTCATCGGCATCCACGGTGTTGATCCAAACGGTTTGAGGCAGTGCGCCCTGTAACCAGTCAACGTTCCCGTACGTCGAGTGTGTGCGCCCCTTAAAGTGGTGCCCGATCACTTGCAACGGGTATTCCTCGTTCTCCTTCGCCGCTTCAGCACCCTCCCAAGTCCGGGTGTATTCGGGAAGGGCTGTGAGTACGTCGCCTTCCCTTTCGGGGAAGAACACGCCGAACTGCCACTTTTCGCTCATCTTCTGCAAGCGGTGGGAGTAGACCTCAATCTTCCCCGACGGCGTGTCCAAGGGATTTCCTTCCGGATCTTCACGGAAATCCTTCAACGCGATTTCAGAACCGTAGTTGGTGCGGTAAATGCCCATCTCTTTCCACTCGTCATACGTGGGGAGATCCGGATCATTCTCGCGAGAAGCGTCGATGGAAGCGCGTAGCCACTCTTCGCGCGTCTTGCCTCCGCTGTACTCCTGCTCCGTGCCGAGCAGCTTTGCCATATCCAGGCAGATGTCATAGATCGGACGCGCCTCAGCCAGGGGTTCGATCGCCTGACTGGACACAATGCCGTAAGCCATGGGCGTCGCGTTCTCACCGGGGTGGATGTCGTCTTCCTCCGCGGCGGAAGTTCCCGGCAATATGTAATCGGAGTACCGGGCAGAGACCGTGTATTGGATGTCGCAAGTGACGATCAGTTCTGCAAGGCTGTCATCTTGGAGGATCTCCACCGAGCGGTTGTTGTCACCTGTCTGGTTCACAATCGAGTTGCCTGCGTACTGCCAGATCATCTTCAGTGGTACGCCCAATTTGGTGTTGGTTGGCTCCCCGTCCTCCCCAATCGGAACCTTCATAGCCCGCACGCCAGGGGCTGGCTTCACGCCGACGCCGCCGTTGAACGTGTCCATTTCCTCGCCGTGCTCCACAGCGGTGAGCCACGAGAAAACAGAAATGATCTTCTCCCGAGGGTTCACGGTTCCGACGTTGAACGGCGAGGTCAGCGGCAGTGCGACCCCACCCTCACGTCCACCAGTTCCCCCACCTGACAAGCCAATATTGCCTGTCACGCACGCCAGGAGGAAAATGGCCCGAGCCTCATTCTCACCGTTCGCGTGCCGTTGGGGTCCCCATCCCTGGGTGATCGCGCAAGGTTTGGCCGCAGCGATTTCCCGTGCCAATCGAATGATTTTCGGGGCAGGGATTCCGGTAATGGCCGCAGCCCAGTCGGGAGTTTTCTCCGTCCCGTCCGGCCCCTTCCCCTCTATGTACGCGCGGTAAGAAGAATTGGCTTTCGCCCCTTCCGGCAGCGTTGCCTCGTCGAACCCAACCGTATATTTGTCCAAGAATTCCTGGTCGTGAAGGTCTTCCTTGAGCATCACGTGAATCATGCCCGCAATGAGCGCTGCGTCGGTTCCAGGACGGATAGGGATCCAGTCATCACCGATCAGCGCAGCGGTGTCTGAGTAGCGAGGATCAATGACTATCGTCCGGACGTTCGACTCTCTTTTCACGGTTTGGGTGATAAACGTCTGTCCACCACCCGACATTCGGGTCTCTAGCGGGTTATTCCCGAACATGACCTGCAACTGGGAATTAACTGCATCGTCGAAAGAGTTGGAGTTGACCCAGCCTCCGTAGAAATACGGGTAGATCGCGGTGATTTCAGTGGTCGAGTAATCCGAGTAATGGTCCAGGTAGCCACCCCACGTGTTCATCAAACGTGCAAACGGAGTCTGATCTGGCGGCCAGGACCGAGCCATCGTTGCACCCAACGTGCCCGTTCCGTAGTTGATGTAGAACGCGTCGTTACCGTACCGGTCCTTGATGTCCTTCATCTTGTCGGTTATTTCTTGAAGTGCCTGGTCCCAGGAAATCTGTTCCCACTGCTCTTCCCCGCGTTTAGTTCCTTCTTTGCGCTTTAGCGGAGTCTTCAGACGGTCAGGGTTGTAAATGCGGTGGCGGATGGAACGGCCACGGACGCATGCCCTCACCTGTTGGCTTCCAAGTTCGTTGGTCCCGGTGTTGTCAGGCAGAACGCGAGTGATCACCCCATCTTCCACCGTGAGTCGCAAAGGACAACGCGACCCACAGTTCACCGTGCACGCGGACCACACGGTTTCCGGGGTTGAGGCCTCTTTCTTCGCATCATCCGCAGAGGCGGACGGCATGCCCAAATAGGTCCCAGCAGATACGAACGCGGCTGCGCCGCCGACGGCCCCCGACCACTTCAGGAACGTGCGCCGACTCGGTCCGGCCGGGGCGGGGGTTTTCATTGCCTCCGTAGTGGACATGTGCTGGCCCTCCTTGTTAGAGCTACAGGTTTGACTCTTGATGGAGCCCCGGAGGTTGCGGGGGCCTCCCCGCAAATCCTGACGCCATAGTCAAGTCGCTAAGTTAGACACTATCCGACGTCTGTCGAATAACTTAAGCACGCCGCGCATAAGAACCTTTCCCCAGTATCATGCGGATTACGCCTTAGGCCATTCGTCCCGCGCCCTGGTGCTGGGCGTTTTAATTCGCTACAAACCGCTAAGGTAAATACGTGAATAAGCCGCCCGGCGAAAGAGCAGAGGACCCACGCTTCCAGCGGGTTTGCGCCGCACTTCGGTCCGCAGTCCTGGAGCTGAGTTCAACGGACCCAGTCGAAAGTATCAGCGTGGCAAGGGTCAGCGAAGTCGCGGGGGTTCACAGAACCAGCTTCTACTCTCATGCATCCTCGCCAGTAGAGCTGCTGGTGACCGCGCTCGCCAGCGAATTTGAGCCTGTTTTCGATGCCCTATTGGCAGAGGATTTGGAACCCGCCGTCTTTTGGACCAGCTTCTATCGGGTCGCACTTCAAGAGGTGAAGAGCCGCAAGCAGATCTGGATAGTGGCCGTTCGGAGTGGCTCTGCCATGCTCGGCGGGATGCAACGAGTCTTTAAAGAAGCCGCAGCCGAGGCGTTCCCCCACGTTATGGGTGATTGGCGAGCAGAGGACACAGGTCTCTGGTTGGAGGTGGCGCTCCAGCAGACCTCGTCGAACCTCATGGCGCTGATCACCGCCTGGAGTCTTGAAGGGCTTAAGACCCCCGTCGAGGATCTGGTGGGTCAATACAGAACCCTGGCTCCCCCATGGCAGCTGGCGCACAGGGACGAGGACGGGAGAATCACGATGGCTCGTCGTAAATGAGGTCCGCGGTGGCTTCCGTGTAGCTGCGGAGCACACCAATGGAGGCCAGGGCCAGTCCTTGCATAAACGCGGTGTCGGCTTTCTGGCTCGCCTTTTGCAACATTTCTGGCGCCCACTGGTTGACGTGCTCATCAAGGAACCTTCGGCTCAACTCCAAGTACGCGCGTGCAGCAGCCAGGTCCTGCACATCTAGTGCATCAAGCGCTTTAAGGCAACATTGCGCCAAAAAGTCCATCTCTACACCGACGTGATCATCCGGTTCGCGGTTAAGGTTCGGCACCTGCAAACCTAGCTGTCTGTAAACCCCTCGGACCGCCATGGTCTGTTCATCGAACAGGAGGCCGTCCTTGTCACGGTGCACTGATTCGAAAGGGGGCACCTTCGCCGTCGCGCTGACGCCGTACAACCAGTTGTGGTCAGAGTCGATCGCGTGTGAAGACTCTCCAACTTCGCTGGACTGGTGGAATAGCCGCAGTCCCTCCCGGGTGTCTGTGTTCACTGGAAGTGGCCAGTCCTCAACCAGCTCCGCAAAAGCGCTCAGGGTCTGAGTGTCCGGCGGCTCACGATGGAAACGCCCCAAGGTGAATAGCACTGCGGCATAGGCATCAAGTTCAGAAGGGGTCAGCATGTGCAAGAGTCTAAGCTATCGATACACCTGGCCCACTGGCAATGGATGCTATGCCGGGAAAATACTGGTTTCCGCTCGCAGACCGCGCAGCGAAGGAATATCTAGGAGGAACCGTGGCTAGACGGAAAGACGACCCCGCAGAAATGCAGAGAATGCGTGATTGGTTACGGGTCGCGGCAACCGAAATTGGAGTCTCAGAGGAAGACTACGCACCTCTTGAGGCATCCCTGCTGGCATTGACAGGCGTGACCGCACACAAGGCCTCAAGGCCGGGGACTCCTCTGACAACGTTTATTCTAGGCGTCGCTGCCGCGCGTGGTGGGGACACAAATCTCAACATCGAACGTCTGACAATCTTGGCCGAGGAATTCAGCCCAGAAACACCCCAGAACTAAAGGCTCCGCCATGTTTGGGATCACCGGCGGAGAGATGCTGCTGCTTCTTTTCGTGATCGTGGTCTTCCTGGGTCCGAAAGGACTCAAGCAGGCGGTTGATGCGTTCAAGAAAGTCGTTGCGTGGGGGCGGTCCGCCAGCACCCGTCTCCGCGAGGACTCCCAGATCAACCTGGGTGATATGGGACTTTCAGAACTCGATCTAAGCGACCTTGATCTGAAACAATACGATCCACGTGAAATAGTGCGTCAGGCAGTTCGCGAAGAAATGGAGGCGTGGATGAACGCGACGAAGCAGCAGCCAAGCCCCATTACACAGGACGCAGCACCCAAAGAGAACCCCACTGAGAAGGTACAGTCAGAAGCAGAAGAGCCCCCTCGTTCTGAAGGACCTCCCGCCAGCTAGGAGTTGGTACTTATGAAACCAAGCCACATCATCGTTCTGGTAATAGTCATTCTGGTCGTCTTCGGCGCGTCAAAATTGCCTGAGATTGCCAAGTCAATCGGGCAATCCGCCAAGATCCTAAAGAAGGAAATGCGTGAGCTAAACGATGACGGGGGGACGCCAGGCGCAACCGGAGACGCCAACGCAGCACAAAACCAAGTGCCTTATCAGAACCCCTCGCCAACGAACCAACAGCAGCAAACAGGACCCTCTGGTGGTAACCAGCAGGGTCAGTCAGACCCTCCCGCGTAGGGCAAGGCAAACTGAACTAACGGGCACGTAATGCAAGAAGGGGCTGACTTGAACGAAGAAGCCAGTTCGCCTTCATCCGCTAAGAAACGTAAGAAGGCTGCCAACCCAGAGCGCCGCATGACGGTTATCGCGCATCTTCTTGAGTTGCGCAAGCGGCTGATCTATGCGGTTGTTGGCGTGGGGGTAGCCTCAATTTTGGGCTGGTATCTCACGCCTTTCGTCACGGACTTCATTCAAACACCTCTGCAGGCCATCGAGGGTGCTGACGCCCAGTTGAACTTCCAAACTTTGGGTGGGGCGTTCGACCTGCGTATGCGCCTGGCACTGTGGATTGGGACTATCATCGCCAGTCCCTGGTGGATTCTCCAGATCGGGCTGTTCGTGTGGCCCGGGCTTAAGCGCTCCGAACGCCTTTACGCTCTCACCTTCGGATTGGTGGGGGTTTTTCTGTTCCTGGGCGGAGCCTATGCGGGGTTAATGTTCGCCCCTCACGCTGTTCAGATCCTTCTTTCTTTCGTGCCCGAACAAGCCGCGGTTCTGTTACGAGCCGACTCCTACATCAACTTCTACATCGCGCTCATAACCGCCTTCGGTATCTCCTTCCTAATTCCGGAGATCCTGGTTGCACTCAGCTTTGCCGGCGTTATCACCTACAAAGGAATGTTGAGGGCCTGGCGCTGGGCGGTCGTTATTAGCTTCGCGTTTGCGGCGTTCGCCAATCCGATTCCCAACCCAATACCGATGACGATTCAGGCAATAGTCCTTATAGCGCTGTACTTCCTTGCCGTGCTTGTTGCGTACTTGCAAACCAGGTGGAAGCAGAAGAAGGAGCGCGAGAAAACCTTGACGGAACCCTGAGGCCCCGTTTGCGCCGTTCGCAAAATCACGATGCGTAAGTTGTCCCCTTTTTTCGGCGGACT
>CAYFUM010000044.1:0-8381 GCA_964346475.1 uncultured Peptostreptococcaceae bacterium
CCCGGGTTGTCGCTAACTAAGGCCACGGCCCGTATTGGGACGCGGGTCGGGGTCAATAAAGACACTCTGCGCGGCTGGGTGAAAAGAGCCCAGATTGACGCGGGGGAAGTGCCGGGGATTACGAGCTTGGAGGCGAGACGGATCAAGGATCTTGAGGCCGAGGTTCGAGAGTTGAAGCGGGCTAACGAGATCCTGTTGGCGGCTTCAAGTTTCTTCGCGCGGGAGCTCGACCCGCGACTTCCTTGGTAGTCCAGTTTGTTGATGACCATCGTTACCGTTTCGGGGTCGAGCCGATCTGTCGTGTGCTCACTGAGCATGGGATCAAGATCGCCCCTTCTACCTATTACGCACGCAAGAAGCGCCCGCCATCGAAACGGGCGGTGCAGGACGCATGGCTGATGGAAGAGATTGAGCGGGTGTTCTGGGACCGCAGTCTCGGGCGAGGGATTTGTGGGGCTAGGAAAGTGTGGCGCCTTCTGCAGCGCGAAGGCATGCAGGTGGCTCGCCCGCGGTGGAACGGCTCACGAGAGAGCTGGGCCTTCAAGGAGTGCGCCGCGGAAAGGCCTTCAAGACCACCAGGCCAGACGAGTCGACTCCAAGGCCCCCTGACCTTGTGGAACGTGGCTTTCATGCTTCTGGGCCCAACGAGTTGTGGGTCGTTGATTTCACCTACGTGCCGACTTGGTCGGGGATGGCATTCACCGCGTTCGTCACTGACGTGTTCTCTAGAAGGATCGTTGGTTGGCGAACCATGAACCGCATGCCCACCGACCTGCCCTTAGACGCCCTGGAAATGGCGTTATGGGTACGCGATGAAGCAGGCCAGGACGTTACCGGTTTGGTTCAACATTCCGACGCGGGAAGTCAATACACCGCGATTCGGTATGCCGAAAGGCTCGCCCAGGCAGGCGCGCTGGCCTCGATCGGGACCGTCGGGGATTCCTACGATAATGCCCTCGCAGAGACTGTGGTCGGGTTATACAAGACTGAGTGCGTCAAGACTGACGGGCCGTTCCGCACCGCTGATGAACTCGAGCTAGCGACCCTTTCCTGGGTGCACTGGTTCAACCACGACCGCCTCCATTCCGCGATCGGATACCGGACACCAATCGAGTACGAGAACGGCCACCAGTACCTTCAAACCAGCACCCAGACCATAAAGGTCCCGGGGTAAACAACCCTCCACCAAACCCGGGGCAATTCACAGGACTGGTTCGGTCGTCAGCTTGACACCGTCGATTCGAGGACTTCCAGGTACTCTCTGGCCCGGCGTGGCCAGGTCCATTGGTCTATGAGACCGCTTGGTGCTGCCTCGGGCGGGGAAAACAAGCACTCACGAATCGAGTCGACCAGAGCATTGACGGTCGACTCGCGAGTGACCAGAACCGGGCCACCTTGGGACCTGAGGAGTTCTGCCCCAGGGACGGGGAAGGTGACCACTCGGCCTTTCTCCGCGATGGCCTCGAGCAACGTCGTTTGGAAGCCCTCCGACAAGACGGTCGGGTTCACTAAAGTGGCTCCCCGCAGAGCCTCTCGCACTCGTGGGGCGTCGACCTGACCTCGGATGGACACCACGTCATCGAGGCCCAACTCGCGAGCTTTCAATCGAGCGTGTGGAAGGCTCTCTCCGTCGCCAAGCATCTCGCCGTCAACCTCCCACCCCTCGGAGCGCAGCCTTGCGATCGCCTGGAGGAAGGTGTCCCAGCCCTTTCCGGGCACCATTCTACCGACGAAGACGAGATGCTGCGGGCGCCTCGTGCCCTCCAACGGTGGGTCGACAGCGGGGATTGCATTAAGGAACGTCATGGTCTTCCTTGCGCCTAGCTTGGAGGCGAATTCCACCGCCTCGTCGGAAACGCCCAGAACCTGATTTGCGGACCCCAACACGTAGCGTCCCACCGTGTGGTCGACGATCCGGCTGGCGGTAAAGATCAGGGGCGAACCGCTGGCGACGAAGCCGCTCCCGTGTTCCGTGTGGACAACCGGGATCCCGGCTCTCTTTGCTGCCCGGGTTCCCACGAAGCTCATGGGGAAGAACCGCGTGTGTGTCGACACAGCGTCGAATCCCTCGTCCTTTAGCGTCTTAGCCAACTGCCTCGTCGCGCCCAAGCGTGGGAAGCTGACGATGTCTGCGATGGGGAAGTGGCGTTTGCCGAAACAAGGACCATCGTAACGATCCCGATGATCATGGCCAGCGTTGTGATGAGGCGTCCAGAGAGGTACACCCCAAAAGGGAAACGAGGTACCACGTCCGTCACCTGGTAAGCGCGAACAGAGTACGCCCCAAGCATCTGGAACTGCTGGCCTATGGCTGTAGCGAGAATGAAGACGCCCGCTGCGGCGACGCCAGCGCTTCTGGAGACTACGATCGGCATGACGACCATCGCCACGGAGCCCATGATACTACTGGCTGCATTCCAGAACAGGTCCCGGCGCAGTTGCAAGTTTGAGGATATCGCCAAGGCTTCTCATTCGTTAGTTGAACTGGACGGGACTCATTATCTCGCAGATTCTTGGGGATTAGTGGAAAAGGGATGGCCTTGCTCCGTTTGAGCGGAGCAGTTTCTTGGACGGCTTGCGGTCCCCGTCGTCTCTTTGGTGAGGACCTGCTGAAGAAGTCCTTCCACTCCGGACGGTCATGTCGGGTCAGAAGCTTTTGTTTTCGGCGTCGAGAGGAACAGTGCTATAAGACCCAGGGCGAACGAGGCCGATCCGCCCCATAGTATAGCAAGTGGCGGGAGGGACCAAGGCGACCATTCCACCCCGAAAAACTTGAATAAGCCGTTCAGGGCGTTCCCGTTTATCCCGACCGTGTATCGTAGCAGGACTTGGCGTAGTGCAAAGAAGTTCGCAGTCGATACTAGCCCGACGAATAGCCACAGTCTCGGGCTGTTCGGTAGGAGCATACCTCCATCGCGACTGAGCATCCACAGGAGGAAGAAGACAGCCAGGAGCGGCAGAAGGTAGCGCGGCTGATAGTAGTTGGAAATCGGTTGAACCCGGCGCAACGTCATCGAAACGACTGGGATGCCAAGCAGGCCCCCAGCGGCCACTATCGAGGCGAGGACCTTTCTTGGATATAGGTCCTTGGCCCCAATAAAGAACGCTCCGCCAGCAACGAACAGCATGCCCAGCGACGTCCATCCCAGAATCGGTGTGTCCAGCCACCCAGGACCCCACTTCAGCCCCCAGAGATTGGCAACAAACTCTGGGATCGAAAGGGCATTTGCTGCGAAGATCTGAATCAGTCCCATGTCATCCGTGGCGGGCCAATCCGCGGAAGAGGTCATATTCGCGGCTTGTCCTGTTGAGAGCATTACGATGAGTCCGACAATGCTCGCGGCGAGTGCGAAACCTATCTCCGGCAGGCGCTTTCTCTCCACCGGGACGATCATTAGCGCTGCGATGGACACGACGAGAACGTAGAAGGCGGAGTCGCCTCGGCTGGTGACAGACAGTGTGACTCCCACCGCAGCCAACGCCATCAGACACCATCGTCGCCACCCCTCGGACATCGAGGCCGATAGTATGGCCAGGCTGTAGATGAACAGGCCCGATATGGCCCAGCTGGAGGGGTTCACCGACGAAATGTAGTAGACACCCATGGGCACCCACGCGACGGAGGCTGCGACAATGGCGTTTCGCCGCATCGCTGTGTTCGACAGGGCTAGGACCGCTGCAATCGATCCAAGCCCGATCACGATGTTTACGATCCGCATTGCGAGTACAGACCTCTCGACATCGTGCCCGACAAACAGGTGCTGGAACTGGAAGTATCCGTAGGGATAGTTGTGTCCCCCGTCAAACCGGTAGCCCGACACCATCTTTTCGTCGGAAAGCTCGTCGACACAGTCGCCGGTGAGTGTCGCGTTGAACGCTGTACAGGCGGCCGCGCCACGCACGGTTTCGGGGATCTGGATTGACGGCCCGATCGGGTCATCGTGATTGTAGACGCAGCCGGTTTTTTCCACCGGTGACGGGCACCAGATGCTCCCCAGGTGGTAGTCCTCATCTGGAGAGGACCCAACGGGCGAGGAAACGGCCCACGCCAGGAACCCGAAAAAAACGCCCAGAAACCCGATGAGCGCAAGCAGGCGACGGGCCCAGGGCCTTAGCTGTGCGCGCCTCTCGCGCTCTTCAATTTCACTCAACCGTCGGGTCCCCCTCTTCGATTTGTTCAGTGCTCAGCGCGCGCCACTCCAGCCTGCGCACTCTTTCCGACAGAAGTGCGATTTCTTCAGCAAGGCGCCTTTGCTTGTCGTCAGCGCGCGACAGATCAACGGAATACTGGAGCGTCATTAGCAGGAGGACAATCCCTCCTGCAAACAAGCCCAGGTTGAACGGGACCTCCACCCCTAGCATTGCGCTTAGCCACTTCAGAACTCTGGGAAACACAGAGATGATTACGACAGCAAGGCCGATCACGATCCACCAGTATGCGTATCGCTGTTTCATTCTTCCAGCACGTAGGTTCCAAAAGATCGACGCGAAAACGATGAGGGAGAAAACGATTCCGAGGATGTAGCTAGTACTCGACACTACCGTGGCCTCTTCTCTTGCCGCGCGGTCGCTTCGTAAGGGCGATCGCGAGGGCGAACCAGGCCCGAAGGAGGAAACGGGCTGACTTGAGGGCACCGTGCGATGGTTCGCCGCCACGGCGCCGACGCATTGCAACCGGTACCTGGGTGATGACCAAGCCTTCGTGGGCCGCAAGCGTTAGTGCCCCAATCGTGTCGCCGAGGTATTCGGCTGGGTAGTCGTCCGCGAAGATTCCGATAGTCCGCCTTGAACTCAACTTGAAGCCTGATGTTGCGTCGGTGAGCTTCGTTCCCGCGACCGGCGAAAGAAGAAGAGCCATCGCGCGCATCGCCCAGCGTCGCGGGCCCACAGCCTGGTAGTCTCCTTCGCCAGCAAAACGGGCGCCGATCACAATGTCTGAGCCTGAGGTGCGCCCTTTCTCGAGAAGGAGGGGAAGATCCGCCGGATTGTGTTGACCGTCCGCGTCGAGCTGGACCGCCCAATCGTAGTTGTTTCGCTTGGCGTAGAGATACCCGGCACGCATGGCCCCACCTACGCCCAGGTTAAGCGGAAGCTCCAGGACAGTTACGCCTCGAGCACATGCTTCATCTGCCGTGTTGTCCGTCGATCCGTCGGAAACCACTAGCACGTCGAAATCTGGAGCCACCTCCAGAAGCTCATCGAGGACACTCCCGATCACCGCTCCCTCATTCCAGGCAGGGATGATCACGAGTAAACGCTCGGCTTCGGAGTCATCTGAGGTCATGCTTCGCGTTCTCCCATCTTCCAGCGGGGAGGCGTGCTCTCAACTCTCAGGCCCTCAGTGCGCCGCGCGCTTTCCGGCTGCTGGTCGTATGCCAAGAGGACCGACTGCCAAACAGCTTCTTCATGCGAGCCTATTCTCAATAGTTGTCGTTCCTTGGTTGTGCGGACGAAAACGGTAGTGCCAGCAGCGCCGTCGGGAAAAACCATGCCCAGGCGCCCCCCGCCAACGGCGAAAGCTGATGCGGATAGTCTTCCCTGGTCCGGGCAGTGACTATCCTCGCCATTGTGCTCCCCATGCGTGGCGAATCGTTGGTCTGGGCCGTTCGGGTTCACCCGCCGGGCACACGTCGGGTTGATCCCGCCTTGCGACTCACGGACGCGAAGCCAGTCAAAGCCCGGCGCACTGCGAGCGACCTCGGCCGCCGAGATTTCGCTCGTGCTGGCCCGCGCCGGGGAGTGGTAGCGAGTGGACTTGCTGTATCCAGGCACGAGCTAGCTCGACGTTCCAAGTGCCAGCGGATGGAATGGCATCACGGAGTCTTCTACCAGAGAGATCCTGTTCATCGCGCCCCTACCGAAAACCAATGTGCTCCTCATGCTACCTCAGTCGGCAGGCTCGGAGGGTTCGCCTTGCGTTTCGTTGCCTAGGATCGCGTCAAGGACCCGCTGCGAGAAGAACGGCGCGACGCTGCGCGAGTAAGCGGTAGTGACGTGGTTGCTGTCAAAGTAGACGTTCATGTTCCCAATGATTGTGGGACAGACCCCATTCACGCAGTAGGCGTCGCGCATGTCAATGTGGTGGTACCCGTCAATCTCCGGTAGTCCCTCTAAGGAGAAGTCGTCGCTGAAGTTCTCGTCTTCTGGAAGCAGACACCCCCCAATCGGCCCGTCATCAGGGCGGGAGTCAGAGCATTCGAAGAGGTTTTGGTCTGCCCTTATCGAGTCCGATATTCCGAAAACAGTGATGCCTCGGCTCGTGAGTTCTTCCACCAATTCGACCACGCCTGGGACCAGGGTCTCTTCTGCAGAAGCAGCGGTCGATAGGGTGACCACCAGGAACGCGTAGTCAGGATGGTAGAGGTCGACGTAGTCAAGAACGGCCTGGTTCTGATTGGAGCACGCCTCGTCGAAGTTGCCGGGCATCGTCCACGGACAGCCGCCCCGCAGCATGGAAACAGCCGCCCCATCCTGGCTGTCTAGGAGAGGAAGGATTTGCCACAAGAGGAGCTGCTGAGCGTGGCTGCTGCCCGCGACAACGGCTTTCTTGCTCGCCGATGCGAGGTCTCCGTATGTGCTGCAGAATCTGGCGTTGTCTTCGCCCAGGATGGTTGCGGCCTCCGCAGGGCACTCTCCGCTGTACTGGGGTTGCTCGGTTGCAACCAACGAGTCTGGGATAGGAGGGATCCCTGCGAAATCTGATTCGGCATCCCCCAGCAAGACCCGGGCGCCTGGGTGGGCGTTCGAGCCGGGACCTGAGAGTGGCACCGTCATGTCGATGGCATCACCTGACGCCTCGCCCGCGCCATCACCCGTAGGTTCCAGAATGACTTCGTCTTGGCGTTCTAGAGTAGCCGTTTTGGAAGTGATCCACTGGTAAACAGCACCTACGGGAATCAGCCCGACAGCCAGCCAGATCAGCACCATCTTGTACTTGTTCCACGTAGAGCGGTTCGCCCACCGCATCTTCCTCAGGGGATCGTCGACGCCCTTGGTGAGTGCCCAGCCAAGAGCGACTGAGACTGCGATGAGCGCCAGCCCGTCTACGACGCCAAGCTGAACGCCACCAGATTGCGCAAGGTAGAGGACGAAGATGGGCCAGTGGACCAGATAGACCGCATAGGAAATGTCCCCCAAGGAGACCAGTAGTTCCCATGAAAGGACGCGCCCAACCACGTCGCTTGGGACCGTCGGGCTGAAAAGTAGGATCGCGCTTACAGACAGCATTGGAACTGCCGCCATCGGGCCGGGATACGTTCCAATGGGCACCAGGCAGTACACCATCAACACCGCGAAAGCTATGGGGACCAGCCAGCGCGCGAAGCCGCGGCGCACTTTCAGCCATGGTTCCAGTGCGGCAATCATGGATCCGAGAGCAAACTCCCAAATGCGTGAACGGGTGTCGAAATATACCGACGCATCGTCGGGAGAAAGGAAAACCAGCCATGTCAGGGAGGCAACTGCCAGCAGTCCGAATGCCGCCGCAACCAGCGCGCGGGGGCGGGCTTTGACCTTCCGCGCTAGTAGCACACAGATGGTCATTATAACCGGCCAAAGCAGGAAGACCTGCCCCTGCATCGACATCGACCACAGGTGCTGCAACGGACTAGAGAGTGCGTGATCGTCCGCATAATAGTCCGCCGACACGGCGGCCAGGCGCCAGTTCTCCCAATAAGTGATCGAAGCAAAAGACTGAATTGTGATCTCACGCCAGCGGGCAGCAGGCAAAATCACCAGCGAGGCGCTTAGCGTCGCCAGCACCACTAAGACGAGTGGGGGGAGTAGACGCTTGAAAGTGTTGCCCCAACGCTCAACGAAGAACGGCATTCGTCCGGCTTCCGTACGCCGAAGGAAGGATGACGTCATCAGGTAGGCCGAAACCATGATGAATGCGTCGACCCCGATCGGGGAGCCGATCTGCCAGGCATGATACAGGAGGACCTGCGCCATCAAGACGGCTCGGAGCCCCTGGATGTCTCCTCTATGGAGGGACGCCTGTGTGCGTGTAGGCGCCGCGGGCATGGTGCCTTGAGGGACGACTTCTACTTGAATGCTCAAAACCTGCTTAACTCTTTCGTTGTGGCCGAACTGGCGCCCACGGGCCGATTCCGGACAGTACATATTATCCCGTCGCAGGGCGCACCGACGCTACTGTGGTGATGCTCGCAGCGCATGCCCACTGAGCAGGGCCGCGCTGTGACCAAACAGCCAGGGCCTCGGCCCTCTCGCTGGGGCGCCGCACTGGACTAAGGTGGGTCGGAAGGTACCCGTGGACGATTCTCGCTTTTTCACCGTGCCCGGAAGCCCCAGGAAGTACGACCGCAATTGGATGCTGGCTGTTCTCCTGATCTCCCTGGCGCTAACCCTGCTGCAGGTCAGCT
>CAYFUM010000045.1:0-8137 GCA_964346475.1 uncultured Peptostreptococcaceae bacterium
AAAGGTCTTGGAAAAGGTCCTAAGATAAGCTAGGGTACCTATGGAGCCAATTTTCTTTTTAAGACCATAGAACATAACTAAAGTCGAAAATGTAGAGGCGATGCTAGTAGCCAGAGCAAGACCTCTGTGAGCCATGAACTGCATAAGAACTAAATTCAAAATGATATTTAAACCTACAGCTAAAACCCCAACTATCATAGGGGTTTTTGTGTCCTGCAGGGAGTAGTAAACCCTGGTGATTAGGCCACTCATTGAAACCCCTGTTAGACCCACCGAGTAAAAGATAAGGGCTCCAGAGGTCATTTCAGTAGCTAGGGCGTCAAAGACCCCCCTCTCAAAAACAACTCTAACTATGGGATTTGCAAGGACAATAAGGCCCACCATAGCAGGTATAGTGATTATTATAATGATGTCAAAGCCATACTTTAAAATCTCTTTTAATCTATCATGGCTCTCATCTCTAGATACCTCAGATAATAGAGGGAAGATAGCTACATTAATGGCACTTATAAAAACCGAAAGAATTAGGCTAGTGAGCCTATTTGCATAATTTAAAGAGGCAATACTTCCAACCACAAGCCTAGAAGCCAAAGTCCTATCCACCACTACATTTATCTCGTTGACTGCTACACTGATTATAATTGGAGCCATAAGATAGATGATCTTTCTTATGTACTCATCGTGGAAGTCAACTTTAAAAGAATATCTAAAACCATGCCTCCTGCTCCCAAGCACAGGTATTAAGATTACTAGACCATGCCCAAGAACCATAGAAAGCATAAGACCCTGGATTCCAAACTTATCTGATAAAAAAACTAGGTAGGAAATCATTACCAGGTTAAAGGGAAGAACGGAAACAGCTGTTTCTATAAAGCTTCCCTCACTCTGGAGAAAACCATGAAATACTCCTGTTAGGCCAGAAAAAATAATAAGAGGTAGTCCCATACGGACAAGTTTAATCCCTAGTAGTTTCTGATCACTAGTAAAGCCAGAACCTAGTATGCTAACCAGAGGAGAGGCGAAGATAAAACCAAAGACCACAAGGGCTATAGAGAAGAGTAAAATTATATTTAGGAGATTACTAAGGTGCTCTATCTTCCCCTCTTTTCCCTCTTTATCTTCAATTTCAGCAAGTACAGGTATAGTAGTCCTGTTTAACGTCTCACTCATAAGCATGGTTATAAGATTTATTGATGATAAGGCTATAAGATAGGTGTCAATCTCAAAATTCGCTCCAAACTTTTGAGCCGTAAACATCTCTCTTATAAAGCCCATAAACTTAGATAGTAGAGAGAAAATTACCAGTATTGAAACGGATTTAACCACTTTGTGTTTGTTCAAGAGGGCCTCCAAAGTAAAAATTAGTTAAGTACATGCTAGTCTAACACTTTAAAGTATATTCTACCACATTTACAAGATTAGAGACGTTAGGATTTCCTAGCGTATATATCAAAGTACATACTTCTTATCCTATAAGATGTTTTGTTTTGGTGATTATCTTTAGATAAAATGGTCTCTTCATCCAAAAAGTAAGCCAACCATCAAGATCAGCTTACTTTTTAGTCTATGGAAAAGAAAAACTTTAATTTGGTCACTTCTCCTCTACGTGAACCCTGACTCCTGACTCTTTGAGCTTTTCCTCTAGGAGCTTATAGGGTAGATCCTGGGCACTATAGCCCTCTTTAATACACAGGGCTGCTGCCAGTCCTGCTGCTTGGCCCGAGGAGGCTACCCCTGGAATAACCCTGATAGCAGTCCAGGCCCAGTCTCTAGCTGCTATAGAGCGGCCTACACTCCACATATTATCTATCCTATCTATAAGACTCCTATAGGGTATCTCATACCAAAGACCCGCCTCAGAGAAGTCTGCTACCACCCCTACTGAGTCCCCCTGCCTCCTATTGACATCTTCCTCACCCAGGGTGTAGTGGCCTTTAATCCTGCGAACAGTTCTAAACTGGGGCATGGTAGGAATTGAACTAAGGTCCCTTTTAAGAGGGTGGTCATCCTTAAGCCTTTCAAGGAGCATGCTACGACCCAAAAGAACAAAATCTGTTATAGCCCTAGCAGAAGTTCCTCTAAAAAGTCCCATTCCCTCAGGATGTCCATTCCCCCTAGGGCCAGCACCTATTTTGTACCATAGTCTGGAATCAAGGAGGTTTTCAGTGATGCCGGCCCTTTCTAAACTTTCTAAATCCGACCTATAGGCAATATAGGTTAGGTAATTATCCCCATCAATACAGCTAGCACCGGCATCCTTAAAGAGAAAGGCGTCACCTGTAGCATCCACAAAAGCCCTAGCACTATAGTATCCCCTGCCATCTATGTTCTCCACAACTATACCACTGCAGGAGTTACCCTCCATGAGAGTTTTAACAACTGAGGTATCAAATATCAGATCAATTCCCTCCTCAGCGACAAGCTCATCTAGGACCAGTGCAAAAATCCAGGGAGAAAAATAGCTCTCATACCTGCCCTCTCCCTCCACTTCATCGGGGTCTTCCTTCCAAAGCTCCGGCAGATCCTGGGGAGAATACCTTATAGCAAGTCCCATAAGTTCAGAAGCAAGGCCATAGCTAAGCTTTTTTCCTTCACCATCACAAAGAGGTTCATAGAGGGCTATAAGCCCCTGGGTAGCTAGACCCCCTAGTAGGATAGATTTTTCAATAAGAAGGACCCTATCCAGCCCAGCGCGCCTGGCAGCCACCGCTGCACATACACCCGCAACTCCACCACCAGCAACTATAAGATCATAGTCCCCCAAAAAAGGAGTCTTTAAATTTTCATCAATATAGCTCACTTAACCTCCTTTAAACTTTTCTTCTTACTCCCTTCATAATAAGGAGAATATCCTCCAGGGACTGGCAGCTCTCGAGGTTCATTACAAGCTCCCAAAGTTTTAATATGTTATCTCTTTCCAAGATGCCTTCGCCTAGACTTAGAAGCCTGGCCTTTAAAAATTCATTGCTAATATATATCTTATCCTCAGCATCATAGAAGGAGGAGTACTCCTGGCCATCCTTCATAGCTATACTGACCCTGGCAGCCCTCCTAGCAAGATTGCCATAGCCATATTCCTCATCCATCTCTACTAGTATTTTGTCTCTAAGAATCTTTAATTCTGGGTTTTCAAGGCTCTCCCTGCTAAAGGCCCCTGGAGTCAAATCTCCCCTGTAGAGCACATAGGCACTACAGTGAGCAAGAGACAGCCTGGCTGAAGTTGGATTTAGTTTATCCACCCCCCGGCTTAACTCCACAGAGTAGGGATAGGAGACCACATGAACCCTGTCAATTTCAGCATAGTCCAGAGGATAGACCTCCAGGATTTTCTTGATAGCATTGACAGCGGGATTCACCGCAAAACAAGCAGGATACTCCTTGATATTCATTTCATCAATATAATAAGGCTGGCCAAGCTCTACATCACTAATTCCAGAAGACTTAAAAATCTCCCTAAGGGACTTTTCACCGGTCAGGATCTCCTCGGGGCCACTAAGCCCCATGGAAGCTGCCCTCAGCGCCATAAAGGCCAGATGGACTCCCCAGCCTCCATAAAAATCCTTTACATCAGCTCCATCTATAAAACTAATAAAGGGGCAGGTGGGTAAAAGACTGGCCGTAATAGAAAAGGCTCTGTAAAGCTCATCTTTACTAAGCCCCCTGACATAGCCAAGAGCAGCCACTGCCCCAAGACCCCCAACAATCCCTGGATTGTGAAGACCCAGCTCAATAACCCTATCTATAGACATAAGAGCCATCCTACTGGCTACTTCAAAACCAAAGACAGTAGCTTTAATAAGCTCCTCCACTGGAAAAGCCTCCTCTTCATAGGCCGCCAGGAGACAAGACCAGATGTAAAGGCCAGGATGGGCTGAGCCCCTAGTGCTATCATTAAGCTCCATGCTGGAAACTCTGGCAGCATTGGCAAAGGCCGCCACAGGCGAATTCACTCGGGCTTTTTCTCCCCAAATACTAGTCTTACCACCCAAAGGGTCAAGGGAAATAATAAAATCCACAACCTCCTGGGAATTTCCTTGTCCCGCTGCATAAATCTGAGCAGCCAGATAGTTAGCCAGAGACCTTTTAACCTGGGTAAGGGTCTCCTCTCCCAGCTCTTCAAAGGATAAATCCTCAAAGTGCTGGGCTATTTGTCTAAAATAATCCTCTCTAGCTTTAATCATTAGACCTTCCTATAAATCATTAATTTCTCTTACATGTAAACAAGCAACAAAGTGATTGGGTAAGACCTCTTCTATTTCTGGTGTTTTAGTAAAGCACTCCTGGCTAGCATAGATGCAGCGATTAGCAAAGCCATCTTTGATTTACTTGAATCCCATGAGATAGACATAGGGCTGGTACCAAGGCTTATTAAAACCAACAGCCTTGTAAATACTCCTGTCTTTAGTGAAAAACTTGTCTTAGTAAGTAATCCTCTTTTCTCTGATTTTCCTGAGCATATTGACCCTAGAAATTTAAAGGTAGAAAAGAAATCCATATGGATCGGGGACCTAACTTTCAAATCTGGCACGATAGCTGGTGGAATCCCAGAGAAACCATTGATCTCACCGTAGACACTGCTGGGCTTATACTCATCCTTCTTGATATTCCAGGCTCCTGGGCAATAGTAACCGAGAGTATTGCCCATAATTTCAAAAAGCTATCTACTATAAAAATCTCTAAATTAAGTGATCCGCCTCCTGCCAGGGTATGCTACAAGATTAAACAGCGGAACCCTCTTACAAGAAGCCGGGAGCCGATAGAGGTATTTAATAGGTATTTAGAGGACTTTATTTCTAACAATAAATATCTAACATCGCTCTAAAGAATAAAGTGTCCTGGACTTTCGTCCAGGACACTTCTAGGTTAGACTTAATTTATCTTTTATAAACCACCTCACCACCCACCAGCGTAAGCTCTACCTTAACATCCTTTATTTCATCCTCATCTATGGTAAAGATATCCCTATCAAGGACAATCATATCTGCCAGGTAGCCAGGCTTTATCCTGCCCTTTATATCTTCTTTAAACTCAGAATAGGCACTGGCCAGGCTGTAGTTATCAATGGCCCTTGAAAGAGAAACCCTCTCCTCTGGGAAGTGACCCCCCTCAGGGTAGCCCTTTAAATCCTTTCTTGTAACAGCACAATAAATGGAAGGGAAGGGATTACAGTCCTCTATGGGAGCATCGGTTCCATAGGAGGTGGGAATTCCAAGTTCATCCATACTCCTAAAGGCGTAGGAAGTAGAGGCGAGCTCCCTACCAACCCTGGCTTCCACCACATGGAGGTCATAGTCTAAAAAGATGGGCTGAACCAGGTTTATAACTCCCAGGGCTGCTATTCGCTCAAGAAGCTTTCTATCAGTGATCTGGCAGTGAACCAGGCCATGGCGGTTTATATTTTTTCCATCTTCTATTACCCTTTCATAGCTATCCAGGGTCTCCTCTATTGCCCTATCTCCAATTGCGTGGGTAATAACCTGCATGCCACTTTTATCAGCTAGAGCCACCAGCTCATCCATCCTCCTACTTGTAAGGACCTCAACGCCCTGGTTATCTGGATCATCTTTATAGGCCCTTCTCATAAGAGCGGTTCTTCCTCCCAGGGAGCCATCCTTGAAGAGCTTGAGGGGGCCATAGTCAAGAAGTTTTCTGTCAAGGCTAGTCTTTTTCATAGCTAGGTAGTCCTTAAGTTTGTCTACATCCATAAGGGAGAGCTGGTGCCTGTATCTGATTTTTAATTTTTTTTCTTCCTCTAGTTTATTAAGTAGAGCTATCACCCCTTTAAAACCCTCATCTCTGGCATCGGTGGATTGAACAGAGGTAAGTCCTACACTGAGGGCGTAGTCCTGGGCAGAAAGATAAATCTTTTCCCAGTCCTCCTCACTAAAATCAGGAATTACCCTGGCCACATAGCCAGTGGCTCCTCCCTCATGGAGGATACCTGTAACTTCTCCTCTATGATCCACCTCAATAAGCCCGCCCTCAATTTCCGGTAGCTTGTCTAGGACACCTGCCAGCTCCAGGGCTTTGGAGTTGGCACTAGCTACATGGCCACAGACCCTATAAAAGACAATAGGCACTTCTCTTGATATCTTATCCAGGTCCCAGCGGGTGGGCATAGCCCTATCTCCAGTAAAAAGGTCCTGGTTCCAGCCATTACCTATAAAGCCCTCTTTTGAAAGCTCAGGGTTCTTAGCCATGTAGTCTCTTCCAATGTCCACCAGGTCTTCTATAGATTTGGCAAGGCCTAGTCTTGGCAGAAGAAACCACTCCCCAATAGAACCTAGATGGAGGTGGGAATCGTTAAGACCAGGAAGGATAGTCCTGCCCCCAGCGTCTATTAGCTGGCAGCCCTCAGCCTCCTTTAAGAGTTCCTCACTACTGCCAGTTCTTTTTATAAAGCCATCCTCGATGTAGACTGCCTCTTCAAAATGGCCCTCTTCTATATATATCTTTCCATTATAAATAATCTTTTTCATATCTCCCCCTAGAGTAGACCCTCCTTCATCCAGTGAAAGTTACTACCAGCTACTTTATTAAAACTCTTTTCAGCTCTTTTTCCTATGGACTCAGGAAGACCCCTAAGCTCTTTAAAGAGCTCCTCCATACAATCATCTACAAAGGAGCCCCCTCTTAAAATTATATCTCCACCCACCATGGAAAAGTCCACCTCATCTCCCCGGGCACTATAGACCAGATTGGGGACAAGATTTCTCATAGGATGGGTATAGACAGGACTCATAGAGGGCCTATTTAAATCCAGGGCAATTATATCGGCCTTTTTGCCTGGAGCTAGACTCCCCACTATATCATCAAGGCCACAGGCCCTGGCCCCATCAATGGTGGCCATCCTAAGAACCTGCCAGGCAGGCATAGCCTCAGGGTCCTGTCTTTTTATCTTGGTAAAAAGAGCAGCGCAGTACATCTCCTTAATCATGTTGTGGCTATTATTACCAGGGGCCTGGTCGCTACCTAGAGCCACCCAGCCCCCCTCCTTTATAAAGACGTCAGCTGCAGGCACCATACCATCTATAATGCCTATAGAGGCGGGACAAAAGATCATGTTAGCTCCACTTCTTGCAACCCTTGCCACCTCATCATCCCTGCAGTCGGTTAGATGGACCGCCAGGAGTCTAGAGTCCAAAAGACCCAGGTCTTCAAGGAAATCCACAGGCCTTTTGCCATAACGTCTTTCAATCTGATAGGTCTCCCTATCCCCCTGCTGGACATGCATATGGATTTTGGTGTTTTTATCCTCAGCCAGTCTTTTTACTCTAAGAAGAAGTTCAGGAGATAAAAAGTCAGCTCCCTGGGGGCCAAAAAAGACCCTCATCTTGTCCCTATTATTCCATTTGTTGAAGAGCTCTATATTTTTATTTAAGCTCTCCTCACCAAGTCTGGGATCAAATTCATAGATCTCCCCAGGAGCATAGACCCTGTGGACAGCCTCCCTGATGGTGGTGGTAATCATACCCCTTAGCTTCATCTTCTTTAAAAAAAGACAGACCTCCTCCATGTTGGCCTCATAGTCTCCAAAACTTGTTGTTCCTGCCCTGGCAGCCTCCATAATGGCCAGCTTACTTCCCAGGAGCTCCTCCTCCTTAGTAACCACCTGGGCAAAGGGCTGGAGACCCTGCATCATCCAGTTATTTGTATCCTGGGCAAGCCCCCTTAATATATTCATAGCACTATGCATATGGGCGTCAATAAAACCCGGCAGCACCAGGTGATGATCAAGTACAATTATCTCATCGGCTGAGTTCTCCCCGCTAATGGGCCTAATATCCACAATTTCTCCCCCATCAACAAAGATATCCACATTTTCTATGTAACCCAGTCCCTGACCCTCCATGGTATAGGCGTGACTACAGCGCAGTATATAATCCATAAAGACCTCCTTTTGACTATTTTAACATCTGCTTAATTTTTAATAAAGAAGTTAAACTACTATGTTTAGACCATGTTATACTTAGGCTAGTAAAAACCAGGAGGTAAGAATGAATTTTTATGATGAAGTGAAGATGTTGACGGAAAAACTAGTATCAATTTCCAGCATTAATAAAGCTCCAGGAGAAGAGACTGAAGTAGCCAGGGCTATAGATGATTTTTACAGTCAGCTTCCCTATTTTAAGGAGCA
>CAYFUM010000046.1:0-7431 GCA_964346475.1 uncultured Peptostreptococcaceae bacterium
AGGAATCCACAAACACAAAATTTTAGCATTAAAAAACTCCTATAAAGATAGGAGTTAGGTTACAAGCTTCAGTCCCTTATAGCTACCTGCCTTCTTCTAACCATAGAATGTATTAGGCCTTCACTTACAATGATTGATATAAAGATAAAAAGATAGCCTAGGGCCATTCGGCTAGTTAGTAGGTCCTTGTAGACCATAACCCCAAAGAAGGTTCCTACAGGGGCTTCGAGGCTTAGGAGAACCGAGGCTCTGGAGGCCGTTGTATATTTTTGACCTGTGGTCTGAAGCATGTAGGCAAGAAAGGTAGATACCACCCCTATGTATATAATGGCTGCTAGACTAACTGGTGCCATGGGTTTAAAGCCTCCCCCAAGACCAAGCAGGCTAGTAAGGCTTAAAAGGGCAGTAATTGAAATCTGCACCGTATTAAGGTGCAAAGGCCTTTCATCCCTTACAAAGCTTGCTGATAGCACCATATGAACCGCCACCAGCAGAGCCCCAGTTATAAGATAGAAGTCTCCCCTCTCAAGACCAGAAAATCCTCCCGGACTCATAAACCAGATACCAAGGATGCTAAAAAGTGCAGCTAGAAAGGAAGTAGCTCTGGGCCTATTTCTTAGATAGACCCACTCTATAAAGGGGACAAAGAGGACGTAGGTTCCTGTTAAAAAGGCAGTTTTTGATGTATTGGTCAGCCTCTGGCCCTCAAGGAGGAGGTAGAAAAAGCTAAACATAAAAACCCCCAATAGAATTCCTCTTTTAAGGGTTTTGCTGGTAAATCCCTGGGGGCTTTTTAGAACCAGGGGAAGAAGACAAAGAGCGGCTATTAAAAAGCGCAGAGCCTGAATCTGCAGGGAGCTCACCCCCTGGCGCAGGGCATACTCAATAACAGCGTAGCCCATGCCCCAAAAAAGGCTGACACCTATTAGGGCAATCTCTCCCTTATAATTTTTCAAGTCTTGCCTCCAGGACGTAGTAACCCGCCTTTTTATCCAGGGTAGTTACACTTGTGTAAATTTCCTGTAGTTTTTTTCTGGCTGAGGCCATTCCCTGCTTTTTTTGTATTACTATAATAAGTCTGCCCCCAGGAAGAAGATGATCCCTGGCATCTTCAAAGAGCTTGTAGATTATTTCCTTTCCCCTTCTTATAGGGGGATTAAAGAGTATAGTATTAAACCTCCTATCCACTGAGCTAAAGCCATCGGAGTAGTAGACCTTTCCCCTGGCTTTATTAAGGGCTAGGTTTTTTTCTGCTAAAGCCAGGGCTCTTTTATTTATATCTACCATGTGACAGATAAGCCCTCTATTTAGATAGACTAGGACTCCAACTGGGCCATAGCCACAGCCCAGATCAAGAACCTCACCCTCCAGTCTATCCATGCTGGCCTTTAAAAGAAGCTCTGTACCAAAATCAAGCCCACCCTTGGAAAAGACACCCTGGTCTGTTATAAAGGGATAGACTTTTTTATCGTAGATAAGCTTAATTTCCTTGGGTTCACTTTTTGAAGTGGACTCCTCTGTAAAATAATGTTCCATTGACTAGTTCCTTTTAAAGATGGCTAAGTGAAAGAAGTTGGCCCCTCCCCTTAGCTCAGTAAAGGGAATCCTTATTTTTCTCCCCCAGCTGGAGACGAGAAGATCCTCACCCTCATAGCCTGTAATAACCATAAAATGATTGACGTATTTAGAACTCTTTGGTATCCCCATTACCATAATAACAGGGAGCTCTCCCCTATCTAAGGCTTTTATTGAAAGCTCCAGTGCCGAGTTTCTAATAAAGCGGTGGACCCTGGTGGATACATCTAGGCCTCTAATCCTAAAAAACCTCAACAGCCTATCCCTCCAAAGACTTACACTTATAAAACCATAGGTGTCTTCTGTATTTAGGGGATTAAAGAGGTGTAGGGGCTTTAGCCAGTGGTAGAGGGCTACTGCCTCCTGCATGTAGGCCTCTTTAGTGGGCCTATAGTCCTCCTTAAAAAAGAAGTATAGGTTGGCTCCTGCTATAACCCCGCAGCCTCCAGCAGCCCAGAGTTTTTTATCAAACCAGGCCTGGTTACCACCATAATAACCCTCAATTATGGGAAATTTTACTTCCATCTTTTCTCCTGTTGAAATCTCCTAGTCCTCTGTGGATAGTTTTCCAATAAATGGGTCGCCTATTCCAAGGAAAAAGGAACTTATCCACAGTTTCCACATTTTATCCACAGTTTCCACTTCCCTTAAAGGCTGATATTTGCCTGGGCGTTTAAATCAAGTCCTGCCAGATTACCCGACAGATACTTATAATAGCCAGCAGCCGCTATCATGGCACCATTATCAGTACAAATTGATAGGGGCGGGATATAGATCCTCGCTGACAGGTCCTCAAGGACCTCTCTCAGTCTATTATTTGAGGCAACTCCTCCAGCTATTACTATCTTTTTTTCTCCACTTAGCTCAAGGGCTAGGGCAAGTTTTTTCTTCACTATATCAAAGACCGTCTCCTGGAAGGAGTGGGCTAGATCAGCCCTGTTTTTTTCTGTCATTTCTATTTTATCCGATAGGTTTTTCACTGCTGATTTTATACCTGAGAAGGAGAAGTCAAGTGAGTCCTTTTCCAGCATAGTCCTGGGGAGTTTATAGGTAAATTCTCCTTTTTTTGCTAGGGCCTCCACCTGGGGGCCCCCAGGATAGGGAAGGTCTAGGATCCTAGCCACCTTATCAAAGGCCTCTCCCAGGGCGTCGTCCCTAGTGCCTCCTAGAGCTCTATAAGACCCATAGTCCTCTACCTGATAAAAATGGCTGTGGCCACCGCTAAGTATTAGAGCTAGAAAGGGTGGCTCCAGCTCACTAAAGGCCAGGTAGTTGGAGGCTACATGGCCATCCAAGTGGTGGATAGCTAGTAGGGGTTTATTTATAGCATAGCTCAGCCCCTTGGCATAGTTTAGGCCCACAAGCAGGGGACCTATTAGGCCAGGCCCCTGGGTCACTGCCACAGCGTCCACCTGGGAGAGTTCAAAGCCCCCTCTAAGAAGGCTTTCTCTAACCACCCCATCTATGCGCTCCACGTGGCTTCTGGAGGCTATCTCAGGTACTACGCCACCAAAGGGACGGTGGATTTCTATCTGGGAGTGGAGGACGCTGGAATGGAGGATCCTGCCATCTTCCACCAGGGCTGCTGCTGTTTCATCGCAGCTGGTTTCAATTCCTAGAATCAGCATTTTTTTCCTCCAGCCTTCTCTGGGCCTCTGTCTCTCTCAGGTAGATTGGTTTTAGCTCTTTCTCTACTCTTCCCTCCCTGTAGGCTTCTATTATTCCCTGGGCCAGGGGACCTGGAGATACAAAGCTATGCTCAGGAGCTTCCTTTTGAAACTCCTCCAGATTTTCTCCAACAAATAGGGCTTTTCTTTCCCCTAGTTCTATAAGAAAGTCCTTAAAAGGACCATTAAAAGCTTCTTTTTTAAAGGAACCAAAGCTAGCACCATAGACATTCCCCCTCCTTGCATCCATCAGGGGAACCACAATATCTGCCTCTACTCCATAGCTCCTAGACACCAGGCTATTTACACCAAAGACCTCTACTCCACTGCCCCTGGAAAGCCCCAGGGCTGTGGCTAGGCCAATTCTGATTCCAGTAAAACTGCCGGGGCCAAGGCCCACTACCAGGGCCTGCATATCAGCTAGCTTGTAGCCTAGCTCCTTAAGGGCTCTATCAATTAAAGGCATAAGCTCACTGGCGTGTCCAAAGCTTGTTTTAGTTTCGAAGTTATGGTAGCTGCCATCGTAAATCGATACTGAACAAACCGAGCTCACTGTATCAAAGGCTAAAATCTTCTCTTTTTCCAAGTCGCAGCCTCCTTTTCTCTTCTGCTAAGGCTATTATTTCCAGGCAGAGGGCATCTTTAGCTATGAGCTCCAGGCCTACCTGGGGCCACTCTATGACCACTCTACCTCTTCTATCAAAGTATTCTTCAAAGCCCAGGGCTAGGAGCTCTTCGGGGTCCTCTATGCGATATAGGTCCATATGATAGAAGACTCCCCCTTTATAAGGATGCTCCTCTACTATAGAAAAGCTGGGGCTCTTAACCCCCTCTATACCCAGAGCCCTGGCGTAGGCCTTGGTGAAGGTAGTTTTACCAGCTCCTAGATCTCCTAGGAGTAGTAATAATGGGATATCTTCCTTAGCTAAGTCCCTGGCGAACTCCTTCATTTCATTTAGGTTTTCAATAAAAATTTCTCTCACATCTACCTCATCTTAAAGGCTTCACTGGGGAGGTGACTATAGTAGTCCTCATCCAGTAGCAGGCCACTGAAATAAAAATCATTCCTAACTCTATTATGGATTCTATCCTCATAGTCTTCATCCACAGGTCTTGTGGCAGTGAAGAGCCCACTTTCACTATCGTAGTAGCCCTTATCTGTAATCCAGCTCCTGTCATAAAAACGTACCAGGGCCTCCTTGGAGAAGATATCTCTACCCATAAGGAGTCTGGAATCAAAGTCTATTCCCATAAGATTATAGAGGCTGGGCAGGAGGTCCTGGCCACAGACTGGCTTTGTTATAGTCACTGGCTCCATGCCCTTTACATAGATTATTCCCCTGCTCCTATAGAGTTCCATCTTGCTATTATTTTCTCCTGCCAACTCTTCAAGGGCCTCATCACTAAGAGCATAGGGATAGTGGTCAGGATTTAGGGCTATAACTGTCCTTTCTGCCAGGCCCCTTTCCTCAAGTTTTTCCATAAGGTAGCTAAGAGCATACTCCAGTTCCATGTTGGCTGCTAGATAGGCTCTGGCCTCTTCACTTAGTTCAAGGTCCTCTACTACATCTCTATTTTTTGCTGCCATGGCATTACCTGAGAAGCTGTAGCCAGAATGGCCACTTACAGTAAGGTAGTAGACGTGGAAGGGCTCCTCGTCTATGTACTCATCTATACTTAGCTCCATCATTTCAAGGTCTGACTCGGGCCACTGACTCTTAACCTCCATGCCCGAGCCCAGGCCCTTGTAGTCATAGCCCATACCGGGATGGGAAATATGCCTATCATAGTAGCTGTAGTCGTGGTTGTGGTAGGCGTAGGTCCTATAACCTGCCTCCCTAAACCTCCAGCCTGGAAGCTGGGGAGAGTAGTTCTCTGCAGCTCTTAGGAGGCTCCATGTACCGGACTTTGGCAGCATGCCGCTGATACCTGAGTATTCGCCATCGGAGGTTGAGGCTGTCCACAGGGGGTTATAGTAATTTTCCATATAAATACCCTCATGGATTAGCTTATAGAGGGTGGGGGTTCTTTCCTTGTCCACAACAGGCCACCAGAAGGACTCGGCTGTTATAAAGATCAAGTTATATCCCTCAAAAAGCCCTGTATAGTCGTTGGTCATGCTGGGGTAGCTTGAGGCAAAGTAGAGGTCCAAGCTTTCTAGAGCCTCATTCTCCCTGGTCTTTGCTAGCTCCAGGAAGTCTATATCAAGAACCTGAGGCCTTATAACCAGCTTTTTAGTGCTATCCTCATCCACCCCTGCCTGGCTCTGCTGGATTTCTATCACTTCCTCAAGCTCAACTAGGTGCTGGTCCTCTTCTATATCTGGTAATCTAACTCCAAAGTTCCTGTGGGCTAGTTCTATACCTAGGGAGCCCATAAGACCAAACCTCTTGGCACTCTCCAGCTGGGGGCCTCCATAAAGGTAGAATTCCTTGGCCGATGCAGGCTTATCTGGTAGAGCCAAGAGTATTAGGTGATCCAGGGAAAAAACTACTGCCGAGAGAAGAATTAGTATTATAGGGGTAAAGGATTTAAATTCAAGTTCTTCTAGCCTAGCCCTCATAACATAGCAGTAAAATATTACTGGTAGTAAAAATAGCACCAGGGCTGGAAGATTAAAAATAATAAGCTTAAGTCCATCCAGTAGAAACTGCCCTAGCTGCCTGGCCATGCCCAGCATCCTAAAGTCGTAGAAGGTCTTAAAGAAGCGGTAGTAGAGAAATTCGCTTATAAAAATAAAAGTAGTCAGGAAAAAATACCCATCCATAAACCACTTCCTGTAGTCCTTTTTTATAAAGAGGGTGATGGCAAATACCAGTAGGTTTATAATTAGGATAAAGGGAAGGTACCAGAGACTTATTCCCCCTATATATAGGCCAAGAAGGATTTCTTGGAAAAGGCTTACTAATATAATAAATAATAACCAGGGGCCTAGGGCCTTCCTGGATATATGGATTTTCATTTCTACCTCCAGCTATAGTCTATCATAAATCCTTTGCTATAATGGGGCTAGAGAAGCCTTTCTAAAACAATATCCAATAATGTTTTTTTAATAAACTAGGCCATTTATCTAAAAGGAGTTTGATCATGGAAAAAATATATGTAATCTACGGCAGTGAAGAAATAGGTCTTGCCAGAACTATACTGGAAAAGGCAGAGGTCAATAAACTCCTACCCCAAAACAAGAAATCCCTTATCGGCATCAAGCCCAACCTAGTCCTAGCTTCTTCCCATAAAAATGGGGCTACCACCTCCCCCTATCTGGTAGAGGGCCTCATTATCTATCTAAAGGAAAGGGGCTACCATAACCTGATAATCCTGGAGGGCTCCTGGGTTGGAGATAGGACAAAAAGAGCCTTTAAGGTCTGTGGTTATGAGGACCTTTCAGAAAAATACTCAGTGCCACTTATAGATCTTCAAAGGGATAGCTACAGGACCTACAGCTTTGAAAATGCAGAAATAGACATCTGTGATAGGGCCATGGAGGTGGACTTTCTTATTAATATGCCAGTGCTCAAGGGCCACTGCCAGACCAGGATAACCTGCGCTCTAAAGAACATGAAGGGCTGTATTCCCGATACAGAAAAAAGGCGCTTCCATGGCCTGGGCCTCCACAGGCCCATAGCCTACTTAAACAAGCTGCTAAAGCAGGACCTAATCCTGGTGGATGGCATCATAGGAGACCTAAACTTTGAGGAGGGTGGAAACCCAGTGCAGATGAATAGGGTCCTTCTGGCCAGAGACCCTGTCCTCCTGGACAGCTATGTAGCAGAGCTGCTGGGCTATGAAAAGGAAGAAATACCCTACATAGCCATGGCTGAAGAAATAGGTGTGGGAAGGTCCTTGAAGGATTCCTCTCAATTAATTGAGCTAAATAGGGACACCAGCCAGAGCATAATACCAAAGACAAGACACATAGAAAGGCTTGAGAAGTACATAAAAGAAGACAGGGCCTGCTCAGCCTGCTACGCAAGTCTTATCCACGCCCTGGATAGGCTGGATGAAAGGGGAGAGCTAAACAAGCTGTCTAGTGATATTTTTATTGGTCAGGGCTATAAAAATAAAGGAGGCCCTGGACCAGGGATAGGAGTATGTACAAGGGGTATGGAAGACTACATTCCAGGTTGTCCGCCTACTGCAAGGTCGATAATTGAGTTTTTAGATAAACGCAAGAAATAGCCTCTATGGG
>CAYFUM010000047.1:0-6061 GCA_964346475.1 uncultured Peptostreptococcaceae bacterium
AGGCTCCCTGCCAGGGCTGGCAAAAAGGAGGGATACTAAAAGTAAAAAGACCATAAGCGATAGGCTGATTAGAAGAAAAACCAGGGCCAAGCGCCTGAATTTTTTAGCTAATCCTTTCCTGTTTAAAAGATAGATGCTAAAAGCCAAGACAAGACTATTAAAAACCAGGAAGGGATAGGTGAAAAGCTTAGCCATAAGGCAACTTCCTAAAAACATCTATAGCTCTCCTATTATCTCGTTCATCCTGGCCACCAGGCCCTGCCAGGAGAAGTCTTCTATCCTGGCCTTTATATCAGGGGAGAAGTCCTCTTCTCTTCTTATCTTTTCTACCTGCTGCAAAATAGCCCTCTTTAAATTCTCCTTGAAGGCTGGTAGGTCCTCCTTAAGGGGCTTATCCACATCATAGATCCTGGGCAGGGCCACATATTTAATTACCCCAGACTCCCTTACCTCCTCACCTAGAAGGCTCATTAGAGCCTCTATCTCTGTTGTCACCACATAGAGGCCACAGGCCAGGCTCTCAATTGCCATAAGACCCAGGCCCTCATAGTAGGAGGGCATAAGAAAGATATCCTTTTTCCTCAGTTCATCCCCCAGGGCCACCTGGTCTTTAACATTATAGAGGCGGATAGAATCGTCTCCCTGGATCATGGCCTCAATTTTCACCTTATCCTCCCCCGAGGGGTTGCCAATTATATCCAGGCTCAGGCTATCGTCCCCTAGCTCCTTAAAGACCTCCACCAGCTCATAGATGCCCTTGGAGGGATCTATCTTGGCGCAGTAGACAAGGCGGATCTTTTTATCATAGGTCTTTTTTTCCGGGGGATAGAAGATATGCTGGTTAAAACCTCCCCCCACAGCAATCTGCTTATCGAGGCTAATCCCATAGACCTCCTCTATCTCTTTTTTCTGTTCCTCGGAGGCAGTAAAGACATAGTCCAGCCTATCAAGGCCCAGAACATGCTCCTCTAGGATCCCAGGATTCATCCTGGCCTGGCGCAGGTCAGTATTGTGGCAGATGGCGACTATTTTGGTGGTGGGGAAAACCTCCCTGACCATAGAGGTTAGGATCCAGAGGTGGTGGCTAAAGATAACATCGGGTGTAAAGTTTTTCTTTACTTCTTCAAGCCTTCTTCTAAAGGCCCCCTTCCACTGGTCCATCATGACCCCATCCATCTGGGAATAGACTGTATGCTCATAGGGCATAACATCGCTCATACCAGCTATGGGAAAGGGGACTTCAGGGGTCTGAAAGTTCACGGGGTAGCTGGAAGCCTCATCTAGAAGGTCCCACTTAAAGCCAGGTTGCAGGGCAAAGACCGCCCTCTGCTCGTGGCCATAGCTCTTAAATTCATCAATCATGTTCCTATAGTAGACCCCAGAACCCGTCCTAGAGGGTAGCTGGGCAATTACATGCAGTAGTTTCATAGCTTTTTCATCTCCATTTTTATCCCCACCCTTTCACCTATTTGAAAGTGGGTCTCATCATTAAGCCTGATAAGGCTGTAAATTTCATCCTTTTTCTTAACTCTGTACTCGGTGTAGAAACCCTTGAAGGTAAGATCTATTATCTCAGCCTCGTCGCCTCCCTTGTAGATTGTGATATCCTCGGGTCTTAAATAGCCCTGGGGAAAAACCATGGATCTACCAATAAAATTAAGGACAAATTCATTGGCAGGATTTTTATAGAGCTCCTCAGCTCTACCTATCTGCTGGATCTGCCCCCTGTCCAGGAGGATTATCCTATCGGCCAGGCTAAAGGCGTCCTCCTGGTCATGGGTGACAAAGACCATACTTATCTTAAAGAGCTCTCTAATTCTCATAAGCTCTTTGGCCATAGTGAGCCTGAGCTTGGCATCCAGGTTTGAAAAGGGCTCATCCAGTAGAAGGAGCCTGGGTTTTACAATAAGGGCCCGGCCTAGGGCCACCCTCTGCTGCTGGCCACCTGAAAGCTCTGTCACCTTCTTTTTTTCATAGCCAGTAAGACCCAGGGTCTTAAGCATTAGCATACCCTGTTCCCTAGCCTCCTTTTTACTATAGCCTCTAAATTTCAGGCCATAGATGACATTGTCTAGGACACTTTTATGGGGAAAGAGACCATAGGACTGGAAGACTGTAGCTATGGGCCTGTTTTCTGCAGGAACCTGCTCCAGACTATTTCCTTCCAGGATTATCTGGCCCCCATCTATCTCAACAAAGCCCCCCAGGGAATTTAAGAGAGTTGTCTTACCACAACCCGAGGGCCCCAGTATAGAGAGGATCTCCCTCTCCTCCAGGCTAAAGGAGACCTCCTTTAGGGCCTGGAAGCTGCCATAGAACTTATTTAAATTTTTAACTTCTAGAAACATGGCCCCTCCTATTGTAGACCCTGTAGGACAGAAGACTTACTCCTAAGCAAATGATCATTATAAAGCAAGAAAGCACTGCCGCCACCTTGTACTTGCCACTATTTACCAGGTCAAAGAGCACCAGGGTGGCCAGCTTCCTGCTGGGATAGACTAGAAAGATAATTGAGCCCACCGTGGTCATAGAGGAAATAAAGGCGCTGGTAAAGGAGAGAAAAAGCCCCGGAGCAGCGAGGGGAAAGACCACATCCTTTAGGATATAGAGGTTGTGGGCCCCCAGGTCCCTGGCGGAGTCCAGGGTCTCCTTTTCAATTTGACCAAGGCTTGTGGCCAGGGTCCTGGTGGACATGGGAAGCTGCCTAAAGACCAGGTTAAGTATAACAATAAGGGCAGTCCCGGTAAGCTTTAGGGGCACCTTATTAAAGGCAAAGATATAGCCAAGGCCAAAGAAGGTTCCTGGGACTATATAGGGCATGCTTGCAATAAAGTCCACCAGCTTCATATAGCCCATACCTCTAATAAAGGCGTAGTAGCTAATAAATAGGGCTAGAAGACTTGAGGCCAGGGCTCCTATAAGAGAGTAGACAATACTTCTAAGAAAGGCATCCCTGATATGGGGTATACTATCCCTTATGTTATCCAGGGTAAAATAGACCTGGCCCCTATACTTATCTGTAAAGGCTGAGCTTATAACGGCTCCATACTGAATAAGAAGCCAGGCTACAAAAAAAAGGGATAGAAAGCCTATTATATAGAAGAGACCGGATTTTTTCATCCTCACCTCCACTGCCCTTGTAGACTTACTGGCCTTCTTTTGCTGCTTATAAAAGTAACTATAGATAAAAAACACCACCATAGAAGGTATAAAAAGTACAATTGACAGTGCCGAGGCCCTGGGGGAATTGCCCTTAGCTATAATCGATAGATAGGCCTCGGTAGCCAGGGTGTTAAAGGCCCCTCCTATAATCATGGGACTGGTAAAGTCTGCCATGCTCCTGATAAAGCTCAGTAGAAAACTTACAAAGATTGCTGGCCTTATAAGGGGAAGGACTATATCAAGAAGGATGGCTGTGGTACTGGCCCCTAGGGACTTGGCAGCCTCCAGCATGGTCCTATCAAACTGGTCAAGATAGGTGATAAGTAGCATAGCTGAGGCCGAGGTAAAGCCCAGGGTCTGCACCGAGACTATTCCCCAGATACCGTAGGGGTTTATTGAAAGACCCAGGAGCTTTTTTGTTATAAGACCACTTCTACCAAAGAGCTGGATATAGGTAAGAGAGCCAATAAAGGGCGGGGAGACCATGGTAAGAAGTAGGATAAACATAAGAACCCTTCTACTTCTAGGCCCTAGGAAAAAACTCTGAAGGCTTAGAGAAAGGGCAAAAGTAGTAGAAATACTGGCTGTTAAAAGGCCAGACTTTATGGAATTACTTAGAAGAAAAAGCTCTTCTTTTAGGAAGGAAAACTGGCCAAGGCCAAGACTTCCCTCCTTAAGAAGAGCCTTTAAAAATACTGCTATAAAGGGATAGAGAACAAAAACCACAACAAGAAAAAGAGTCAGGACCCTGAGGGCCAGGTCTGCGTTGTCCAGTAGTTTTTTTCTCATCTCCATTTAGTCTACCTATTTACCCTTTGTAAGTTCTTCCCATCTGGTGAGGATCTCTTCTCTCATGGAACCAAAGGTTGAGATGTCCTGATCGATTAGTCTTTCCTTTGGAAGACCTAGATCAAAGCCCTCTACGCCTTCTTTAATCATCTGAGCAGAGTCCTTACCATCTAGCTCAGCTAGGATTTTTTGGTTTTCATCTCTTAGCATAAAGTCAATAAAGGCTCCAGCTATATCACTGCCCTCACCGCCCTTAAAGATTGCAACTCCCTCTGGAACCCAGGGAATACCGTCCTCGGGATAGATTACCCTTAGGTTTTCCTTTTCTGCCACATCAAAGGAGCCCTTATCAGCGGGAATAATAGCTATGGAAAACTCTCCTGCTACAGTTTTTTCCTCTGGATCCTTACCCCTCTTACCATAGAAGGGGATGTTAGCATCTAGTTTTTCTAGATAGTCCCAACCCTCTTCTTCACCCATCATGTCCAGTATACCCTTTACAGCACCGTAGTTGGTACCGGAAATTGCGGGATTTGCCATGATGATTTCGTCCTTATACTTCTCATCGCTTAGCTGGGCCCAGGTGGTTGGGACTTCAAGGCCCTTTTCAGCTAGAAGCTCTTCATTTACAAGAAAACCAACAACGGTTAGGCCCTTGGAGGCCCAGTAGTTCTCATCATCTATAAACCTAGGGTCTATCTTGTCCACCTCGGCAGGCTTGTAGCTTTCCAGTAGGCCTGAGTCCTTGGCAGCCATAAAGGCGTCAATTCCGCCACCAAACCAGAGGTCAGCCATGGGGGTTCCACCCTCAGCTTCTATCCTTGCAATCACCTCTCCACTGGACATGGAGAGAAACTCTACCTTGGCATTTACTTCCTTACTAAAGATATCAAAGAGCTCAATGTATTTTTCTGAGGTAGTTACAACATTCATGGTCCTACCATCAAAATCAAGAGCGCTCTCCTCCTCTTCCTCTTCCACCTCAGGCTCCTCTACTTCAGGGGCCTCGGGAGTACTTTCAGGAGCCTCTACCTCAGGGGCTTCTACAGCCTTTTCTCCACAGGCAACCAGTGCAAGACTAAAGACCAGTAGCACTACTAATAATAGTTTCTTCATTTTTTCTCCTTTTTGTTTTTTGGCTTTTCAAAGACACAAAAAATAATCAAAAACAAATAGACTAGTTTATTGAATTATAATTTTTGGAAATTTTGATTAGCCTTATTTTGGCATATGAGTTATCCTCACCACCTCTATAAGGCCCTAGGACCTAGTTTAATAGAAATGAAAGGATAGTTTGTCTTCCTGCCTAGAAGTTTGGAAAGAAGGTCACGTGAAAAAATTACACAGCAAGAAAGCGGTGTCTTTTGAATTTAATTTCTCTTTAAAATTAAGCATTTTTTCACTCCTTTCCAGGTGATGGTATCACAAAGCAAAATAAAGGGCAAGATATAAAATCTCCTCTTAGCTCAGTTTAAAAAAACCAACCTACCTACCAGATCCTTTAAAGAAGGGTAAAGTCACCCTAGAGACAGGGAGCTTAAAGAGCTTATCTTGATAAAAATTTTATAGTATAATGGAGCCAGGAGGTAGCAGTGAAAAAAGAAATTACTTCAAGAAACCTAAAGCGTGTCCTCCATGATATCTATCATGGACTTAACCTAATGAGTGTACTCAATCTTGTCCTCTATCTAGCCCTAGCCTTCCTTCTTATAAAGACGGGTATTATTTCAAAGCTTTACAGTGGAAATTTCACCCTCATAGTTGCAGGTTTTATTTTTCTTTATTTTTCCATAAATAGCCAGTATAAGAAACTCAGCTATAAAAATAGCCTTGGTCAGGAGCTGGATGATGACCAGTGGAAGAGGTTCAATAGGGAAATGGACAACAGGTCTACCAAACTCTATGGTGAAGCTAGAAATCTTACCATGGTGGTACTGACAAAGAGCTTTCTTTTCTTTCCCAGTAAAGTTAGACTAGAAATCCTCCCCCTGGAAGACATCACTTCAAATAAAAAAATCACAGTGGATACTAAAGGAAGTAAAAAGGCCAACAAGGACTTTATAGAGCTTAGGACAAAAAGCGGTAACCATGTCATTTCCTACCAGGAAGA
>CAYFUM010000048.1:0-5810 GCA_964346475.1 uncultured Peptostreptococcaceae bacterium
GGAAGCATTTCCCCAGGGCCCAGTAAGTCGCCGCGACGGGGATGTCTCTGCCTGGAGGTATGCAAACTCCTCTATAGTCGAGGCCTCGGACTTCTTGGGTGAGGAATTCCTGGCCCACCCGCGAATGGCGGCTCTGTTCCCTTACATGGATCTTCTGAGCGACCCGGTGGCGGGGCGTCAGTGGTTTGGTCGGACGCAGACCGCGCTTGCCATTGCGCAGGCGCTTGGGCTGACAGGTCCGTTCAGTCACACCTCGGTGATTGCCCCGTACCGTGGTATCGCCGCCTACCGTCGGGGCCTGCTCCAATCGGTCGTCGCCCGGATTGAGAGTGCTGGAGGCTGGGACGAACTCGTGAGTCTCGCGGGTTCAGAAGAATCACTGGAGACGATCCTTGACCTGTTGGCGGGGGATGTGGCCAAGGCGGACGGCAGTTTCGCCGGGCAGGTTGGAACGGGAGACGAGCTCCGAAGGAGCGCCAGCCTGTTGCAAGATGCGTACTCCCGGAAGCCTTTTGTTCAGCCCGGCTATCTGGACTACCCGTACTCTGGCAGGGTGATTATGCCCAGCCTCAAGAACCGCCTCGGCGCGATGGTGAAAGCGTCTTCGCCTCGACTCTTTGAGTCGTTGCATGCGGCAGAGCAACGCGGCCGAGCGCTGCTTTCTCAGGTGAAAGGGAAGATCAGATGACTGAGCGGCCTCAGAGCCAGATGCTGTTCATCCAGACCCGTGAACTCGGGGACGCCCCGGGCACACTGAGCCGACAGGACGAGTACTTGGTGAGGGGGATATGCGATGCCGGGGTCGATCTGAGCGAAGGGATTGTCGCGGTACCAGCTCCGTCTTCGGCGGCCGCTCCATCAGTGCGTTTTGGCGGGGATGCGGCGATGTCGGCAGCTGAGGGGTAGTCACCGCTAAAGTCAGCCCCCCGGCTCGCTTATATTCAGGAATTAGGTCTGGCCGGAATACTGCTGGCGGCCAAAAAGTACAACCTGCTCGATTTCTCGCGTCGACTGGTCGTAGTTAGCGACCAAGTGTTTGGGCCTCTGGATTCGCTGGACCGGGCGCTGGGCCTCGCGCTTGACCCTGGTAGCAGCGCCGCTGTGAGGACCCTGGTTCGCCCGGATCACCGCCTTGACCTCACGGAGTCCATTGCCTTGGCGAACCCAGAGACTGCCGGTGATCTGGCCATGGAACTCACCTTCGTGACGGTGGGTCCCGAGCTCCTGGCATCCGACGAGTTCTGGACCTTGCTCGCGAAGATCAGCGAGTCCGCGGGCGGGGGCGAGAAATGGCTCGACCTGGCCGGTTTCGCAAGAGGCCTAGCCGCCCAGGGCGTCGAAGTGGAACCGATCTACCCACCCCCGCGCAACGACGGAGATCCCTTGGCAGGTGACCTTTTCGCGCGGGAGTTGCGCCACTACCTCGACCAGCGCATTCCCTTCTTGCCGTGGGCGCTTTTCACGACGGACCCGCTACTTCTGGAGCGCTGGGCTGTCGTGCCAAGGCCAGCGTTCCGCATGGCGGTTGAGGCGGGTTATCCCAGCAAGCTGCTTTGGGACAAGTTGCTTGCTTCGTGTCCCCCGCAGACCTGGTACACCAACCTGGCTCTTCTGGACATTTTTCCCGATTCTGAGGTGGAGGGCTTCGAAAACGAGCTCCGCACTGCCGTCTTGGCCCACGTGTTCTACCCAGGCATGCTCCCGGAGATTCTCCGCTACGCGGGAAACGTTCCCGATCCCGTCAAGTTGGTAATCACGACCGGGAATGAAGAAAGCAAAGCTGATCTGGAGGCCAGGCTGGGCGCCCAGGAGCGGTTCGCCGATTGGGAAGTTCGCGTCGCCACAACCAATAGGGGAAGAGACGTTTCGGCGTTCCTGATTGATTGCGAGGACGTCCTGCGCGACGAAAGCGTGGACATCGTTCTCAAACTGCACTCCAAGCGTTCTGTGCAAGATCCGTCGTCCGTCAGTGGTTGGTTCAAGGATCACCTATTTGAAAACTTGCTTCACTCTCCCGGACATGTTCAACGAATCATGAGCCGGTTCGCGGAGGAGCCCCAGTTGGGGATGGTCATGGCGCCCGTGATCCACATGGGCGTGCCGACCATGGGGAACGGTTGGACGCTGAACAAGGGACCCGCAGAAGACCTGGCGGGACGCCTGGGCGTGGAAATCCCCTTCGACACCTTCACCCCACTGTCCCCATATGGCTCCATGTTCTATGCGCGCAGAGAGGCCCTACTGCCGCTTGTCGACGCATCGTTCAGGATTGATGAGTTTCCAGATGCTGCAGGCTACAAAGACGGCTCGGTCGCGCATGTCCTTGAGAGGCTCTTCAGCTACGTGGTGTTCAGCGAAGGGTATTTCGCCAGGTGCGTCCAGACGCCCTCCATGGCAGAGGTTTCATCGGTGGCGCTCCAATACAAGTACGACCAGGTAAGTCACTACTTGTTCCCGTTTGCTTCGCGGCAGGTCCAGATGCTGTCGGGAGGGGAGGGGGAGGCTTGAGCGGCGTGGCAGTCCGGTCGCTGATTCAGCGCCAACTTGCCGCGAACCACCCACGACTCGGCAGCGTTGCGCTCAAGGCATGGTCTGTGGCGAAGCGTGTGCTTCAAGAGGCAAGACGCGGGGCTGCTTCGCTAGGGGGCAGGGACTAACGTTCCGTCGTGGAGCAGCGCGATCGTCTGCCTGGCCTTAAAGGGCATGAAGGGGTCCCGCTCCGGCTCTCCCCATCGGCTTACGATGGCATGCACTTCCCAAGGGTGGACTTTGTTTACCCTTGTGACTGATTCGAAATGCGTGGCCCGGACATCGGCAAGCCAGAGGCGCCGCAGGCCTAACGAACCAATTTTGAGACTGAAGTCAACGTCATTGAAGTTTGATGGCAGGCCTACGTGAAATCCGCCCACTTCGGCGAAAACCCCACGTCTTACCGCTATGCAAGCAGCGGTAAGAGCAGTGACTTCGCGGTCGAATACAAGTTCGCCAAAATAGCCAAGCTCGTCATTTGGTTCGCCCAGGTATGCATGCATGAAGTCTGTGCCCTGGGTGACAATCCCAGCGTGCTGGATTCGGCCGTCGGAGTACGTTAGGAAGGCCCCGGTCAAGCCGACATCGGGCTCCTCGAGGGGCGCGCACAGCGACTCCACGAACCGTGGGGAGGTGATTCGAATGTCGTCATTAAGGAAAACAATCGTGTCTCCGCTTGACGCCAGGAACCCCAGGTTGCACTTCTCTGAAAAGTTGAACGGGCGCTCAAACTCCTTCAGGACCAACTTGTAATCACACAGTCCCCGAAGAGCGTCTAGCACCGCGAGCGGAGTATCGGTGTCGTAGACGACGACTATTTCCAGGTTGGGATGCTCTGTGTGCTCGAGTAGGGAAGCGACAGCTTCGACGACCAGGGGCTTCTTCTCGCCCCAGACAAGAGCGCTTGTGCCCCGGGTGGGGATCACCACTGAAACGCGGGTATTTGGGTCAAAGGCACGCTCGGTTCGGTAGGTATGTGCGACCCGGCTCTGTATGACCCGGTCGTCCTTTCGCCCCATGCGCTTGAGGTGGTCTTGCACCGCTCGCATTCCCGCGTCTGTTGCGTAGTCTTTTGCATCTGGATCCCCGGCGGCCGATCCTGGGACCATCCTCCAGTGGTAAAGAACCTCGGGGATATGAACAACCTCGTCGGCGATTTCAGTGACCCGGAGAGCCAGGTCGTGATCCTGGGAGCCGTCAAAACCGGGCCGAAATCCGCCAACCTCTTCAACCAAATCACGGCGAAGTGCAGACAGATGGCCAAGGTACATTTGATGGCGCAGTCTCTCTGGGGACCACTCGGGTTTCTCGAAAGCTCCTGAGAGGTTCCCGTCATCGTCAACTTTGTCTTCGTCTGTGTAGACATAACCGGCGTCTGGGCGGTCATTGATGGCCTCGTCGATTCTCTTGAGAGAATCTGAGACCAGCAGATCGTCGTGGTCCAAGAGGACAATCCACTCTCCGTTGGCTTTGGCGAGCCCATCGTTCGACGCGGCAACGATGTGCCCGTTGGTCTCTCTCTCCACGACGGTGATCCTGGGGTCAGTCGAGGCCGCGTTCCGCAACACGCGCGTGACGTCTGGGTCTCCCGACGCATCGTCGACAAGAATCCATTCCCAGTCTTCGAATTGCTGTTCGCGAACGGAATCGATTGTCTGCTGTAGATGGTGGGGGGAGGGTTTGTAGACGGGCGTAACGATCGAGAAGCGTGGGCTGACGGTCATTTCAGGCCGGTCTTTCGCGCAACGGAACGCAAGGCGCGCCGGAGCCGAGCCGTTGGCTCTTGGGAAAGCCTCTTGTGCGCGGCCTGAGAGTCTGCGATTGCAGCCGCCAGGTGCGCGTGGGTGGCGATTATCTCCTTGCGAAGCTCGTGGTCGATGTTGTCTCGGTTTTCGAGCCTGGCTCGTGTTTGACCGAGTTCCTGTTCCATTCCAATCGCGTAGTCCCGAATCGACAGGACCGCTTCGCGTTCCGTCGTCAATTCGTCTAGGGCTCTGCGCAGGCGCAGGTTGGTTTCTCTCTCGTAGGCGAGTTCGGCTTTGAGCGCCTGCAGTTCGTCCTGTGGAGGGTCGGCCTCATGGGGGTGGCCCGAGTTCTCGCTGGATTGGGATTCGGATCGCTTGTTTGTCAATGTGGTCGCTCCTGCTTAGCGTGTTTCGGTTTCCGAGGGATGGAATGCTATTAGTGTATTATCCACCCCGAAAGCGGGTGTGAGTACCAGCGTTGCGGTTACCGCCCTATCATGGAAACCACAGAGACGGTCCTTCGCCGCAGGCGCGGACAGATTGGGGGGCGAATGACCCAGCAAGCTGAGGTTCAGGCGCAAGCGCGCTATGAGCGCCTCTCGGAGAAGGAGTTCGTTAGCTACCGCCGACGTGAGAATGCCGTCGGCGGCTTTTTCGGCGCAGTGAGGGCAGTCTTCGACCGGAGGGAATTACTTGGCCAGCTGGTGCGTCGAGAGTTGGTTGGCAAGTACAAGGACTCAACGCTCGGAGTGGCATGGAGCCTGGCCCGTCCGCTCGCCCAATTGCTTATCTACTACCTGGTTATCGGAGAGTTTCTGGGGGCCGCACGGGGCATCGACAATTTCGCAATCTTTATCTTCTGCGGGCTGACGCTATACGGACTCTTCAGTGAGACCCTGACAATGATGACCAGTTCGATCGTTGCGAACGCTGGATTGGTCAAAAAGGTTTACCTACCCAGGGAGATATTTCCACTAGCTGCCCTGGGCGCTTCTCTCTTCAACTTCAGCATCCAGTTCGCGATCTTGCTTATAGCCGCACTGATACTGGGCACCATCGCGTTTGGCGTTAACCTGTTGTTCGCGGTCGGGGCGCTTTTGGTGATCCTCATATGGGTCTTGGGTCTTGGCCTGGCTCTCGCAGCGGCTAACGTTTTTATGCGCGATATCCAGTTCGTGGTCGACATCGTTACCATGCTCCTGATGTGGTTCAGCCCGATCGTATATTCCTGGACTTTCGTTGAGTCGACGTTTTCACAGGCCGGAATTCCATGGCTAACAGAGGTATATCTCGCGAATCCCATCACGGTTGCAGTCATCGGATTTCAGGAGGCATTCTGGGCTATTCCAAGTGGTGGCGAGCTGCTGCCATATCTTTGGCTACGGATGCTCATCGTAGGGCTGGTTGGCCTAGTGGTTCTTTGGCTCGGCCAGCGTTACTTTGCCAAGCACCAAGCGAACTTTGCGCAGGAGCTCTAGTGTCTACTCAACCACCGATAGTTGTTGAACTTCGCGATGTTTCAAAACGTTTCGTGCT
>CAYFUM010000049.1:0-1546 GCA_964346475.1 uncultured Peptostreptococcaceae bacterium
AATGGACCACTTTTCAATTAATATTGTGGACCATTTTTCAGTTGACAATTACAATTGGTTATACTTCTTTTAAAAATAGGACACAGAAAAGAGATTTATTCACACAAAAAAGCTATTAAATAGAAAGAAAAAGCATACTAAGTGGAGTTGAAAACACCAGGTTGGTAATATACTACTAGCAAAGACAACTTTGTAAATTCGTGTTGCCTTATCATTAGAAAAATGTTGCCTTATGCACTCATTCAACCCACTAAACAGTGCGTTTTAGACACCCGAAAGTATTTAAAAAGTATATAAAAAGATATTAAGAAAGGGGCTACGCCCTGGAAGACTCTTTTTTTTGAAAGAATTTTAAGAACAAGGACTAAGGAAAAAAAGAACACGATCCCCATCGTGTTCGTCTATATTATATCTTTTTATGTTATGTAAATTATATATTAATTTCTGACAAAACAACAAAAATAACTGCTTTATTATTAATTATAGTGGTGCCTTTACTATAAACATAAAATAATCTATTTCTTCAACTTTGAGTAGTAATTAAAAGCTAATTCTATAAGGCCAAATATTAATAATCCCCATCCCATATAATCTATTGTTTGAAGGTTGCTTTGAGCCAAATAGTCATGAAATAAAAGATTAAAATTACCAATTGAAAAATTAATGTAAGCAAAAAACAAACGAATGGAAACTAGTATGAAAGAACCAGAAAAAATAACCATATTACTACCATTCAACTCTTACTGCCTGATAAAACCCAATGAATACTTGAGCAGTTCCTCGTCCTCTTTTACCCCCAAGGAAGAATATGTCATAACCATAAACACCATAACGAGGGTATATGTCTATTTGACAGCTCCGATATTTAGTGTCGCAACTATATCCTACTGCATCTGTTCGCGTAATCGAATTTGTTTTTGAAAAACCGAGTTTAATATTTATGTCTGCTCCAGCAATTGAACCTCCAACTTCAAGACCACCAGTTATTTTCGTTTCTCTGGTAGCAGATACAGAAAGTGATGAATATCCACCACCTACCAACGAGTCACTTCTAATAAGTTCATCTCGATAGTGAGTAAAGCCACTTAATGTTGGAGTAGAAATTGACCAACCTAAAGCAGCTGTAGGAAAAATTGAGTGATTGTTATTCAAAATTTCAGAAGTATTATTTCCTTCAACAAATTTCCCCAGTATTGCATAATTTTCTCCCTCTTCTAAGACTGTGTATCCATCTTTAATATATTCATCAAAGTTTTGAGGTTTCTTTTCTAATGTAACTTTGTTCGGAGTAAATCCTGTTAGTAGTAAAAAACAGCAGAGCAATGCAATAATACTTTTGAATCTTTTCATATAAGATCCTCCTTTTGATATTATTTTAATAGAATAAACAATTTAATAAAAGGCTTTTATTTTAAAATATTAGTATAAATTAATAATAGTTGCAGCAGTAATATAAGAACTATTAGACAAAATAAAATCAAACTTACATAAATTCATTCGTACGTTCTTAAAAGATTTTTTAAATAACCTCAAGTATTTAAGAAAG
>CAYFUM010000049.1:1646-5509 GCA_964346475.1 uncultured Peptostreptococcaceae bacterium
ATTCATTCGTACGTTCTTAAAAGATTTTTTAAATAACCTCAAGTATTTAAGAAAGGGGCTAATGCTCCTTTTTTAATTATTTTTTGATAAAAAAAGACCTCTAGGGAGCCTTTAGAGGTCTGATTATTATTTGCAGTTAGAACAAAAAGTCCTAAAATGTAATTTGATTAGAATAAGAAGCAAAGCAATTTGGTCCATAAATTTTTAGATCTAAAACTAAGGTGGCAAGATTGCCACCTTTACTTTTTTAAATATAATTGACAATGAAAAAAGTAAATAAGTATAGCTAACAGCCCCGCAACAGTGTTTGTGACTCCTATTATCAAAAAAAACACTTGTGTCTGGGGGGTATTGGTTCTATCGTACCAATACCCCCCAGACACATCATGACACGTTTAGTGTTCATGAGTGGTTGTTTTTGATAAAGTAAGTGGGTAGAATTGAGTTGCGGGGCTAATTCTATTGATTATTTCAAATCACCCCCTAAAAACGCCGCTAAATGCCTTAGAATTCGTTTTGAGCGAGCGAGATGTCCAATTTGTTCGTTTTTGGGAAAAATCTGGGCGGATAACAAAGCCGATATACCATAATTGGCTTGTTGATCCAAAACTTTTTAATGAACCTTTAAATGACGTTCTTTATGTCGAAGATGACTTAGTTGTTGGGTTTGAAATTGAATTGACCTACAAAGGTCGAGAAAGAACAGATGAGAAAATAGGACTTTATTTTTTAAAAGATTTGTCTGTTTGGTTTGTTCCGGAAAATAAAAAAGCCCTTATTTCATATTTGCATAATAGCGGTTTTAGGAGTTTTCTAACAGAGAAGATGGTTTTTGAAATGAAGGAAGATGATCTGAAAACGGCTTTTTTAGAATTTCTTCCAAAAATGAACGATAAACGAGAAATAAAGAGACAAGAAAGAGTTGAAAAACAGCTCATAAATGAAAAGACAAAGGCTTTGAATAATTGGTTTAATCGGATGGATCTAATGCTAAGTAATCTAGAATACCAAGAAATTAATCGCTTAAGAGACCAGATGATTGAAGATATTAAACAGCAGAAACCGGTTAAGCCAAAAGAAAGGTTTGAACAGCTGATTAAAAGTCGATTAAAACAGCTTGATCAAGACATTCAAGATCATTATGAGAGAATTAATAACTCAAAAGGATCTCTGTTTAATCGAGAATTAAAAGAACAGCACAAAAGAACATTGGAAAACGCTAATTTTGAAATTGAAGTTTGTAAAAATGAAATTAAAAACCTAAATTCAATTGTCTTGGAAGATATTGAGATTTAGGTTTTCAAATAAAAGTTAATTTTTAATCTTTTTTAGAAGATAAATTATTCCTAATATAAGTATGATAATTAGTAACACTTTGATAGCAAATTCTAAATATATATTCACTACATTTAAATGTGCTAAATCGTTAAATATTTCAACATTATTCATATTCATCCCCAATCTAGTTTAAAACTGAAAATGTGACGTATGGATTTCTACCCATAGGTACAAACAATCTTAAATAAAATGTTGCTTGCCCAAAACTTCCTGTTGCCGTACCTATAAAAAATAATTGAGCTTGGGCTGGCTGCGTGCTTGTAGCATTTGCTCTAACTAATGATAAACTTGGATTACTAAAAGTACCCCCAGCAACCACAATTCCATAGTCATAAATTCTTTGTATTACACCATGATCTCTGCTTCCTTGAAAATCAGCATAAAAACTAGCGGTAACAACACCCCAAGTTGCAAAAGCTCTTGAAGCTGCGTGAGACCACCAATAAGAACCATACTGATAATCTCCTGGTATGATAGTACCTGTGAAAACACCAGGATCTATTCTTAGTTGTTTTACTGATCCATCTGGATATTCATATCTTTCGTGATATGTTCCATCTATTCCAGTAAATGTGAAAACAGGTTCTACGTCTATATATTCTTCTTTCATCGAATCCAAAAGCTCACCATTTAATAATTTGTTAGTTAATAGTTCAATTTTGTCTTCTCTAACATTAATATTTCGAAGAGAATCGACTATTTCAATCCTATTGAGATCATCAATAACTTCATTCTTATATTCGAAAGGTGTAAATCCCGTCAACATTGCAAAACAACAAAGCAATAATAATATTGATTTAAATTTTTTCACTTCTTTTCCTCCTTTTCTATTAATTAATTCATTAAATAAAAAGCTAATATTTTTGGTGGTATATCATTTGCCATATGGATAACCTCCTTAAAATTATATTAATTTTATCATATCAAGGATATTTTATTAATATAAGCCCTTACATTTTTAAAAAAATTTAGTATAATTTACTATGTTGATAACATTAAAAAACAAAAATATTTTATATAATGTTACATTAAAAATAGTGGCAAGTTTGCCACTATTTTTATTATTCCCAAAATTTCCAAAATGATTTTTTCTCGTTTGGCGGGTCCTGGGGGAGCTCTTTTTCTTTGTGATTTTCTTCAATCATCAAAATTTGATCTAATTTTTTTTGAGTATTTAACTGCAATTGTTGTTGTTGATCGAGTAACTTCTGCAATTGTTCAATCTGTTTATCTTTTTGTTCTAACTGTTTGTCTTTTTCTTCTATTTGAGATTCAAATAATCGCAAACTAAACTGAAAATCACTTTGCAAAGTGTTTGCAAACTTCTTTTCGTTTTGGTTTGCGTTTTCATCTTCATAATTATCTAAAAGTTCTCTTTTTATTATGGTTTCTTGCTTTTTATCAATCACAAAAGCATTTTTCGATTTTCGCAAACTACTTTGCAAACCTAAGTTTGCGATTGTATTTCTTATTGTTTGCTTACTTACTCCCAATTCTTCGGCTATTGCTTTAATTGTTTTCATTTCTTAGCCTTTCTTGATACTCTAATTTAAATATATAATCTTCTGCTGCGACTTTTAAATACTCTGTAATATTCTTAAATTTAACGGATGTATCTACCATATGTTCTAAGACATAATTTATGTGATTTTCAAATGTTTCCATTGGTCTGTATACATTTGGTTTTAAATTACTCATTTTCTTATATAGTGGCACTACTTCTAGGAAAATTTTTGTTACGTTTTTTATATCATTAAAGAAAATTATTTCTTTTTCAATAATGTATTGAATATAAGGATTTTGAACTGCATTCACATAAACAACGGAATCATGGTCTTTTTCATCATGCCTTAAATTATACTGTTCTGCTTTTTCGCTGACATATTCCTTGTTTTTATTGTTTTCTTTTACATCAATATTAAATTCAATTCCAATTATCTTCACACCTTTTTTAATTTTTCTATATGTTATTTGATAGTGTGTATTCTCATTAATATCATCAATTCCTTCTTTTAATACTCTCATTTCAAAATTAGAAAAGCGTTCATAATCATTTAGAGTATCTGTTATTCTTCTTAATTCAAGAATATCAATATAAGGTTGTTTTAATGTATAATTTCCGTATTTTTTAAACTGGTTATATTTCATAGTTAACCATTTGTAAAGAATAATCCCATATTTCTTTGTTAAGGATCCTATATCAGTAATCATATATTGCGTAAAATTTTCGCTGAGATCGAGAAGGTATGGCATAAAATCATCAGTAAATCTAATTCTAATTATGTCTTCTTTATTTCGCCAAGTTGTTCTTTGAAAAGGAGAAATTACTGAATATTCTTCATCACCATTAATATCCAACACCTCAAAAACAATTTGCTCATGTAATGATCGAATTGCCTTCTTGAAACGAGTATGTCTATCTTCATCTTTGGCATTAAAAAATGAATATACTTCTGCTTTAGATAAAAAAATGTATTTGTTAATCTAAAAGTGGTCCAAACTTCAGCTAATATCAGTTGAAAAAG
>CAYFUM010000050.1:0-5478 GCA_964346475.1 uncultured Peptostreptococcaceae bacterium
GCTCTCATGATCCTGCCGAAGTGCCAAGACTGCTTAAGCGTATTCAGATGCCCGATCATCCAGCTTTGGTGATTGCCTCCCGGCAAATCCCAGGGAGCACGCAGGATTGGCCAGTAGCCAGGAGGGCGCTATCCGCGCTGGGGAACCTGTACATTCGCGCGGTCCTAGGGTCGGCAGTGAAAGACAATACTGCCGGTTACCGAATCTACGACCTTCACCAGGTCACGTCCGGAGGGAACCTGGTGGCACAATCCAGAGCGGACGGCTACGGATTCCAAGCGGAAATGACAGCGCTGTGCAGCATGGGGGAGAAGGGGATCGTGGAAGTACCCACCCACTTTTCTTCCCGCATTGCTGGATCGTCGAAAATGTCCGTGGGTATCGCCTGGGAACAGCTCCGTCGCGTCAATGCGCTGGCGTTAACTGCAGTTTGGAAGAGGCGAAAGCCAAGTTGGAGGGGTACGAACCGTCCTGTTGCGGAGATGGTCGGTGGGTCACTATGGGACTTAGGGGCGTCGATTGGACACAGGCGCTCCTTACCTTGTTTTTCTCCGTATCGCGGGGACCGATATCGGAGCGATAACGAGTGTCTTCGGGGAGTCTCCTGGAGAGTGCATAGGATCATTATCACAAGGGTGCTGGACTTATGTAAGCGGTGCGGAGGCGTTGTAGGCTCGATCCAGATCATTTGCCTCCGCCGCTATGCAGAAAGGTCGCACCTTGGCACCTGAAGTTGTTGATGTTCTTGAGGTTCGTGTGGTGGACGCGCAGGCCATCAGGTTTGGTGTGCGTGTTGAGGGTAGTCGTTACTACAATGCGGTTTTATTATTGGAGGGAATGACTGCCTCGGGCAAGCATGTGCGGGGGATTGGAGAGAGCAGTTTCCGGTCTAGGCGGCCCGGAAAAAAAGCCAAAGCGTCTTGGGGAAAGCTTGTAGAAGACGTTTCTGGCCTCGCGGGGACGGAGTTGGTCTTTAGACTTGGCGACTCCCTTCTGGATTCTGTCCGTTCTCAGGTTCACAAGATTGTGGGCGAGGAGGGACGTGAACCCGGGTTCGAAGGCTTGCGCTTGGGGGCAGAGATGGCCCTCTTGGACTTGGTTGCTGACGCACTTGATTGTAGTGTCGCAAGTCTCCTCGCTGAAGGTAGAGAAACAACCGGTGATGATCTGGTCAAGATCCCTTTCCTTCCCGTTCGGGGAGGGCCACACTTGGATGCTGTTGCGCGGATTCAAGAGGCCGGTTTTACGGCTGAGGACGAAGTGTGGCTTGATTTTGGATGCCGTTTCAACACGAAGGTTGCCAGTGCTTGGGTTGACCAGCTTGAAGAGCTTGTGGATGAAGGCGTAGCTCAGTCCTTTGTTGAGTACCGTCCCTTGCGTCCTGTGAGGCTGAACAAGCAGGGGTTCCTTTCGGACAAAGCTCGTAAGACGTTGGGTAAGGTTTCTGTGGCATGGGATGTTGATCATCCAAACGCGCTTTCGCATGATACGTCTTTGGGATCTAGTTTCAATCGTGTTGTTGTGCGACCAATTGCTCTGGGTAGTTACATCAGTGCTACTCGGCTGATTGAGGAACTCTCTAAGTCGGGTGCGACCGATGTCTACGTCGCGGAAGATCCTGCCATGGGGCCGGTTGGGTCACACGCAATGCGTGCGCTGATTGAGGCAAATGACAATCTCAAAGGGGTTCTAGTCCATGTAGGCACCGTTGCTCCAGAACCTCTCAACTATCGCACGGACCTGTCCTGGCTGCTCACAGCGCCGGCAGTGCGATATGCCGGGACAGAGCCTCTGATCGGGGAGCGCGACAAAGACTTTAACCAATTCGAAGAGTTGCCGTACCTCCAGGTTCTCGGTCCCAATGGGACAAAGGGACACCTTATGGAGCGCCAAGCCCTAGCACTGGGAATGGATACGGTGCGCTACTCCAAGGGGGCTTTTACTGCCAGCGACCGGAAGAACGAACCTGTTTTGTTCAAATGGAGCCGCACGCCGCTATCTTCCGCAGTCGCGCTCTCTGTTTGTACGCACAAGGAAGCCACGCGAATGCTCTTGAGCCGGGCTGGTGTTCCGACCCCTCGTGGAAGAACATTCGCAAACGGCGACTGGGCGACTGGGAAAGAATTCGCAGACCTAATCGGGTTCCCCGTCGTGGTGAAACCCGCAATGGGGGTGCGAGGGATTGGTGTAGTTGCCGACATCAAGAACCAGCACGAGCTCGACCTGGCATTACGGCAACTCAGTGACAGCAAGCTTGGCAGCCAGGATTTCATCGTCGAGAAGCACATTCCTGGCAAGGACTACCGCATCGTTGTTGTAGGAGATGAGGTTGTCGCCGCTATCTTGCGCGAACCGGCCCAGGTAGTTGGGGATGGGAAACACACAGTTACCGAGTTAATTCTGAAGAAGAACGCGCAACGGCGCCTTAATCCGCATCTTTGGGGGCGCCCGATTGTGTATGATGCCGCGTCGGTTTACCAACTCGAGAGGTTGGGGCTTACACCTCAGGATGTTCCGGAAGACGGACAGGTAGTAGTGTTATCAAACTCTTCCAGCCTGTCCCAGGGAGGGGAATCCTTCGATGTCTTGGACGAGTTGCACCCGACGATCGTGCAGGCCTGCGTCGATGCGGTGAATGCGGTCCCCAACCTAGAATTCTGCGGGGTTGACTTCTTGATTGAGGATCACACGAAGCCCTTAGATGAGCAAGATGCTGCAATAGTCGAACTGAATGCTCACGCTGCCATCGGCAACTGTGAGTACCCACTGTATGGGCAGCCCAGGCAGGTGGCGCGCGCGCTTATGAAATTAATCGCTGAAGAGTTAGATCTCGACGTGCCAGATGAGCCAGCGGAGACACTAACCCTTCGTTCTGAGATTCGAGGTAGGGTCCTGGAGGTCGGGTACCAGGAATGGTTTGCCCGTCTTGCGCGTTCCTATGGGATTGATGGGTGGATCCAACCCAAGGGAAGCAGATCATTGGTAGCGGAGCTTTCTGGCGAGACCAAGGCAGTTAGCGCTTTGGTTGCTGCCGCCGCATTGGGACCAGCACGCGCATTTCCGACTTCAGTCACAACCACCCACATCGAAACTCCGGTGCCTCAAGGATTCACAGTCAAGCGTGCAGGGATCAGGGACGTTATGACAAGCCCTGATAGGGCTGCCAGGGCAGCAAAGCGGAGATTGCGGATGATCAAACGAAAATTCTCCGAGTTGCTACCGGGAACGGGTGAGAAACATAATGACTAAGGTCGAAGCGAGTTCAGATGCATTGGTTCCAAATCCCAATACATTTGACGGAGTTCTAGTCCTCGGTGATCTTCTGGATCGCGGGTTGGAAATCGAGGTGCTTCCGCGCCAGGTGGTCATCGCGAAGGACACTGAAGGAAAATCCTATTCTTTTGTGCATGGGCTTCCGGGGGATAGCGGGCTGGCTCCCGTCACGTATGCGCAGGACAAGAGGATGCGCCGTTCCATGATGGAACGTCAGCGGATGCGGATCCCTAGGGGTGCAACCTTTAGTGTTGGCCGCGGTCGGGACCTGGCGAAGAAATTCGCAAACCGTATTGGTTACCCTGTAATGGTCAAGCCCGCCCTCGGTGACAACGCCATCGAAGCAACCTTGAACATCATGAACGACAAGGACTTCGACGACGCCATTGACCGGCTCATGGTCCCACCCGAAAAGCGCCCAGATTTCACCAGGGCGTCGTACGGGCTGACAGAGCTTCGCGCGCCCGGTGTCGTTGATGGAGTCGTCACCGTCCCCCCGGGTTTTGAATTCATTGTCGAGAAGCAGCCAGCGGGGCAATGCATTCGGTTTTTTGTGTTGGATGGAAAAATGAAAAACGCTGTCTTGTGCACGGGAAACCCCTCGAACAAATCGCTGACGGCCGCGAAAGACATAACGCTCTCGATCAGCTCACACCTTCGGGAGAAAGTCGAAAAGGCCGGTTCTCTTATTCCCGGACTCCGTGCCGTAACACTTGACGTGATGGTGACTGACTATGGCGGAGAAGCCGCAGACGCAGAGTTCATCGAGTTGTCTGAACGCCCCGGGTTCTGGGTGCATCGCGTAGCGGACCGGGATTTAGCGCGACGTCTCAGCCACGAGATGGTGTCTGCATATTTGGGATTGACCGGATCACTTGCACATGATTCAGACTCAGTTTCTTACGAGTTCGAAGCGCACGCGGTGCCTGACGTCTCACTCGCACAACGTATGATCGCGGATCTAGCACCTGTCTTCAACGTCAGCTATGAGCCTGCCGTCTCAGACCATCTTGAGGGGACTCTATCCGGTACTCTAGCGGGGTACCCCTATCGGGTGGCGGACTTTGTTGATGCGCTTTTGGACGGTCGCGTCGGCGGCGTTCCAGTGATGTTATGTGTCCTTAAGCCTGCGGAGGCTGCGTCTTGATAGATGGATGGCACAGTGGACCCGTCGCCGGCGTAATTGGGGGACTTGGACCGCTGGCCACCGCGCAGTTTTTGGCCGCAGTGGTGGAGCAGACGGGTGCTGAAACGGATCAAGACAATCTTGATATGTTAATCAGTCAACACTCGTCAACTCCTGATAGAACTGCGTACCTCCTTGACGATTCGATGCCAGATCCCACACCGGCACTAATCCATGATGCTCGAATGCTTGAGAGGATGGGAGCCGATTTTTTGGTTATTCCTTGCAACACCGCCCATGCATTCATCTGGGAGATAAGGGCATCAGTAAACATCGCCATCGTGGACATGTTGGAAGCCACAGTCGACGATCTCAACTCCAGGGTTCACGTGCCGGCAAAAGTAGGACTTCTAGCAACCGACGGTACTCGCCGGTCGGGCATATACCAAGAAGCTCTAACGAAAGCTGGGCATGATGTCATACTCCCTGACGAAGCAGACCAAGACAAGGTCATGTTCGTGATCTACGAGCAGGTCAAAGGGGGCAGCGCTGACCAACCAGATGCGCTGTTGGAGGTCATAAAAAATCTGCGTGACGCTGGTGCGGAGTATCTCATCCTGGGATGTACCGAGCTGCCTATAGCCGCCAAGGATCTGGGCGTCCTGCGAAAACCGTGGATCGTGGACTCCCTAGAAAGCCTCGCAAAGGCGACATTGCGGCAAGCTGGGCGGTAACGTCTTCGCGAAATCTGCCTTGAAGATCACGAGGTGTCACCGCGCACGCCTGTGCGTGTCACTCGGACGCGGGTCTCGCGTTCGCATGTCTGAAGACGCCAAGCGCAAGAGGCCAGAGTGGTGATCACTCACGCCAAGGCTACTGACGCTCGACTATGACGATAGAACGACGGTGAAGCGACTGGTTTCGAAGATTCTGTTTTAGAGCAGCATCCGGGTGGTCACACACAACTCGGTGGTAGGCAGCGGTTTGGGCCGTCTCGCATTGGCGATGCGCTTACACTTCGATAACTGTGTCCTGCATAGTTTGAGTAGGCCGTTCGGCAGAGTTTTTCCGGCCATGTT
>CAYFUM010000051.1:0-5444 GCA_964346475.1 uncultured Peptostreptococcaceae bacterium
CCCCTGGGGGTATGTTTTCTTCGCCGAGTTTTTGTGGAATACGACGCGGTGTTCGATCTGGATTGCAACTCGTGAAGAAGCACGTCGACGGCACTCAACCGTGGCCGCATGGCCAACGCGAGGCAGAGAGAGCATAGTCTTGCGCGACTGGTCGCATGTCGCGCCCACGACAAATATGCTGCTGAATGGAGGCACGGCGATGGTATCAGCGCCTCCGTTGCCGAACTCGACGTTGCGGCTGGACTCCACTCTAATCGACGAAGCCCTTCACAAATCCGCGGAAGCTTCACTCACGAGACACTAATCTGAGCTCGTCCATATTTCTCGTAGAAAGGCGAGCTTCAAACTCCCGAAGGTCAGTTCTCTAGGGGCAAAAGCAGGATCTGATGTCAAAAGCATCGGACCACTTGTCCCACTCACGTTGAGCTTTTAGCGGGTACAGCATACTACTGCTGCTCGACAGAAGCACAGCGTGGACCCAGGAGCAAACCAAACACACAACACCCGCGGGTGCCGTGTGAGCTACAGTGAGTAGCATGCTCTTCGCCGAAGCCTCTCTGAAAAAGGTATCCACCCGGTGGGCGCTTCCGCTCGCCGCCACAGTGGCCGCGTGCTCTCTCATCATCGGTTGCGCTTCGGCGCCCTCCGATGGAGCTTCTGCGTCCGACCATAATGTTTTCTCCGACAACTCGCTATCCACTGAGATGTTCTCACGCGAAGGCTTTCACATCCAACTGCCGGACAGACAATACAGGCCCTATTGGTTCAGAGCAGACGCGATTCCTCGGGTGGTGCCTCTGGACGGTTCCGTACCCGGCAAACAGCTTGATCAGGCACTCGTTCTCATAGTAGAACGCGACGGGGAGCGCTTCTACCACCCAACCTCATTAGCCCAGCACGGCCTGAGCGCCTTGACAGCATACGACGAGACGGGTCAACCTCAGTACCTTGACATTGCCGAAGCGAACGCAAACAAGCTCTTGGACGAGAGCATACGGATGGGCGACGAGATCTGGTTTCCCTACCAATTCGATTATGACATGTACGAAGATCCGGCTATGCACTTGGAAGCGCCATGGTGGTCCGGCATGGCTCAAGGCCAGGCCCTTAGTCTAATCTGTCGCCTCTGCCTCGCCACAGATCTGGAAGAATACTGCTCGGCGGCCAACGGGATCTTTGCCACCTACGTGTCCCTGGATGCAAACACACCGACATTCACTCGGGTTAATCCCGAGGGGCACCTTTGGTTTGAAGAGTACGTTGGGGACGGCGTCGAACCTAACCAAGTAGTTAATGGGCACATCTACGCATTGTTCGGACTCGCGGACTACTACTGGGTGACCGGCAGCCAGGAAGCTGAGGAGCTCTTTGACGGAGGGGCAACCACAATTCTTAAAGAGTTCCCCTCCTTCCGCCTGGAAGGTAACACCTCCTACTACTGTGCAACCGATTATTGCAAGGTTAACGACCACAGAAATCCTTCGTATCACCGTGGTGTCACGAAGCAGCTCCGCCAGCTTGGTTGGCTCACTGGCGACACACGCTTCAGTCGCAATGCGGACCTTCTCCAGGAGGACTGGGAGGCGTACGCGGCCACGTTGGATGAAGGGTAGAGACGCGAGCGAGCTTAGCTCCAAAGGACCGCGGCGCTTGAGACGCCTTGGACTCCAAATGGCCGGCCACGGCTTTACAAGTGGTTTCGAGCACTGAGAGTCAGTGCCGAAGCCCGCGAGAATCGAGAAAGCACTCGCCATAATCTGCCAAAGGCAAGCAATGCGGAACGCGGCGCTTAGCTACGAACCAATACGGAAGCAACCATGAACCGCAACGGTGCCTCTCTGTTCAGGACCTGGTTCAGGTCGCGGGGCAACAGCGTATCTGGTCGACCGAACCTCCGCCTGGCAAACGCCAATCGGTTCACCTCAGCGTTCGCCACACCAGTATCAAGAAGGGCATCCAAGAGGTCTCGATCAGCGCGAGACAGCGGGGAGTCGCATCCGGGCGCTCCCGCGAGGATTACACGGGATGCCCGCGCTATTTCCTCTCGGTCGCCTTCCAGCCACCTCTCGGCATGAGCGCGGTAGTAGGCCGCACCGAAAATGTGAATTCGAAGAAACTTCGTGCCCAGCGCGCGCCTTGTCGCAACCGACAACGACTTTGCGACGCCATCCCACACCGCGTCAACGTATCCGAGTTCGCGTTGAAGCGGGGCGAGGCTCATGGTGACGCGGTCTTTTGCCGAGGACCCTATGACGTACGCGGGACCTGAGCGCTGAACTTGAACGCGCCCCTGCCCATAGAGGGCGGCTGACAGTTCCAGATCTTCACCGACCGGAAGCTCTGGAATAAAACCAAGCTCTCTTCGGGTCAAAAATTCTCGTTTCATCAACCCCAGTGGGGCGCTCCGATAAAAGAGCCGATCCTTTACAGCGTCGCGCCACCCGTGCCAACCCGGACGGACGGGAGGCGTGTGAACGGGTTTGCCGCTGTCGTGGATAAGGCGCGGAATGACGGTGTCTGCGCCCCTCGAATGTGAAAGCCATGCATCTATCGCTCCTGGCTGCAACCAGTCATCCGATCCCATAATTGACACCCAGGGCGCGGTGGCTTCTTGAACTCCCAGCCCAAACGGGCCTGATGGAGAGGGGACTCCATCGCCCAGTTCAAGGTATCGAACCCGGTCTCTCAAATCCTTGGGAATAACCGCACGCACGTCGTCTGCAGGAATGTTGTGTGCCACCACTGTGACCCGGAGGGGAGCCTCGGTTCCCCCCAGCACTGAAGCGACAGCGCGCCCAACTGGGCGCGCGGAGTTGTGGCACGCAATCACCACGTCAACCTGCGGGGCTGTCATCGGCGAGTCTCCGACATCATTTCCTCAATGGCTGCGCGCCACACGGCTATCTGTGGGCCTGCTGAAAGCTCTTGTGCCGCGTCATCGGAGGCCTGCTTCCAGTGAGTCACAACAGGTACGTCCAAGCGGTCGATCAAACGCGTAAGGGCCTGCGCGCTGAAGTTGCCTGCAACCGCCCCGTTTTGAGCCTGTTTGACAATGCGGGCCATTTCGGGGCTAGGCCCCACAATCACACCCAGCCGTGCCTGGATGTAGTCGAAGAGCTTGTTGGGGAGAGCCCAAATGTGATTAAACGTGGCCGGTGGCAGCATATGGATGCCCACATCGTACCGGTTCAAGAGCGACACTAAGTCATCGTAGGGCACTGGATCATGGATGATGATCCGTGGATTCCCCGCAATCAGATCCTTAAGGGCAAGCAAATACCGGGGATCGTTTGGTGTCAGATACAGGTCTAGCGTGACGTCGTTTTCCGAGTCCAGGACTCCTTGAACCACCGCCCCTAGACCACGCTGCCGTTGACACGCGCCCGAATGAACCAAGCGTATTGGCCGCGAAACCGAACCCGGCTCCAGATCCTGATATGGCGTGGCATTCATTGCAACATCAACCTCCACGCCAAACTGAGACGAGTATTCCCGAGCGATCCCCTCGCCCACCGTCGTCACACTTTCACACTGGGGCAAGTAGGTGGCACAAAGCCAACGACGGAACGGAGCAACAAACATCCGCCAACGAAGGAGATGCTCTTTCTCCCGCGGCGCATACTCATGCAAGTCCGCGTGTACGCCGAAACGCGGGTTGAGCGAGAGCGCCAAACCAACCGTGTCGATGTCATCTGCCAGCACCACGTCGAAGTTCCGCCCTGCCAACTGAGTGGCAGCGAATTTGACTGCCGCGTTAGACCAGTACGCCTTCTTATAGCGCAGAGTCATCAGGTCCTTGCGGCTGTAGTCCCATGAGAGGAGGTTCGAGGGGATTTCAATGTGATACTCGCTCCCCTCAGGCCGATCGCCGTAGCCACAAGTTGTGACTTCAAAGTCGGGGGAAAACTCCTTCACCTGCTTCAACACTCGCGCATCGGCGCGAATATCGGAGAAGGACACGATCAGCATCCGGGGACGCCCGCCTTGGGGCGAACGCGCTTCAACGTCGTCGGAAAGCGCCACCAGGTCGACGATCTCTTGCGCCGTGTTCTCCGCGTTTGAGAGACGTTCCCAAACCGCACGCGGATCAAACTGGCCTCGGTTCGCCGCGACCTCTTGAAGTGCATCCGCAAGGGACTCGGTCGACGGCCCTTTAGACAACAAAATCCCCGAGTTCAAGTCGCGGCCAACCACTTCTCCGGTTCCACCCACATCAGTCGCCACCACGGGAATGCCAAATGACAGCGCTTCCATGATGGACACTGGGACACCTTCGGAATCCGACACGTTGACGAGGGCATGGACGGGGTTCTTCTGGTAATACTCAACCACCTGCGCGTTATCAGTCTGACCGTACAGGTTGATTGTCAAGTTCCGGGTCGCCTGGCACGCACTTTCCGCTTCGGCGGCCAACTCATCGAATAAGTCGCCACTTCCGAAGTGAGTCCACGTTACCGGCCGATCTTCAGCGATTATCTGAAGTGCGGGGATGATTGATTTGACCCGCTTCACGGGAATAACAGAGGAGCAGCTAACAAACGTGAACGCTTCAGTGTCCTCCGGGTCGGGCCCGACTCCGTGGTCGCGCGTCCCCAGCCTTGCCAATCGCAGACGGTCGTCATCAAGCAAATCTCCGTATCGGTCTGCCAGGTACTGCCGACCGTCCTCGGAAATGGGAACGATGTTGTCCAGCTGCGTAAAAAGTGAGGCTCGCAAAGGAAGGAAACTCGACTCCTCCTCGTACAAATCGAACCTGTGCAACCGCATAGTTTTCTTTATATCTGCATCCAGGAACGGCAGTGCCATCGCGCCGTCTGTGCCCCAGAAAGCGTATGCGCTGACCTCATCGTCTGGTTCCAGATTTTCCGCAATTGCCGAAGCAAACCGGGTGCCACTGAATATGTTGGCCAGGACGAGAGCGGCGTTCTTCTTCACCCTGCCTGCGCGAAGCTCCTGCGTCAGCGCTTGAGCCGCAAGAATCAGGGAACGCGGCCGCATCAACCGCTTAAGGCCCGCAGAATGGGGGGCGTTTGTCAGCGCCCCTTTGTATTCCACGTTGTTCGGAAGCGGCAGTAGTTCGCCGTCGGCCGGGCCGAAGCTGTAGATGTGAACTGCGTCAAATCGCTCCGCCAACTGATTGATCTCGTGTTGGATGAACGATGCGTCGCCTGTGTTTGCGGGATAGGCCCCGGTGAGCAGAACAAGAACTGTCATGCCTGCTATTTCTTTCCTTTCAGACACGTTGGTGCCTCCTGATTTCAACTAGATGCCGGGCGGCCGTGCTTCACAGTCCCGAATCAACCCTTCTACGGATTCCACCCACGCACCGGATTGATGTTCGGCCGAAAGCTTCGGCGCAGCCTTTTGAGATGCCTGTTTCCATCCCTCTACTTTGTCCACGGACAAGTTTTCAAGCGCTACCTGCAGATCTTCCGCAGTGAACC
>CAYFUM010000052.1:0-5090 GCA_964346475.1 uncultured Peptostreptococcaceae bacterium
ATTAATATAAATAATTTAGTTTCAATATCAGAAGCTAATCAAAACTTTTCTAAAGTAGCAAGAATGGTTGATGAAAATGGTGCAGCAGTAATATTGAAAAATAATAAACCTCGTTATGTCCTAATAGAATACAGTCAATTAGAAAAAGAAGAGAAGGCTGAAGACATGGAAGTTGATGCAGTAACGAAAAAGATTCTTTCTAAGCATCTGAGAGCCTTCGAAGAATTAGGAAAATGAAAAGGCTTAGTAAAGAGCAAGTAATACTAATTCATAGTATGTTGATAAACCAAACAGGTGGGATCGATGGAATTAGGGATGAAGGGTTGTTGCATTCTTCATTGAATGCACCATTTCAAACCTTCGATGGATAATATCTGTATAAAACAATTAAGGCGAAAGCATCTAAATTAGGATATTTTTTAATCAAGAATCATCCCTTTGTAGATGGAAATAAGAGAACAGGTATTTTGGTAATGATGACATTTCTAGAAATCAATGGAATTGAAATAGATTGTACAGATGAAGAATTGATTATCCTTGGATTAGGGCTAGCGGATGGATCGATTGGTGATACTGATTTGTTAAACTGGATAATTAATCATAGCTAAATCAGAAATATACATGTTAATTAAGGAGGGGTACCTACGACATCATTATTGAGTTCCAAGGCATGTTAGGTGCGTAATAATGATGTAAAGTAAAGATATCTAGAAATTCTTAAATCTAAATCCCTTCGTAAATACTTTGTTTTTGAGGAAGTTGGGTATAATTTTAGAAAGGGTATTGAAAAGGCATTTCTATGTCTCCGTGGTAGTTGACCTAGTTATTGAGGATACAAGAAAATAAGGATGCAAATTATAGCCAGCAAGGATTATGGCTTTGCTGGCTTTTTGTATATAGATTAAGACTTGTCAAAAGGCCAGGTGAAGAAGATTTTTTGATAAATCTAGAATAGTTAAAATAATAAACTAGGTAATTTATAAAGGCGGTCTAGCTGTTTTGAGTATAGTCAGATAGAGTTAGATTCACAGAAGGGAGAGGGCTTACCTCATGTGATTTGTGTTGATAAGAATCACGAAATATTGTGCATATAAAGATTTTAAAAAGATTTGGAGATGCTTAGAAAGGGGATAGGTTTAGAGCATTTTGAAATACATAGGGTGACAGTTATTGTATTCTAACAGTCGGAGTGTTAGAATAGTGTTAGAAAGTGATAGAATGGTGTTAGAAGAGGTGAGACTATGAAATTCCATGAAAGTGAAATAATTGAGTTAAAAGAAATCTACACGGCAGATATTAAAAAGGAAATAGTAGCATTTGCCAATACAAGTGGTGGAGTAATATATATCGGTGTAGCTAACAATGGAGAAGTCATAGGAATCGATAACGCTGATTTTGTAATGCAACAATTGTCAAATGCTTTAAGGGACGGTATTAGACCAGATATTCAAATGTTTACTAATATAGAGTTACTAGAAGAACAGGATAAGAGGATATTAAAAATAACAGTTAATCAAGGTACGAAAAAACCATATTATCTATCTAAAAAAGGTATCAAGCCATCTGGAGTATATGTTAGAAGTGGTACAACATCAGCACCTGCTACTGAGGATTCAATTCGTCTGATGATTAAAACAACAGATGGTGATTCATTTGAAATGAATCGTTCTATGGTACAAGAATTAACATTCAACTCATTGTCTAAAGAGTTAGAAAAAAGGAGTCTAAGCTTTACAGAGATACAAATGGAAAATCTGGGAATTATGACACCGGATGAAATTTATACCAACATGGGCTTATTGGTATCAGACCAATGTAAGCATTCAGTAAAGGTTGCTATTTTCCAAGGTATAGATAAATCAGTCTTCAAGGACAGAAAGGAATTTAGTGGATCTTTATTTGCTCAGCTTATAGATGTTTACAAGCTTATTGATTTTTATAATGGCACCAAGGCAAGTTTTCATGATTTAATTAGGACAGACATGAGGGACTATCCAGAAGATGCCATACGAGAAGCTTTATTGAATGCTATCGTTCATAGAGATTATTCTTTTAGTGGTAGTACACTTATAAATATATATTCAGACCGACTAGAAATCATTTCATTAGGTGGATTAGTACCTGGTTTATCATTGGAAGCAGCAATGATGGGAGCATCACAACCACGAAATGAAAAGTTGGCAGCCTTATTTTATAGATTGAAATTAATTGAAGCATATGGAACAGGTATAAGTAAAATAATTAGCAGTTATAAAAACACAGGTGTAGAGCCAATTTTTGAGAATGTAAAGGGAGCTTTTAGGGTGATATTACCTAATGTTAATACAATTACTAATGTTATTAATACAGAAAACTTAAGCCTAGAAGACGAAAGGTACTTACCCATACTTAATCTATTGACTCAACGCAGAGAGTTTACTCGTAAGGATGTAGAAGATCTTATGGAAATAGGAACTACTCATGCATTAAATACAATTAAAAAAATGATTGAAAAAAATTTGATTACAAAGGTCGGAGAAGGAAAAAACACAAGATATATAAGGAAATCTTGATAGGTAAACTAAGAGGTACTCTCGGAGGTGCTCTTGGTAATAAAAATTTATTAATTACTTGTTGACATTCTTACTTTAAAGTAGTAACATAGTTTTTAATATTCAAATGCCTTGAGGGAGACAAAAATATCTAACCTTGATTACAGAGAGTTGGGCCAGGTGAAAGCCAACATTAGGGGGATATATAATATTCACTCCTTAGCAGATTCATTTAAAGAGAAAGTCGAGTAGATGAATCCGAATTCCCATCGTTACAGGGGATAGGACTGTTAGGTCTGAATGAGCGATGACTATTTTTGTCATAAGTAGGGTGGTACCACGGATATAATCTTTCGTCCCTATAAGTATAGCTAGATGCTGTATTTATAGAGGTGAAGGATTTTTTTCTTTTCCAATCAAAAAATAAGAGGAGGGCAAGATGTCTTGGTTAATGAAAAAGGAAAACTTATTTATCAGAGTAGCAATTGGATTTTTAATAGGTATCATTATAGGTATTTTATTTCCGGCTTTTTCTAAGGATATAAAGGTAATAGGAGACGTTTATTTAACCCTTATAAAAATGATGATAATCCCTGTTCTAATCTGTGCTGTCATGGGAGGTATTATTAATATTCAAGACCCGTCAACATTAAAAAGGATAGGGCTAAAGACAGTAACTCTTTATGTGCTTATGTTTTTTGCCTCAGCTATAATTTCCTTTGGTATAGCTTATATAATTCGTCCGGGGCTAGGAGTGGTTCTTGAAAATCAACCTGTTTGGGAGGGAACACTAGCAGATACATCTATTGGTGGATTCCTAGGCAATATATTCCCAAGCAACATATTTGAAGCCATGGCAAAGGGAGATATATTACCTACAATAATTTTTGTAGCCCTAATGGGAATAGGGATTGTATCTGTGGGAAAAGAAGCTGAACCCATCAAAGATTGGTTTAACTCTTTATCAGCTGTTATATTCAGGGTTCTAGGAATGGTTATGGAAACCTCTCCACTGGGAGTAATGTCACTGATTGCCTTCTCCCTTGCAGAATATGGCATGGGAATATTTACAGCTCTTGGCAAATACATATTAACCTGCTGGATTGCATCTATAGCTGTATTTATAATAGTAATGATACTTCCCGTTGTGCTTATTACAAAGGCAAAAATAAAGCCCTTGTTAAAAGCCTGTGGGAAAATTGCCTTGATGACTCTGTCTACAACCAGTTCAGCGGCGACACTACCTACAACAATAAGGGTAAGCATAGATGATTTAGGGGCGCCAGAGGGTATTTCCAATTTTACCCTGCCCTTAGGTTGCACCATAAATATGTGTGGTGGAGCAGTTTCCTTTAGCTGTTTAGCACTCTTTGTTGCAGACTTCTATGGTCTGACCCTATCCTTTACAACCATAATTGGAATGGTTATTGTAGCAACCCTCATTAATATGGCTGCACCAGGAATTCCAGGCGGTGGTATTGTTCTAGGGGCATCATTCCTAGCGACCTTCGGACTACCCTTTGATCTAATGGGACCAATTTCTGCCTTCTATAGACTACTTGATATGGCCTTTACAACCCTAAATGTAGAAGGTGATGTAACAGCTAATTTACTGATAGCATATTCAGAAAAAGAATGGGATAGCACGATGATAAGTAACTCACTGGTAGGAGATCAAGCAGTCTAGTAGGCCCATGAATAGGTCAATAGATTTGAGTTTTAAATGGGGCCTGGAGGTTTAGTGAAATGAAAATAGGCTATCAAGGTATTGAAGGGAGTAATTCTGAAGAAGCAGCTAAAAGACTAGCAGAAAGACTAGAAATTACCAATGCCAATTTAATACCCTTAGTATCTTCTAAAAACGTTGGAGACGAACTACAAAGTGGATCTATAGACTACGGAGTAGTAGCAGTTAGAAATAGTATTGGAGGCCTTGTAGAGGAAACAAGAGAGGCAATAAAACCAGAGGAGATAGAGATACTTGGCAGGGAGACCTTGACCATACACCACTGTTTATTTGTCAAAGATGATAGTATCACCAAGGAGAAGATTAAAAGGATCAGCTCCCATCCCCAGGCCCTCTTGCAGTGTAAAAACAATATATTAAAGTATATTGGAAGTGTTGAGCTCAGGGAGATAGAAGATACAGCCATAGGCGCAAAATACCTGGCTGAGGGAATCTTGGATAGTGAAACAGGTGTACTTTGTAGAAAAAATGCAGGTCAGGCCCATAATTTGTTTTTACTAGAGGAAAATATTGAAGATAGGGATGATAACGAAACTGAGTTTATAATATTTAGAAAAAGCTAGATTTTTTCAGCCCCTATTACAAACATAGTGGTAGACTATATTTAATACATGAACTAGGTCTTGGACTCTGCTTTATTGTTATAGGGATATTGCCTGAGAGGGTCTATGAAAAAATCAAAGAAGTAAAGGCCGCTAAAATTAGGTAAGTGTTGATAGTTAACATCATTCATATCTTTGATCCAACAGTAGTAAAGGGAGAAGTATAAGGATAGTAAGATCAATGGGGTGGTTAAGTGATAAGAGAAGCTA
>CAYFUM010000053.1:0-4898 GCA_964346475.1 uncultured Peptostreptococcaceae bacterium
TATTTTAAACTAATGCTTGACACTATTAAAGTAAAGCACTATTATTATATTCAATATTTATAAATGCTCTGAGGGAGAGAAAAATATCAAAACTTATTTAAAGAGAGCCAGGAAGGGTGAGAACTGGTAATAGGTTGATATAGAATATACACTCCTTAGCAGGTTTGCTGAATGAAGAAATTTTAGTAGGTAAATCCGAAGGCCCATCGTTACAGGGGATAGGACTGTTAGGTCTGATTGAGTGATGACATATGTCATAATTAGGGTGGTACCGCGGATTGATTATCTTTCGTCTCTATAAATATAGCTTAGTACTATATTTATAGGGACGAAAGATTTTTTGTTTTAAAAATCTATGAGGAGGCTGTAAAATGCAAAAAAAACTATCTTTACATTTATCATTAGTTCCAATAATTACAATTATACTATTTGGGTTAATGGCGGTAATTAAATGGAAAAGTGGAATGAACATACCAATTATTGCAGGTATAGTGGCTGCAGCTATAATTGGTGTAATATCTGGAAAAAGCTGGAATGAGCTACAGGCAAGTCTTGTGCAAGGAGTATCACGTGCATTGCCAGCATTATTTATTATGATTGTAATAGGGGCAATCATGGGTAGCTGGATTCAAGGTGGTATAATACCAGCTTTAATATACTATAGTATGAAACTGATTAGCCCGATAATATTTTTGCCAGCTGCATGCGTTATAACAGCCTTAGTTGCTATGGCCACAGGGACTTCATTCACATCTATAGCTACTGTAGGATTAGCATTAATGGCTACAGGTTTAGGGCTTGGATTTCCAGCCCCTCTATTAGCAGGTGCAATAATATCGGGTGCATATTTTGGAGATAGTATGTCACCGCTTTCTGATACTACCAATTTATCTTCTGCTATTACTGAAAGTGATTTGTATGAATTAATAGGGCATTTGTTTAAGCTTGGAATACCGGCATTGCTTCTATCTACAGTATTTTATTACATACTTGGTATTAGACATACCTTGAACAATACAATGGATTTAGGTGCTATCACGGAATTACTAGCTGGCATTGAGGAAAGCTTTCGTATATCACCCTTGCTATTAGTGGTGCCTCTTTTAACGATTATATTTTCCATTAAAAAAATACCAGCTCTACCATCTTTATTATTTGTCTCAGTATTAGGAGGACTATCAGCCTTACTAATTCAAGGAAATGATATAGGCAGTATATTTAGAGTCATGACTAATGGATACCTATCTGATACTGGCAATGAAATGATAGACTCACTACTTACTAGGGGTGGTATCAATTCAATGGGAGGGACAATTATACTTCTCACAATGGCTACAGCCTTTGGGGGTATACTAGAAGAAATAGGAGCACTAGATTCACTATTGGAAGTTATAATGTCTAAGGTAAATTCTAACGGCAAGCTAGTACTAGTTACTCTAATTAGCGGTCTAATAGTTGCCTTTGCCACGGGGGCTCAACTTTTGGCAATAGTAATCCCTGGCAGAATGTTTGCCAATGCATTCAAAGAAAGAAATTTGCATCAGAAAAATTTAGGTAGAATAGCACAATCCATAGGTTGTGTATGTATCAATTTGGTACCTTGGAGTGTGCCGGCCATATTTGCGCAAAATGTATTAGGTGTCAATGCATTTGAATTTATTCCCTATATATTTTTTGCACACCTAATAATAATAATTAATCTAGTTTACGGATACACAGGTTGGACTATGAAAGATTTAGATAATAATAAAGAAATAAATTCTAAAGGGTAATATTATTTATTCAAGAAATCTTAGTGAGGATACTATGAAAATAAAAGATGAAATGAAAATAGTTATGTTAGGAACTGGAACACCAAATCCTATTCCAGAAAGATCAGGACCAAGCGTTGCAATTGTTATAGGAGAGAATTCTTATTTAATAGATACAGGCCCTGGAGTAGTAAGACGAGCTGAACAAGCACACAGGTTAGGTATAGAAGCTCTTGAAGCTAGTAATTTGAAAAGAGTATTTTTGACACATTTACATTCTGATCACACTGTAGGATTACCTGATGTTATTTTAACTTCGTGGGTTTTGGAGAGAAAAGATGCCTTGCAGGTTTTTGGACCTAAGGGTACTAACAATATGTGTTGTCATCTGCTAAAAGCTTATGAACTTGATATAGATGCAAGAATGAATGGATTGGAGCAGGCTATTCCAGAAGGGATAATAGTGGAATCCTATGAGCATAAAGGGGAAGGTATGATATACCAAGATGAAAAAGTAAAAGTTGAAACATTTTTAGTAGACCACCAACCTTTTGAAGCCTATGGATACAAGTTTATTACAAATGATAAGACTATTGTCATATCTGGAGATACTATACCATCTGAAAATCTTATAAAACATGCTAGGGGATGCGACATACTGGTACATGAGGTATATTCTGCTCAAGGTGTTCAAAGAAGGTCACCAAAATGGTATAAATATCATACAAATGTTCATACGTCAAGTGTTGAACTAGGAAAAATAGCAAAAGAAGTACAACCAGGAAAACTGGTTTTGTACCACCAATTATTTATGAATTTGCCTTATGAAGATGGGACAATACTATCAGAACATGAAAGAGAAGAGCAAATGATAAGAGAGATTAAACTTGAATACAAAGGAAAAGTAATCTCTGCTAAAGATTTGGATATAATTTATTAATAATAATACTTCAGCTAATGTCATTGCTTGGGCACTATCTTTTGTACATTATCCAGGAACAGGTTTTGTAGTTGAAGGAACAGCCAAATATCTAACATCTGGACCCGAATTTGATATGATGAAAGAGAAGTTTTCGCTTTCATCTAGAGTACTAGAAGTAACAGTTACATCTTCAAAACAAGGTGTTTAGCACTAAAGAGTCTCTATCAAATATGATAGGGACTTTTTTTACTTTACTAAAAGATAAATTCTATCTATTAAGTAGGCTCTTGGTTATACTTTCCTAGATTTATTGTATACTTAATATAAAAAGACGGATTCCTTTATCACAAAATCAAGAATTAGAAGGAGACAGTAATGAATAAAACAGAATTAAAAGCTGTAAAGATCGATGACATGGCTTTTGAGATGGAAGTAAATGGCCACAAGCTAATAATGGATGCTAGTGGTGATGTAGGAGGAAAGGATTTAGGACCCAGGCCTAAACCTCTTTTGCTGGCAGCACTGGTAGGTTGTACAGGTATGGATGTAGCCTCTATCCTAAAGAAGATGCAGCAAAACTATGATAGTTTGCATATATCCGTCGAAGCCGATAATACCAAGGAGCATCCCAAGGTGTATGAAAACATCAAACTTGTCTATAAATTTAGAGGAGATAATCTGGATAGGGGTAAGATCGAAAAGGCCGTAAAATTATCCCAGGAAAGATATTGTGGTGTAAGCGCCATGCTGGGCAAGGCGACAAAGATTGATCATGAAATAATTTTAGAGTAATTTTATATACCAGGCGCAAAGGCTAAACTGAAATAAATTGAAATAGGAGTTTGGAATAGTTGAATGCAAACTCCTTATTTTTCTATATCAAGAGAAAAACTTGAAATTTATACAATGTTCTTTTCTCTTCTGTGATTTAAAGAAATCTAAAAATTGTGAATGAAATTGAATAGATATAGTAAAACTATGAATATAGCAAACCAAATGGATCCTTTTTAAAGTCGATAACTTAGGTGATTGGTATGGTTGAGATCTTGATAAGGGTGCAGAAAGTCATTAGTAATTTCGATTAGTCAAAAAGCTATTCCACTGCGTTTGACTGATGGTTAGGAATAAGAGAAGTATAACATAGATCTAACTTTGGTCTTAGGAGCACCCTGTTTGTGATAAGTAAGGTATATAAGTATAAATTAATTGTCCTTGGAAGAAAAGAAGAAACTTGCTAATCTGCAATTGATAGCATTTTTAAATTTAGATGAAGTTACAGCTGAAATAGGAGGCAAACTAGTGAAATACGGCTTATATGAAAAAGTATTGGATAAGACGACAAAGAATAAAGTTAATAATGAGAAATACAGCAAACTTAGGTCTGTGGACAATACTGAGATGCCTAAAGTGATTTCTACTGCCTATGAGAAGCTGATCTATAAAGCCATATTAGATTTAAAAACTGATAAGGAGAGAATGGACTTTATAACTCGAATCAATAAATCTATAGGGCTTGAAGAGTTTGATATCGAGAAAAAGAAATATAAGGAGCTGCTTTTAATCCATGATAATGAGGAAGAATTCAGGAAATTAGATGAATTTAGACCAAGAAGTTCTATTGCGAATTCTAGCCTTTTTACTGGCAATACTAACTTGACATTAGAAAGTGAATTACGTAGAGAAATTAGGACTGCAGACCAAATTGATTTTCTTATTTCCTTTATAAAATATAGTGGTCTAAGGCTTATATATGATGATCTAGTAGAGTTTACTAAGAAGAACAAGCTGAGGGTGATAACAACTTCATATATGGGAGCTTCAGACTATAAGGCCATACTTGAATTATCCAAGCTGCCAAATACAGAGGTTAAGATTTCCTATGATACAAAAAGAACTAGGCTCCACGCTAAAGCATACCATTTTAAAAGAGAGACTGGATTTTCTACAGCCTATATCGGTTCATCAAATCTCTCGAACCCTGCTCTATCAAATGGATTGGAGTGGAATTTAAAAGTATCTGAATACACTTCAAAGGATGTAGTTAGTAGCTTGAGCAAGACTTTTGAGAGCTACTGGAATGATAATGAATTTGTAAAGTTTGAACCAGAGAACGAGGATAATAGAAGGGAGCTAAAACTCTCCCTAAGTCTAAAACCAGAGGATGATCACCAGTATCTATTCTTTGATCTAAGACCCTATTCCCATCAAAAAGAGATACTAGAAGA
>CAYFUM010000054.1:0-4811 GCA_964346475.1 uncultured Peptostreptococcaceae bacterium
ATACCGAATCTCGGCTTCCTAGCACAGCAACTGATCTAGATAAATTACACATACTCTAGTGTAAAATTATCTATACTTCTTCTTTTTTTATCTTTTCTGTATAATCGCATTCCTTGCTACTGCAGTGGATGCTTCCGCTTCTTTTGCCCTTACCTTCAACAAGGATAGAGTCACATTTAGGACATTTTCTATCAACTGGCTTATCCCAGGAGGCAAAGCGACAGTCAGGAAAATTATCACAGCCATAGAAAACTTTGAGCTTTTTGGTTTTCCTCTCAACTATCTGCCCATCATCACAAAGGGGACAGGCTATGCCAATCTTCTTTAAAATGGGTTTGGTATTTTTACAATCAGGATAATTACTACAGGCATAGAAGTTCCCTTTGATAGTCTTTTTAATTAGCATTTTTGATCCGCATTTTTCACATTCTATATCTGTAAGTTCATCCAGATCATGTTTTTGAATGCTCTTTTCTGCTTCTTCCAGCATGGGTTTTAAGATATCATAAAACTCGCCTATGACCTGCTGCCAGGAGGAATCCTTGTCACTGATTTTATCAAGTTCTTCTTCCATAGTGGCTGAAAATTCGGGTTCAACTATTGTTAGGAAGTTCTCCTCCATAATCTTGTTGGTTATCTCACCTAGTTCTGTAGGCTTGAGGCTTTTCTTTTCTTTTACAACGTAGCCCCTTTTCATAATGGCACCCAGAGTTGGCGCATAGGTACTGGGCCTTCCAATTCCATTTTCCTCCAGTTCTTTGATGAGGCTGGCTTCTGTAAACCTTGCTGGAGGCTGGGTAAATTTTTGCATACTCTTTAAATCCCTAAGTTTTACCTTTTCCTCTAGATTCATTTCTGGAAGCTCAGTATCCTTACTTTCCCTGGCATCATAGACTTTAAGGAAGCCATCAAAAATGAGTTTTTCACCACTAGCTCTAAATTTATAGTCGCCTCCCTCTATAGAGGCCTGGAGGCCACCATATTGGGCTGGCTTCATCTGGCTAGCAACAAAGCGCTGCCAGATTAGGGTGTAGAGTCTAAGCTCATCTCTTTTTAAATAATCCTTCATTTTCTCAGGTGTGTTTTCCACCGAGGTCGGACGAACTGCTTCGTGGGCATCCTGGGCAGATTTTCCTGCTCCACCACGACTGGGCTGGGAATACTCCTTGCCATAGTTTTCTACAATAAAATCCCTACATGAAAGCATGGCAGACTCAGAAATCCTAGCAGAATCAGTTCGCATATAGGTAATAAGTCCTTCTGTATATCTGCCTATTTTAATACCCTCATAAAGCCTTTGTGCCACCATCATTGTCTTGGATGAGGAAAAATTTAGTCTAACCGACGCATCCTGCTGAAGAGTACTGGTGGTATAGGATTGATAGGGAGACCTTTTTCTTGTCTTCGACTTAATATCTTTAACAAGAAAATCAGTTCTTTCAACTTCTTCCTTTATCCTAAGGGCTTCAGTTTCCGTAGTTACATCTATTTTCTTGTCCTTATACCTAAAAAGATCGGCGATAAAGGGCTTTTTATTACTGGTAAGAAACCTACCCTCAAATTCCCAGTACTCCCTAGGTATAAAGCTATCTATTTCTCTTTCTCTTAAAACAATAAGCCTAGTGGCGACGGACTGGACCCTACCGGCGCTCAAGCCCTTCATAACCTTTCTCCAAAGGATAGGACTGATTTCATAGCCAACCAGACGGTCTAGAATCCTTCTTGCCTGCTGGGAATCAACAAGCCCCTGATCTATTAGAACAGGGCTTTTAATGGCCTCCTTAACTGCTTCCTTGGTGATTTCATGAAAGGAAACCCTCATAGGCCTTGTTGTATCAAGATTTAAAGCTGTGGCGAGGTGCCAGGCAATGGCCTCGCCCTCCCTGTCGGGGTCAGTTGCAATCAGTACGCGATCAGCTTTTTTCTGTTCCTTTTTAAGCTCAGCAATTACCGGGCCCTTGCCCCTTATTGTAATATACTTAGGTTCGAAGTTATTGTCTATATCAATGCCCATCTGGCTTTTGGGCAGATCCCTTACATGGCCAAAACTGGCCAGTACCTTGTAGTTTTTACCCAAATATCGTTCAATTGACTTGGCTTTAGTAGGGGACTCAACAATCACCAAATTTTTTGCCATATTTCATCCTCCCAATGTTCTATTAAATCATAGTGATAAAGGGGGTTGGCCCCTTGAAAAATTAAGTAATTCGGCCCTAGGCTTAAGGGACTCTCTGGAGAACCTGGCACAACCCACAGGTCTCTACCCTGTTTTATTGCCTCATTGGCCGTTATTATTGTTCCGCTTTTTATAGTGGATTCTACAACTATTACTATAGGACTAAGCCCTGCTAGAAGTCTATTTCTCCTCGGAAAGTGAAAGGGCTTGGGCCCTAGATTTCCAGGATATTCTGTCAAAAGCAGACCTCTTTTTTCCATCTCCAGACGCAGCCAGTCCCTGCCTCTAGGATAGGAAGAGCCCAGGCCTGTTCCAAGGACAGCTATAGTCCTCCCACCCATTTCCAGAGCAGCTCTATGGGCAGCTTCATCAATGCCCCTAGCAAATCCGCTGACTATCACTATATCACGTGATACTAACTTTTCAACTATTTTTCTAGTTTGATGGATTCCTCTAGGGCTTGCTCTTCTACTTCCTACTATGGTTACTGTCCTGGACCAGAGCAAGTTCCTGTCCCCCATATAGTATAATAATTCAGGGCTATCCTCGATAGACCTTAACCTAGGTGGCAGATCTTTATTATTTATATACATATAAACCTCCCATGCTAGTATATAAAACCAGCCGGGAAGAAGCTTTACTTATCTAATCTGTTTCATCAAGGAAGGAGAGAAATGTCCTCCTGTGAAGGGGACAGGGCCCCCATTTTCTTAGAGCTTCCATATGTTCAGCTGTACCGTAGCCCTTATGCTTGGAAAAACCATAGGCTGGATAATGACTATCCATTTCAACCATCCACCGGTCCCTAGTCACCTTAGCGAGAATAGATGCAGCTGCAATTTCATTGCTGAGATCATCCCCCCCTATCAAGGCCCATTCCTTGGGATGAATATGAAGGGGATTACCATCTAAAAGAAGGCCATCTAAAGTAAAACCTAGTTTATCTAGAGCCCTTCTCATAGCTAGCTTGGTGGCAGATAGAATATCGCTCCTATCTATCTCCTCTTCACTAGCCCAGCCAATTCCGTAGCCAAGGGAGTGTTTTTTTATACGATGGAAAAGTTCTTCTCTTAATCCTGCACTGATTTTTTTTGAATCTCTAAGTCCTAAAATTGGCTCTCCCAGGACCACTACACTGGCCACCACCGGGCCTGCTAAAGGCCCTCTACCAGCTTCATCCATGCCCCCTATAAGCTTAGCACCGGCAGCTTGAAGTTTTCTTTTAGGCCTATTTCTTTCGTACCAGAGCTCATTTAGCTTAGCAGTTTTTTCCAACTGTTTTTCTGCCCTTAGTCTTAAGTTTCTTACACCTTTTTTTTCCTCGTATTTACTTATCTCTAAGAAATCCTCAGAAGACAGGTCATCATAAAGGGCTCTCCACTGGCTAATTGTCAGGTCTTTCAAGGCTAATCCTTCCTAAAATTCCACCACGAAACTCATCTAGAAGAATTCTTGCGATGCGCTCATAGTCAATTAATTTGCCTGGTAGTATAGCACCCCTGGCAAGAGCAATCCTCTCCATAAGTTCAAGATCTAGACCCGCTTCTTCTACCCCATATCTTTTAGTTAAGATACCTGGATAAGCACTGCGTAATATACCAACCAAATTAAGTGCCAGGCTTTGCCTATCCAGGATCTCATCCCTAATTGAGCCAATCAAAGCCAGGTGTAGGCCTTCTTTAGGATCTTCAAATTTGGGCCATAGAATACCCGGAGTATCAAAGAGCTCTAGGTCCCTACCTAGTCTTACCCACTGCTTCCCCCGCGTAACCCCTGGTTTATCACCAGTCTTGGCGCTGGCTCTGCCTGCTAGCCTATTAATCAGTGAACTCTTTCCCACATTTGGGACCCCTATTATCATCATTCTTAAGGGCCTTGGTTTTCTACCCTTTTCTATCATTTTTTTCTGTAGAGGGGCGTTGATACTTTTAATCCTATTTAAAATTTCCTTGGTTGAGCCCGTAGCAGAATTCATAGTAAGACAGTCTTTGTCCTTATTCTTAAAATAATCAAGCCAAAGTTCATTGACCTTCTCATCGGCTAGGTCTGCCTTATTTAAAATATACAATCTTTTTTTATTTCCCAGCACATCATCAAATATTGGATTAAGCGATGAGCTAGGTGCTCTTGCATCCAATAATTCAATGATTAGATCAACCAGTTTGTAATTCTCGGCAATAAGATCCCTGGTTTTTTTCATGTGCCCCGGATACCATTGTATTTCCATTGTCCCCCCTAAGAAAAAGAACTGCAATGCAGTTCTTAACGAATTCTTTCTTTAACTTTTGCTGACTTACCAACACGATCACGAATGTAATAGAGTTTGGCACGACGAACTTTTCCACGTCGAACTACTTCAATTAATTCAATCTTGGGTGAGTGTATTGGGAAGGTCTTCTCAACTCCAACATTTCCAGATAACTTACGTACTGTAAATCGCTCAGATACTCCTCCGCCCTGCTTTCTTATAACAAGACCTTCAAAGACCTGAACACGTTGGCGCTTTCCTTCAGTAATTCGCTCAGAAACCCTGACACTATCTCCCACATTAAAGGAAGGTAGGTCTTTTTTAAGGGATTCTCTTTCGAGATCACGGATGATATTATAATTCATTCCTTTCCTCCTCTCGTATTTT
>CAYFUM010000055.1:0-4697 GCA_964346475.1 uncultured Peptostreptococcaceae bacterium
CCTGCCTGCGGTCTTTGATGATGTCTGTGACGGTGATCCACGCGATGATGAGTAGTGGGATGACACCGATGATGATGAGGATGAACGCGATAGTGGCTATCACAATGAAGACGGTCATGCGGTTTTCCCTCCTTCGATGAAGCGCACCAGGTCGGACTGCTCCATCGCGGCTTGTTGGTCTCTCTGCTTGGCCCGCACCTGCATGTCGCTGACGATCTGGTTCTGATTGCGGTAGCCACCGAGTGCGCGGGCGCGTTGCGCTTGCAGACGCAGTTGGTCGTACTTGGCTCGGAGTTTGTGGGCGCTGAGGATGTTGGCGCGCCAGAAGTCGTCATTTTGTGCCCAGTCGATAGCGGCCCGGATTTGGTCGGGGCTGTATCCGTCTCGGTCGAGCATCAATCGCATGGCGTCGCGGTTACGTTTGTTGCGGCTTGGTTTCTTGGAGCCGTTAGCGGTGATTGCGTGGTCGAGGTAGTCCAGGAGTTCTTCTACGTCGTCGCGTTGCGGTATCGCGTTAGCGATCCGCGACGTTAAGTTACTTTCACCTTCACCTTCACCTTCACCTTCACCTTCATCGTGGTGGTTACGTCGTGCACTCGTCGTGCGCTCGTCGGGTGCCCGGCGTGTGGGTGGCGTGATTGGGTCTTTATAGGGGTCTGTACACGTCGGGAGGTCGCAGGTTTTGAAGAATCTGCGGTCGATTTTCTGGTGTTTACGTAGGTTGCACACCGTGATCACGTCGGGTTCACGTCGTATGACTCCGACGTTTTCCATCTCCGTGAGCAGTTCACCGACGTCGGCGTTGTCTCCTGGTAGCAGTCGGATCTTGAGTTCCATTTCGTCGGCGTGGACGTGTCCGTTGTCGCAGGCGAGGGTCCATAAGCCGATGAACAGGTAGCGGGCTAGCGGGCTCATGCGCACGATCTTGGAGTCCGTGAACGTCTCCGGTTTTATGCCGCGCATTTTGGCCATGTGTGTCACCTCCTTAGTGCTTGGAGTTGGTTGTAGATGGTCTGGTTTTCCCAGTCCGATGGGCGCCAGATTTGGGCGTCGGCTCCCGCTGCGGTCAGGTCGGCCAACCATTGTTTTTGTTCGCGGCGTACCCGGCCTTTTTGTGCTTTGAGTTCCCTGTAGAGCACGCCGCCGGGGCCGACGATCACGAGGTCCGGGAAGCCAGGCTTAGAGCGTCGACTGTCGGTTTCGTGGTGCCACCGCAGCCGCATCAGGTCGCACATGTCGGTGACTAGGCGCTGCAAAGAGGCTTCCGAGAGCGCCTGAGCCCAAGGGGACGCGGTCACGACAGGTTTCCTTTCGGGTCGTCGATGATCTCGGCGTCGATGTACTCCAGCTCCTCCGTGGCCTCCGCGTCTGCTGCTGCCAGGGCTGCGGCTTCGTCTCGGCGGCGTTTGAGGTAGTCCGCCATCGCTAGACCAACTTCCAATGTGGGGATTGGGCCGATTTCTGCTTCGTTGTGGCCGCAGTACTTCGCGGTCGCCGCGACCTGCTTTTTCGTTAGGCGCAGTTCGGTGGCGTAGGCGTTGATTTCGTCGAGGAGTTCTTGACCTGCCAGCGGCTCCCGCACAGCCTCCCGCGCAGGTGGGGCCACCTCCGGGGTGTCGGAGGGCTGTGCCACCATGGAAACGGTTTCTACCGGGTTTCCTGCCTCATCTACCTGCACACCGAGTTCTTCAGGGGCGTAGATCGCACCGAACAGAACTTCGGATGCGCCCATGCGCACCACTTCGGTTACTGCGCGGGCTCTGAGCATCGCGGCGGGGTAGTGTTCCCAGTTCCCACCCTGTTTACCTACGAGGCCGGCCTGCTTCGCTTTGTCCATCGTCCACACGGCTTTGTATTCAAAGTCTGGGTCGTCGGCGCGGATCAGGGTTGCTTCGGCGTGGGTGGCGTCTCCGCTGACGCGCACACGATGCCCCGCACGCCTAACGAGGGCGAGCATGAGGTCGGCGGACATGGACGGCTTACCCTTGATCACGTGGATCCCAGTCAAAGCGGCCATGCGTGGCACTCCGAGCGTGTCCGCGTACTCTGCGGCAAGTAGTAGATTGGCGGGGGCCTTCTGGTACGCGCCAGGTAGCAGGTTCGACCCCTGCAACGCCAAAGCCCAGCCCTTCTTTTCTTCCAACGCCTGCATCGGCGTAACCATGATTTCGGTGCTCATTTGCTTGCTCCTTCAATCTGTAGAGGTGCAACCTCAGCCAAAAGGTCCTGGGCGGTCGCAGTGTTCAACGAGTCCCGCAAGGCGACGGCCTGATCTGCGGATTGGCGACACATCACGTAAGGGTTTCCGTCCGCACCGATTTCTAGGCCGTCCGGGATCTCGCCTTCGAAGCGGGAAAGGATCCCTTCGAGGTTGTTTTTGGCGGTGAACCACTCCGGGAACTCCACCGATGGGCGGCCTCCGTGGTGTACGTCGTGTTCGTCGCACCAAGCAGCGAAAGCAATCGGATCCGTGATTCGTGGGGCACCGCGGCGGCCTTGGACCATGGAGACCGTGCCAATATCTGTGCCATCTCCAAGGGCAACGGTTCGGCGGTCTTTGGGTTGGAGTTCTTTTTCCATCAGGTACGCCTTGGCTTGGGTTTCGGCGCCACGGATCAGGTTGGTCAGGTATTTCCCGACGGCGAGGACGCGCAGTGCGTGTTGGGTGTTGGCAGCAGATTTACGGGGAAGGTTCGGGGTGCTCAATGTTTGTTGTTCCTTTTCAATGTTTGGGTAGCGAGGTCGTTGAGGTGGTCGGGTCGGTGCCCAGCCCACCAGTGCACGCGGGGGCCACCGTTTTGTTGGTAGACGATGACGACGGGGGCGGCCTGCGCGCCTAGCCGGGTCAAGAAGTCGGCGTATTCGAGGGCGTCTTTGGTTTCGTAGGGGACGCCGAGACGATTGAGCTGGGCGAGGGTGACCTTGCAGGCGGGGCAGTCCGGTTTTGTGTAGACCTCAACGTTCATGCAGCATCATCTCCGCCGCTTTGGAGATCCCAGATGGGTAAGGCGTCCTGCGCGAGTCTTTGCGCGGCGATTTCCGCGTATTTCTCTTCGAGTTCGACGCCGACGGCTTTGCGTCCGAGCACTTTCGCGGCCACAAGGGTGCTGCCGGAACCCGCGAACGGGTCAGCAACAACACCAGGCGGACACTTGGCGATAAGCGCTTCCATGAGCGGAACCGGCTTCGGCGTCGGATGCACGCGGTTGTTCTTGGTCGGCGTCGGTCGTGTCAGAACGTTCGGTCCACGCGGGCCTTGCCACCCGTCCCCATAAACGTAGATTTCCTCAAACGAGTGCCCCCAGGGAAACGACAGGTCGCCCATGCCTAGGTCAGGCGCTTTTGACCAAATGAGTTGGTGCCGAGGCAGAGCAGGCCGAGGTATGTTCCACCGCCCAAACACCAATGCGGGCTTGTTCCGCCAAAGCGCGAAAGCTTTGTCTCTCATGGTCGTGTCGTGGTCTCCGCCGATGGCTGCGTAGTCTTGGTAGCCGGAGGCATAGTCCATCCCGTACGGAGGGTCTGTAACCAACACGTCCGCGCCCGTCCACAGTTCCGGATGCTCCAAACAATCCGCGTGGAACAGTTGGACGAAGTCGTCCTGGTAGTAAGGCTCGATCATGCCGCGTCCTCCTCTGTCCATTCGAGGCCGGTTGGGCCGCGAAGCACCGCAGAACAAACGATTTCGTTGCCCGTGGTTTCCACAAACGGGCCCTGCAACAACCGGAAACCCCTCCCGAGTTCGCGGTCAATGTCTTCTTCAATGCAGGCGCGAGCCTCATCGACTGCTTCCGCGAGGTCTATGTCGCCGGGGATTTCCCACCGGCGTCGGAGCGTATACCGCTGCGTTTTACTCACTCGGCGCCCCCTCGTAACGTGCAGCCCATCCACGGAGGGCTTCGAGGTTGGTGAGTCGGTATAAATGGACAGGCCTGTAAGTGTTGCGGGACTTGTGGTTACCGGATGGCACGTAGCCGGCAGCTTCGAGGCCGCCACTGCGCCCGGCACCGGACAGCACTGCCGCCATACGCGGCCCCGTGAGAGTTGTCGGGTATCCCAGTTCAGCCAGGTACGGGCGCAAAGTCGCCGCTGACACTTCGCCGTCACGGCCCGCAAGCGCCACGATGGCCCTAGCGATCGCCCTACGGGTGAAAGCACCAACCACTGCATCCGGATCCGCAACCACGTCGAGGACTTCGTAGCCGCCTTTGATTGGGGTTCTCACAAGTCCTCCTTGTCGGGCTGATAATTGACGTCGGTCAGGGGTTCGCTCATGCATTCAGAGCAGACACGGTCACCCGGCAGATCAGTCGGGGCACCGCAATAAACACAGCGGCTCATCGGGGGTTCACCCGCTTCGACACGGTGTAGGCGAACAGTGCGCCAGCTACAAGGATCCAAGTCATCGGCATCGACAACAGGGCAACAACGATTGCGAGGACGATCATCGGCGTTCACCGCCCGCAGGGTCGACGCGGACACCGGTCGTGATGACTGGGAGCGTGGGGGTGAGCATGTCGCCGTATTGCGTGACGTAAACCAGTTCGTCGTTTGCCCAGTGCGCGAAAGCGAGGACCGGCGGACAATTCGGCATGTTGAGTTCCCACAGTTCTCCAGGGTCAGGAGTCTCCCAAGGCTTAGACTCCGGCTCCGGCACTGGTTCAGCCATGATTTCCTCGGCGTCGATTTCGTGGTCG
>CAYFUM010000056.1:0-1550 GCA_964346475.1 uncultured Peptostreptococcaceae bacterium
AGGCACCACTAGGGGTGCCTTTCTAAGTCTTTCTACTTTAGTAGATTAAGGATGGTATCCCTCACTAGACCGGGTACTACATTGTAGGAGTAGTCCTTCTCAATCCTCTCTGTAAATTTATGGGCATCCTTGCCAAAGGGGCCTATATTTACTACAGGTAGGTTGAGTTTTTGCATATCCTCCAGGGGCAGCTTATACTTGCTACCAAAGCCTGGCATGTTATCCTTTAGACTCTCAACAGCGCCCTCTTCTCTGGGAGCTGCAGCATAGCTAAGGTCTGAGATATAGGGATAGAACTTTCTCATCTTAATGTCATAGCTACTTTCACAGTTAGCCTGGGCAGCAGCGACGGCTTCAAGAAGTCCCTTTTCCTTATCAGTATCATCCTTTACATAGATGTGGGGATAGTAGGGAGGTGAGTAGTAGGCAATTACCACAGGATCCTTATCACTCCACAGGCTGTGGACATACTCCACCATCCTAAGGGAGTGTTCCCTCTCATCAACAGTGGAGTCTGCTAGGAGTTTTTCCTCCAGCTTCTCCAGTCCCTCATCTAGAGCCTGACCTCTTTCAGCCCTAACCAGTTCATAGAGCTCACTATAGGAGAGCACCCTTTCCTTCCAGGGCAGCTCATAGTGGCTAAAGCCACTGCGCTCAGAATAGATAGAAAACTCTTCCTTTAGCCTATCTATGGTCTTTTTAAAGGCCCTTAGAGCCCCCTCTTTAATCCGCTCCATCATTTCATCGGGAGTAGAGGAGTGGGTTGAGAAGTTAAAATAGACATAGCTGGTCTTAGAGGTCTGGACGGAGTACTCAGTCTTAAGATCCTGCTGGCGCAGGGAGACCGGGGGCACTGTCACCTCTCCTTCAGCTTCATCGGCGTAGGCCATGACCAGGTTCATCTCCTCCATAATGGCCGAGGAAATCTGGTTGGGGTCTAGGCCAATGTAGGGGTCTCCTGCATGGGTCTCACTGCCTACGACAAAGAAGCTCGGCATGAGCTTGCCCACGGTTCCCACATAGATATACCTGGTATTGTCCCCTTCAAAGCGAGGAGCTGAGTAGTCAGTATCGATTACCGCCCTATAATCCAGGTCTTCTTCTTCCATCATCTTAACAAGCTGGGGAACTACGCTGAGCATTCCAGCAGAGCCGCCCTCTTCATCACAGACAGCGGCGAAAAATACATTACCCTCTAGATTTTCAACATCCAGAGATAGTTCTTCCAGTATATGCATAAGGATGGAAACCCCACTCTTCATATCAAAAAGTCCACGGCCAAAGAGATAGTCGCCACTTTCCAGGTCTTTTCTAGCATCCTCCGGGATAGTAACTCCTGCCAGTTTCTCTGGTAGACTATCAGGATCTGTGGCATAGGCCTGGATTTCACCATAGTCCGATGTTCCTACTGTATCGGTATGGCCTATAAGGACCACGCTCTTCTTACTATCTCCCTTTTTTCCTCTCAAAAGGGCCACAACGGAGTTCCTTTTAAGGGGATCTTCCAGAGCGTCCACATAAAAGAGGTTCTCGGGATGCTTTTTGAAATA
>CAYFUM010000056.1:1650-4509 GCA_964346475.1 uncultured Peptostreptococcaceae bacterium
GTAGCCAGCAGGATATCCAGGAACTTATACATAGACTCCAGACTCATATAGGCGCCAGCTACGATGGCAATCAGATAAATTACTACCATTATGTTGGAGAAAGCTTCACCAAAGAGAAACTCTGCCTGGGTCTTACCGTACCAGGTAATTACAGTAATGGTTGATAGAACAAAGAGGAAAATACTAATGGTCACTATTCCCCCGCCCAGAGTATTACCAAGGAGGTCTTGGAAGACCATGGCTGGCATGGAAGCAGCTTCACTAGCTGGTACCACTTCATAAATACCAGTGACAAGAACTACCATAGCAGTTAAGGTACAGACGATTAGAGTATCGACGACAATTTCAAAAATTCCCCACATAGCTTGACGCATGGGATGGTCGGTTATAGCACCACTATGGGCTATAGGTGCAGTACCCATACCTGCCTCATTGGAATAGACTCCTCTAGCTGTTCCCCAGCGTACGGCTTGGGCAACTGCAGCCCCAGCAAAACCACCTACTGCTGCGGACCTTGTAAAGGCATGCTTAAAAATAAGACCTAGGGCCTTAGGAAGGGCACCGATATTCATAAAGATAACAACCAGTCCACCTAGTAGATAAAGGCCAGCCATAAAGGGAACAAGTTTTTCTGTAAACTGTCCAATCCTTTTAATACCACCAAATACGACTAAACCAACTAAAACAACCAATAAACCTGCAACAAAAATACTAGGCACATTCAGTGTCGCCGCTGTCTGCACAGCCGATAGGGATTGAGAGGCAATGGAGGGCACCAGTTCAATCATAAGGAAAAAAGCAAAAAGCCAGCTAAGTACTTTACCGACAGGGCCCTTGATGCCCTTTAAGTAGTACATGGGTCCACCCACATAGTCTCCAGCTTCATTAAGTTCCCTGTACTTAATACCAAGGACAATCTCGGATATCTTGGCTGCACAACCCACCAGGGCAACTACCCACATCCAAAAGACTGCTCCAGGACCACCAAAGGCAATAGCCACGGGAACTCCTACAATATTTGAAGCTCCAATGGTGGAGGCCAGAGCTGCTGAAGCTGCCTGGAAGGGGGTGACGGTTCCTTCTCCCTCCTGTTTGGCAAACATCTTACCAAAGGTTTCTTTCATTGAGAATCCAAAGTGAACAAATTGAACAAATCCAAGTCTAATAGTTAGAAAGAGACTGCCACCAACGATGATGACCAGCATGGGTACTCCCCAAAGCCAGTCGGAAAACGCCAAAATCCCATTAACAATAGCTTCCATAATTCCTCCTTTATAATCGCGGATACAATTTATCCTTAATTTATATATCGCAACTTTTATGCCACAAGCCAGGTATAGAAAGTTATATAAAACTTAGTTAATTTTCAAGCAAAAGCCCAATAGTTTGTTAATAATTGTTTTTATAAGAGCTTGAAATAAAAAAAGAAGGGATTTTCACCCCTCTTGCAGACAATTTATTTTACAAAAGAAAATTAATTTTCTTCCCTCTCTATCCCATATCGTAGCATCTTATGTCTAAGATTCTGCCTGGATATACCTAGGCTTTCCGCTGCAGCCTTCATACTCGAACTTTTCTTTAGGGCCACTCTGATTTGATTAATCTCAAAGTCCTCCAGGAGCTCTTTTAGGCTCCCCTCCTTGGAAGGTTTGGCCCCATTAAAAAAATAATCTGGAATATCAGGAAGTCCTATCATATTTCCCTCAGCAAAATTAAAGGCAGCTTCAATGACATGCTTAAGCTCTCTAACATTTCCCGGCCAGTCATAGTTTAAAAAGGCCTCTTCTACCTGGGGGCTAAGCTTCTTAGTACCCATGCCTAGAGATCTACTATACTCCTCTACAAAGTAATTAGCCAGTAGAAGGACATCATCCCTTCTTTTTCTAAGGGGGGGAATTTCTAAAAATACTACAGCCAGCCTGTAGAAAAGGTCCCTTCTAAGCTTGCCCTTTTCCATAACCAGCTGGGGATCTTCATTTAATGTACTGATAAGCCTGACATCAACATTGACAGCCTGACTGGCTCCAATTTTTCTCACACTCCTAGACTCTGTAACCCTGAGAAGTTTACTTTGAAGTTGAAGGTCCATGGAGTTTAGCTCATCTAGCATAAGAGATCCCTTGTGGGCCATTTCAAAAATACCAATCTTGTCCTCAGCCCCTGTAAAGCTCCCCTTGGTAGTACCAAAAAATATACTTTCTCCCAGAGATAGGGGAATGGCTGAGCAGTTCTGTGCTAAAAAGCTATTGGTCCTCCTATAGGAGTGGTTGTGTATAGCCTGGGCAAAGAGCTCCTTACCTGTTCCAGTTTCTCCCCAGATCATTACTGGGGAACTGGTCCTGGCTGCCCTCTTAACCTTTTCTAAAAGAAGCTTCATCTTTTTATTTTGAGTAATTATGTCCTCCAGGCTATAAAAGGAGGAAGAAGAGGAAAAGCTCCTCCTAGAAGATCTCCTTCTTAGATCACTGTCCATGTACCTATCTATCTCTATAACCCCCAGGACTCTATCACCATCCTTGATGGGAAAGGTGTGGGTTAGAACCTCCACAGTGCGCTCCTTAAAGATGTTGAGGGTCTGCTTTTCATTGATAACAGGTTCTCCCTTTTCAATAACCTTCATAACAGTAGAGGTGTCTTCCTTTAGATGCTGGTGGAGATCCAGAATATGGATTCCAATGGGATCTGGTTGCAGCCTGGTACCTAGGTTCCTAAAGACCTTATAATACTCAATATAGCCCCTCCTGTCAGTTATAAGAACCACATCGGCTAGATCATAGATCGAACCTATATCTTCGACAAAACTATCATACATAGATGCCTCCCTTTCTATTATACAAAAAAAAGACCCAAAGTGCTAAA
>CAYFUM010000057.1:0-4107 GCA_964346475.1 uncultured Peptostreptococcaceae bacterium
AATCCCAGGCATCGATCGATACCTGGGATTTCAGTTACGTGGCGGATGAGGGATACGAACCCAATCGTTGCAATAGCAACAGTTTGTAGTCCTACCTAGCCACGCGTGGAACGTGCGTGGAAAACTGCCCGCCAAACTCGGCGTGTCGCGCTCCAGCAGGGCCTCTTAGATGTGGCCATCGAGGACTTGGTGGAGTTTACATTTTGAGTATGAATGATGATCTGCGCGTGCGCACTGAAGCACGCATACGGGCGACATATCAGAGACGGTCTACTGCTGCGCGTGAACTTGCCGCGCTCGATGATTTCTACAAGGGCGTGTATACGGTCGAACAGATTGGTGATGACGTTGAAGCGGCGTCTGCTGCTCTGCAAGTCGCGTTGGATAGGCGCCGCGCGATGCGAGCGTACTTGATCGAACAGGGCCTAACGCATCGGCAAGCCTCGGCGCTACTGCATTAGAAGGACGCGCTGCACTACGGCAACTTAGAAGCCCCGCAACAAGAGGGTCGTAGGAGCTCCCCTGCGCGCCTATCACCACAAGATGGACGGAACTAGCGCAACGGCCTAGACGGATCTCTATCGAGCTGCTGATGGCCGCAACGAGCCGCCTATAGGCAGCGTTGCGCGCGTTTGCGTTGATGGTTGCGTCGTGACGTGTTGCCCACCCCCCGGGTGACCCCCGCCTCGTTGAATGTTGGACCGGTCCGTTATAGCACCTCGCGCTAGCGGCATCTCAAAATGTTTTACACAGACTTATCCACAGCCACTTCGCTGCTTTGGCGTGCACTGTTTGGTCTGCGCGTGCAGTGGTTCAGTGAGAAGATCGGGATATGGCGGACGTGACAATGGAGCACTTACTAGACAAGATCTATTTCTCTAGTGGATCTGAATATGAGAAGGGCGTGCGGTTTGAGCGGTTGATCAAACGCTTCCTTGAAGTGGATCCCACATACGCGCAGCGGTTTAGCCGCGTCGTGCCGTGGAGCGAGTGGGAAGATCGCACTGGTCAAGACGTGGGTGTTGATTTAGTTGCTTACGAGCGGGACGGTGACGGAGTCTGCGCTATCCAGTGTAAGTTTTATGATCCTGAAAGTTCCATAAGCAAGAAGGAAGTTGACACGTTCTTGTCAACTTCGGGCAAGCATCCGTTCACGTCTCGGCTTTGGGTTGCCACCACTGACAAGTGGGGGTCTAACGCTGAAGCGGCTTTGAGTGGCCAGCACATCCCAGTTTCGCGCATTGGCCTTGCTGATCTTGCCGATTCACTGGTTGATTGGTCAACCTTCGACATGTCAACCCCTGAAGTAATGGAACTGAAGGGGCGCAATCAACTACGCCCCTACCAGAGGGAAGCATTGCTTGACGTTGCCAAGGGGTTTGAAACTAGTGATCGCGGCAAGTTGATCATGGCTTGCGGTACGGGCAAGACGTTCACGTCCTTGAAGATCGCTGAAGATCAAGTGGCCCCTGGCGGCTACGTGTTGTTCCTGGTCCCCTCGCTAGCATTACTGTCGCAAGCGCTTTGGTCGTGGACACAGGAAACTGAACTGCCGATGCGTACCTTTGCAGTCTGCTCTGATGGGCAAGTCAATAAGAAGCGCGGCAACGATGAAGATATTTCTGCTGTTGACCTTGCGATTCCAGCAACTACAAAGCCAGAAGATCTTGCCCGTGAACTGAAGCGGTCAACGCCTAGCAAACTAACAGTTGTTTTCGCCACCTACCAGTCCCTCGATGTTGTGCACCGCGCCCAAGAACTGGGCGCCCCTTCCTTCGACTTGGTTGTGTGCGATGAAGCGCACCGCACAACGGGGGCAACCAGAGCAGGGGCGACTGAATCTAACTTTGTACGCGTCCATGACAACAACTTCATTCACGCTGATAAGCGCTTGTACATGACGGCAACCCCAAGGATCTACACGCCCGCAGCTAAGGCTAAGACAACCAGCGATAACATCACGCTTGCGTCAATGGATGATGAATCCTTGTATGGGCCAGAGTTTCACCGCCTCGGCTTTGGTGAAGCGGTACGTCAAAACTTGTTGACGGACTACAAGGTTGTGGTGTTGACCGTGTCAGAAGATGCCGTGTCTCGCGTCTTCCAAGAAACCTTAGAACGTGAAGGACAACTGAACCTTCCTGATGTGGCAAAGATTGTTGGCGTGTGGAATGCGCTAGCTAAACGTTCGGTTGACCCTGAAGACTTCGCTATTGACCCTGACCCAATGCGCCGCGTGGTCGCGTTTGCGAACAGTATCAAAGCGTCAAAGCTGTTCAAGGATTCCTTTGCCGGGGTAGTTAGCGACTACAAGAAACTCCTGGCAGAGAACAGCGACCTAGACGTTGACGATCTTCTAACGGTCAGCACAGACCACATTGATGGCGCTATGAACATGTTGCAACGTGACCAAAAGATGGGTTGGTTGAAGGGGTCCGGTGAAGTCCTGGACGCCCGCGTGTTGTCTAATGCCCGCTGCCTGTCTGAAGGGGTGGATGTCCCCACGTTGGATGGGGTCGCTTTCCTAAGTCCCCGCAAGTCCCAAGTGGACATTGTCCAGTCAGTGGGTCGCGTCATGCGGCTGGCCCCTGGTAAGAAGTACGGCTACATTATTTTGCCCGTTGCGGTCCCTGCTGGAATGAACGCGTCAGAAGCCCTTGACCGCAGCGATGCCTACAAGGTTGTGTGGGAGGTCCTGCAAGCGCTTCGTTCCCACGATGAACGCTTCGACGCGATGATCAACCAGATCGAACTCAACGAGAAAAAGCCCGGGGGCGTTATCTTCACTGATGCCCAGTTACCCGGGGATGACAACGAGGGGGACAACCTCGGCGGTGACCCTGAAGGGATACAAACACAGATCAACCTAGAAGCACTTGACGGGTGGCGAGAGTCCATCTACGCCAAACTCGTTGAGAAGGTCGGCGATACCCGCTACTGGGAAGCCTGGGCCAAAGACGTTGCAACAATGGCAACAAGACACCGCTTGCGGCTTGCAAACTTGGTTGAGTCCCCTGATGTGCGCAGCCAGTTTGAGGACTTCCACAAGGCACTACAGGCGAACTTGAACGATGGGATAACTGAAGCTGACGCTATCGACATGCTTTCCCAACACTTGATAACTCGCCCAGTGTTCGATGCACTGTTTGATGGCTATGACTTTGCAGCTAATAACCCTGTGGCTCAAGTGATGGAAGGGATGCTTGAAGTCTTAGAGCCGGGCAACTTGGAAGCAGAAACCAAACAGCTTGATGGTTTCTACGCGTCGGTGCGTGAACGCGCAGCGGGTATTGATAACGCGGCCGGTAAGCAGAAGGTCGCTATCGAACTGTACGAGAAGTTCTTCAGACTGGCCTTTGAGAAGACGGCAAAGTCCCTGGGCATCGTTTACACGCCTATCGAGATTGTCGACTTTATCCTTCGGTCGACTGACGCGTTGCTTCGTGAACACTTCAACGTGTCGATCTCTGATGCGGGCGTGCACGTCCTGGATCCCTTCACGGGCACGGGTACATTCATTGTTCGCCTGATTCAGTCCGGCTTGATTAGTCCCCATGATTTGGCGCGCAAGTACGCAAGCGAACTACACGCCAACGAGATCTTGCTGTTGGCCTATTACATTGCTGCGGTCAACATTGAAGTGGCCTTTCAAGAACAGATGACCCACAACGGGAACCGTGTCCCCTATGAACCATTCAAGGGCATCGTTCTAACGGACACGTTCCAGATCACTGAAGATAACGACACGTTGGATCCTGCCTTCTTCAAGATGAACAATGCCCGCGTTGAAGAACAACTGAAGCTAGATATACGCGTCATTGTTGGTAACCCGCCCTACTCCGTGGGACAAACCAGCGCTAATGACAACGCAGCGAACCTGAAGTATCCAACACTGGATGAGCGGATTGAAGACACCTACGCCGCACTGTCAACTGCGACCAACAAGAACTCTTTGTACGACTCTTATATTCGCGCTATTCGCTGGGCATCTGACCGCGTCAAAGACAAGGGCGTAATCGGGTTCGTAACTAACGGTGGCTTCGTTGACTCCAACACGGCCGACGGTCTGCGCAAGTCCCTGCAAGCAGAGTTCGCCCACATCTACAT
>CAYFUM010000058.1:0-3814 GCA_964346475.1 uncultured Peptostreptococcaceae bacterium
AAGCCTTTTTATGGTTCAGTACCGATGAAAATAGTATTATAAGGAGGGAAGGAAAGTGCCAAGAAAAGGTAGAGTTCCAAAAAGAGATGTACTGCCGGATGCCGTATACGGTAGTAAAGTCATTACGAAACTAATTAATAACGTAATGCTTGACGGCAAAAAAGGCATTGCTCAGGAAATTGTCTACGGTGCTCTTGAAGCTGCTTCAGAGAAGTCAGGTAAACCTGCTCTGGACTGCTTTAATGAGGCCCTAGCCAATGTAATGCCTGTAGTTGAAGTCAAGGCCCGTCGTGTGGGTGGTGCCAACTATCAAGTTCCTATAGAGGTTAGACCTGAAAGACGTCAAACCCTAGGACTTAGATGGCTTGTAGACTACACAAGAAGAAGAAAAGAAAGAACTATGCAACAGCGTCTTACTGCAGAAATACTCGATGCTATGAATAATACTGGCGGAGCTGTAAAGAAGAAAGACGAAGTTCACAAGATGGCCGAAGCTAATAAAGCTTTCGCGCATTTTAGATACTAATGCGGCTTGAGAGGAGGTAATCACATGCCAAGACCCTTTCCTATAGAGAAGACAAGAAATATAGGAATTATGGCTCATATTGATGCTGGTAAGACTACCACAACAGAGCGTATCCTATTTTATACAGGAAAGAACTACAAACTTGGGGAAACCCATGAAGGCTCAGCCACTATGGACTGGATGAGTCAGGAGCAAGAGCGAGGCATTACGATTACTTCAGCAGCAACTACGACGGTATGGAAGGACCATGGTATTAACATAATTGATACCCCAGGTCACGTCGACTTTACAGCAGAAGTAGAAAGGTCACTTAGGGTTTTGGACGGTTCTGTAACTGTTTTTTGTGCCAAGGGTGGCGTTGAGCCCCAGACAGAAACAGTTTGGAGACAAGCTGACCGCTATGGTGTTCCAAGACTGGCCTTTGTCAACAAGATGGATATAACAGGTGCTGACTTTTTCCGAGTTGTAGATCAAATGAAATCTAGACTGGGAGCTAATCCTGTTCCTCTACAAATTCCCATTGGAGCTGAGGACAGCTTTGTTGGGATGGTTGATTTAATCGAGGAAAATGCCAGGATATTTAAGGGGGATTTTGGTCAGGAGGTAGAGATTACCGACATTCCAGAGAACCTTAAAGAACTGGCAGCAGAATATAAAGAAAAGCTGATAGAATCCATTGCTGAAACCGATGAGGAGCTAATGGAGCTGTATTTTTCAGGAGAAGAAATATCTTCTGATTCACTAAAGACAGCCATCCGTAGTGCTACCATTCAAGGTGATATTATCCCTGTTCTATGTGGTACTGCCTATAAGAACAAGGGTGTTCAGATGCTGCTTGATGCAATCGTAGACTACATGCCTTCTCCAATTGATATTCCACCAATACAAGGTGAGAATCCCAATACCGGAGAGGCTGAAGAAAGACTGTCCAGTGATAGTGAACCCTTTAGTGCACTGGCCTTTAAAATTATGACCGATCCCTTTGTAGGTAAATTAACCTTCTTAAGGGTATACTCAGGGGTTCTAAAATCTGGAGACAGTGTCTTTAACTCTACTAAGGGTAAGAGGGAACGTATAGGCCGTCTTCTTAGAATGAGTGCCAATGATAGGGAGGAGATCAAGGATCTCTATGCTGGAGACATTGCCAGTGCTGTTGGTCTAAAGAGCACCGGAACCGGTGATACCCTATGTGATAGCAATCACCCAATAATCCTAGAGTCCATGGTTTTCCCTGACACGGTAATATCCGTTGCTATAGAGCCTAAGACCAGGGCTGGACAAGAGAAAATGGGCCTTGCCCTTGCTAAACTATCCGAGGAAGACCCTACCTTCAAAACCTATACCAATGAAGAAACCGGCCAGGTAATTATTGCTGGAATGGGTGAGCTGCACCTTGAAATCATTGTAGATAGACTTCTAAGGGAGTTTAAGGTAGAGGCAAACATTGGAGCACCCCAGGTAGCATATAAAGAAACCATCAGTGGAGACGCTGAGGTTGATGAAAAATATGCTCGTCAAAGCGGTGGACGTGGCCAGTATGGACATGTTAAGATCCGCGCTAGAAAGGGTGAGCCTGGAAGCGGTTACAAGTTTATTGACTCAATTGTAGGGGGAGCTATTCCCAGGGAATATATTCCTTCAGTGGACCAGGGAATCCAGGAAGCACTGACCAGTGGTATCCTAGGAGGCTATGAGGTAGTGGATGTAGAGGTTGAACTCTATGACGGTAGCTACCATGAGGTTGACTCTTCTGAGATGGCCTTTAAGATAGCTGGAAGCATGGCGATTAAAAAGGCTTTAGCCAAGGCTGGAGCAACGCTACTAGAGCCCTACATGAAGGTAGAAATTACTACTCCTGAGGAGTACTTGGGGGATGTAATGGGAGATATAAACTCCAGGCGTGGACGTCTGGAGGGTATGGAAGCAGAAGGTGGAGCCCAGGTAATTAGATCTCAAGTTCCCCTTTCGGAAATGTTTGGCTATGCTACTGACCTTCGAAGTAAGTCCCAGGGAAGAGCAAATTACACAATGCAGTTTGATCATTATGAACAAGTACCAGAGTCCATTGCACTTAAAGTGTTAAAGTAATTAGGAGGAAAAAATGGCTAAAGAAGTATTTGAAAGAAATAAACCACACTTGAATATCGGTACCATTGGTCACGTTGACCACGGTAAAACTACCCTGACTGCTGCTATAACTAGAACCCTTTATGATAGATATCAACTGGGTGATGCTGTTGCCTTTGATAAGATTGACAAGGCTCCAGAGGAGAGAGAGCGTGGAATCACTATCTCTACTTCCCACGTAGAGTACGAGACACCTAATCGTCACTACGCCCACGTTGACTGTCCTGGTCACGCCGACTACGTAAAGAACATGATTACAGGTGCTGCACAGATGGACGGTTCCATTCTAGTTGTAAGTGCTGCTGATGGTGCTATGCCCCAGACCCGTGAGCATATTCTTCTTTCACGTCAAGTAGGTGTTCCCTATATCGTTGTTTTCCTAAACAAGTGCGATATGGTTGATGACGAAGAGCTACTTGAGCTAGTTGAAATGGAAATTCGTGAGCTACTTGATGAGTATGATTTCCCAGGTGATGATACACCAATAGTACGTGGTTCTGCTCTTAAGGCTCTAGAGGACAGCTCCAGCAAGTGGGGAGATGCCATTATCGAGCTTTTCGAAATCATTGACGAATATATCCCTGAGCCAACTCGTGATGTTGACAAGCCTTTCCTAATGCCTGTTGAGGACGTTTTCTCCATTACAGGTCGTGGAACTGTTGCTACCGGACGTATCGAGCGTGGTGAAGTTAAGATTGGTGATGAAGTTGAGCTTGTAGGTCTTGCTGATAAGGCAAGAAAACTAATAGTCACAGGTGTTGAGATGTTCCAAAAGACCCTGAACGAAGGACAAGCCGGTGATAACGTTGGTATCCTTCTAAGAGGTATCCAAAGAACTGAGATCGAGCGTGGTCAAGTTCTTGCTAAGCCTGGCAGCATCCATCCTCACAAGAAGTTCAAAGCCCAAGTCTATGTTCTTAAGAAAGAAGAGGGTGGACGTCATACACCATTCTTCCCTGGATACAGACCCCAGTTCTTCTTTAGAACAACCGACGTAACAGGTTCCATTGAGTTTCCTGAAGGACAAGAAATGTGTATGCCTGGCGACAACATCATCATGGAAATTGAACTACTCTACCCAATTGCTATTGAGGAAGGTCTTAAGTTCTCCATCCGTGAGGGTGGTCGTACAGTAGGTGCTGGTGCTGTTGTAGAGATTAT
>CAYFUM010000059.1:0-3661 GCA_964346475.1 uncultured Peptostreptococcaceae bacterium
CGTGACCTCGAGGAAGACCTCTGGGAGATCGAACGGCTAGAGAGTGGCGTGGACGAGTGAGGTGCTGGCGGCGCTAGCGACGGCTTTGGAAGGCTGGCGCGGGAGCGGGATAAAGGTAACGATTCGTCCGTTATCCTCGTTTCGGGCACAAAGTGTGCCTAAAATGGTTACACGCCGCCCACCTCAGTTGCTGGAACAACGTTGGTAGACGGCGTGCGAGAAACCGTTACTTCTACGAAGCTAAGCCCTGATGCTTGCGGTCCTCAACGGCCAGGTAATGGCCGCAAATACTTTTCCTCCCGATACTGGTCGGGGGAAAAGTTGCACCCTGCTCGAAGTGAAAAGGCACTCCGAACTGATCGACATACATACTCGTGTCGGGTACGCGCTGACCGGTTTTCCACCGGCCACCGTCACCCTTCGGATGATGTATTCTCATCTTTCGCTCACCTCCCTTCTTTGATTGGATGAACCCATGAGTTCCGTGATCCATCTGGACCAGTACCGCAGAACCCACGCCGATGCCCCTCTGACTTGTGAATGCGGCAGCGTCTGGTTTGAGCTGGTCGTCCACGTTGGAGGGAAAGCTACCCCTGGAGCTGTGATGCTCAACGAAGAGGGGCGAGTGACGGGAAGAATGGGGGATCTCGTGTGCCTTGAGTGTGGCGATACGAGGTGAAGATGGGGGAGTGCAACGACAGGTCGCACGTTGCGCCTGTGGTCGTCGCTCTGTGAGCGGCAGGCTCAAACAAAAGCTCCCTTCATCTAATACTTTTCAGCGAGAACATTAGTTACACGCATGTCATTTGTGGAGGCGAACACAAGAATAACAAAGGTCCCGGACCTATCAAAGGCCCGGGACCACATGTTTTTCCATTCCGATTGTGAATGGGTTGCCTCCACATTCAGTATCAGATGTGAGTTCAGTTTAGGGGCTCGACCCGAGGATCTACAAGGTCTAGTCGTCTGTCCCCAGTTTCTGTTGCTATTGCACCGAATAGTCGGCGTGTCGCAGACATGGTTCCGGAACAGCGTCGCGGGTAGACGCCTGTGGACGATTATCAGATTCTGTGTTGAAAACTTGTGGATGACGTGTGGATGGAATCGGCGCGATATGGCGGATCAACATGTAGTTGATCGGCGTGTCGCACCCTCGGCTGAGGCCCTCTACCCTGGCTGGGGCCTCCCCTAGAACAGTCCTTCTGTGACAGCAGGGACCTGTTGCCGTTTCGCGTTGATGTATGGCAAGAACGTGGGGGGCGTGTGCGGGCGCATCCCCTGAAGGATCTCGGGAACACTGATGTGCTGTAACCGCGGGAATGGTTGACCGTTCAGGGGGAAAATGTAGGATCCGGACTTGTCGATGACTTCCTGCGAACCTCTGGTGAGCGTGTCCATGGTGACTAGCACTCCCATTTCTGCGCCGCTGGTGTGTTCCACTGTCCCCGCCAGGTCACGCACCATCGATGGCGTCACGGTCTTCCCGCCCTTGACGGAAACAAGGACTTTCCCAACGTGCGTGCCTTTAGCGTTGAGGGGGAACCGTGCCACCCCATCGATGCCTTTGTCCCCGACCTGACGCTCGTTCGGTTGCGCACCGATCTGGGAGACCGCCCACCGTTCAAACTCGAACGGGTCACGCTCAAACAGCGCCTGTGCGCCCGCGAGGTCTTCTGGCATGCCTAGAACTTCGAAGGTGGCTCGGATTTCTGGGCCGTAGGTGTGTTCCAGCCGTTTGGTGATTAGGTCCGCCGCGATGTAGGTGATGTCGATGCCGATCCACCTGCGCCCAAGTTTTTGTGCGGCGTCTACTGTTGTGCCGCATCCGCAGAAGGGGTCGAGCACCACGTCACCAGGGTTGGTTCCCAGCGAGAGGATCCGTTCGAGTAGCGCCATAGGCTTCTGGGTTGGGTACCCGAGGCGTTCAGCGGCTTGACTGTTGAGTGGTGGGATGTCCGTCCAGACATCGGCGAGTGGCTTACCCCGCTTCTCGTCTAGGTAACTCTTGCGGCGGGGAACCATTCCGGGCTTGGTTTGGACTACCAAACCTTGTTCGTATGCTTCTTGCATGCGTTCCTTTGCCCATCTCCAGCGGCGTGTGACTCCTAGGAACTCGTAGGTGAGGTTTGGGCGCGGGTCATTGGGGCCTGTGAGGTTGTCTAGTTGGTAGCGGCGCCCATCCGGATCCTTGTGTCGGTATTTGCTGAGAGTTTTTTCGTCGAGGTTGTTCTCGTCGTAAGGGACGAATGCGGCGTCGCTGTTCCACTTCACCTTGTCCGTTTTGCCATACACAAGGATCACGTCATGGTTATTAGCTAACCTCCGTGTCTGGTATCCCTTGGCGGTGGTTCGCTCCCAGACGAGTTCGTTATGGAACGCTTGCGGCCCAAAAATAGCGTCAAGGAGGATCTTCAAGTAGTGGCTCATGGTTGGGTCGCAGTGCAGCCACAGCGAACCCGTGTCTTTGAGTACCCGGTGTAGTTCCAGCAGTCTGGGTGCCATGTTCACCAAGTACGCTGAAGCGTCATTTTCTCCCAGCAGTGTGCGGAACGCGGTGAGCGCATTCGCTGCCTCGTTCGGGGCGGTAGCAATGAACTCCAAATACTGTTGCTCCGTGATCTGTGTCCATGACCAGGTGTCCTCGAACGCCTGGATCTGTGCGGTCACGTCAGCGTCTTTGGTGTCGTGCCGGTTGAAGATGACCGAGTAGTTGCGATTGCTGTTGAACGGCGGATCTAGGTAGACGAGGTCTACCGATTCTGGGGGGAAGGTTCTGAGCACGTTGAGGTTGTCACCGTAGAACAACTGGTTCAACGCTGGAGCAGTCATGATGTCTAACATAACGCGTTACGGAATGGTGTGCACCGTGTATGAAGTGGGCCGCGATGGGTTAAGGGTGACCTAGCGCACTCTCTTGCTGTTGTATTTTCACAACAGAGCCTGTAGACTAGAGATATCGAGGAAGCCATAAGGGCAAGCCTCGCCACTCAAGGAGTGAACATGGAATACGTAAACGGCGAAATCAACAAGACCGGCTTCATCGACGTCACTGGCAACCCAACGGCGCTGTTCTCGGTGCTCACAAAGAACGGCATGACACGGCCAAATCACCGCGCCCAGGGTGTAGTCACCTTCGTTGATGGCCCTCAGATCAAGACCGCCGAAGTTCGGCTGTTCGCCGTCGGCAAGATTGGACCTGACAACACCAGCCGCATCTTCGCTAACACGTCGAACGCTGACCTGGCTCGCGTTTTGGGTGTCGGTACCGGGCGATTCGTTTTGGCAACGAACGAGATGGACGGCTGGAACGCAGTCGGCCCGGCGCTCGTCAGCAATGCGATTGAGTCGCTTGCGGTCCTCGGTCGCACTCAAGAAGCGCCCGCCGGTAGTATCTGGACGTGGGAGACGGTCCTGGTGCCGTGGATGCGTCCAGTCTCCGCATAGTTCGACACTCTGCCCCGCTTGAGCCTGTTGGTTCGGGCGGGGTTCTTGGTTTGTGACTCACCACACCCCGCTAGTGTTGTGGAAAGACAACGGACGGTGTAGACTATAAACACAACGGGGAAGCCACCAAGGGCCAGCCCACAACCCAAAAAGGGGAAACGCAATGACTAAGCACGAAAAGTCCATCACCGGTAGCGCTAACCAGACCGCTCGCTGG
>CAYFUM010000060.1:0-3586 GCA_964346475.1 uncultured Peptostreptococcaceae bacterium
CCTCTTAATATCATATATAAAAATAAAGAAGGAGAAATCCTTTTAATCAAGGATCTTGCACCCGATGCAAGGGTGCAGTGGCTAGAGCTTCCCTCTGGGGGAAAACTATACTACGAGGAGACTAAAGAATGAAAAAAGTGATTGGCATTACTATGAATCGCAGGCAGGGTCAGAATCCCAAGAACTTTCTTGACCACGCCTATGTGGTGGCGGTGCTGGCTGCAGGGGGGACCCCTCTTCTTATTCCAAATATTGGTGAGGAGTATGCTGGGGATTATATTAAAAACATTGATGGACTTATTTTGTCGGGTGGCAGCGATGTAACCCCCTTTTATTATGACGAAGACCCCCACAGGATTTCAGGGCCCTTTTGTAGGCCCAGGGACGCCATGGAAAGAGCCCTCTATAGTGAGGCAAGAAAGGCTGGAATCCCTGTTCTAGGAATCTGTAGGGGGATGCAGGTCATAGCCTCCTTTGAAGGAGGGAGCCTGATTCAAGATATTCCCAGTGAGTTTGAGACCGACATGGTCCATGTCCTCTCCCGGGCACCCTGGGAAACAGAGCATCTAGCTAAAGCAGTTGAGGGCACCGTGATAGAGAGCCTTCTTGGCAGTGGAGAAAGGGTTATTAACAGTATCCACCACCAGGCAGTAAAGAAGCTACCCCAGGGTTTTGAGGCAGCTATGTTTGCTAGAGACGGTATGATAGAGGCCATGGAGAGCAGAGAAGCCAGGGTCCTGGCCCTGCAATTTCACCCTGAGAGGCTCCAGGCTGATTATAAAGAGTTTGGAAATCTCTTCTCGTGGCTGGTTAAGGAGGCGAAATGAAACGCATAGGAATTGTATCCAGTGGATCCTTCCACAACAATAGAGCTATTTTTATCCTACCTGAACTAGTTGCCAAGGAGGTGGCCAGGGCTGGAGCTCTGCCAATTATCCTGCCCTACCTGGAAAGCCCAGGCGAAGAGGTCTACAAACTTTTAGATGGGCTAATACTCCTGGGAGGCAATGATGTTCTTCCCTTCCACTACGGGGAGGATCCAGAGCCCCAGGCTGGCCCCTATGACATGAAAAGGGACGACTTTGAAATAGAGCTGGTCCATGAGGCCCTGAAAAGGGAAATCCCCATCCTGGGTATAGGCAGGGGAATGCAGATAATAAATGTTGCCCTAGGGGGAAGCCTTAATCAGAGCATAGTTTCTAAGATCCTCCATCATAGACCCGAGGGAACAAAAAAAGATCCCCTCCACAGGATTCAAATCCTACCCAGTAGACTGAGCAGGATTTTTGGAGAGGAGCTTATTGTGAACTCCTACCACTCCCAGAGTATAAAGACCCTGGGCAGGGACCTAGTGGTCAGTGCTAGGAGTCTCGATGGGGTAGTGGAGGCCCTAGAGGGGCCAGGCATAATGGGAGTCCAGTTCCAGCCTGAGCTCTTTGAACACAATGATAAATTTATCCTCCTCTTTAGGGATTTTGTAGAGGGACTATAAAAAAATGAGAAGCCTTAGGGGCTTCTCAATTTCTATAGGGAAGTGTCATCTCGCTGGGTTTTAAATCCAGAGGAGTTGAATAGGGATAGGTGTCATAGAGCTCAGCCATGATAAAAATCCTCTGGTCCTCTTCATAGGGCCTATCACAGGTCAGGATAGATACAATGGGGGAGCCGTGTCTGTCGGCTTCAGCATCCTCGGTATACTGGAAGGCATATTGGTCAGTATGGAGCTTGGCATAGACCACGTAGTGGTAGACAGTTTTTTTATCATGGAAATAGATATCGAAGGGTCTATCGGGCATGTCATAGAGCCTGTTTAAAAGCACATTGTAGCTACCCATGTTGTGTCCTGCCAGGGCAAAGTTTCCCTGACCCAGTTTAACAGAGTCATAGAGGGTAGCCACTCCGTGGTTTAGATTAGCAGCTGTAAGCCCCCTTAGTACAGGCAGGTCAATCTCAAGCTCCGGCATAATCATCTGGGCAATTATGGCATCCTTGTCAATGGGCCTCGCATTGGAGATAATAGATACACTATCTATAGCTGTAATGGCGTCCCATTGGAAGATGGCCTCCCTTCCCTGGTTTGCTTCAATTTCTTCCGGTGACAGATCGTTTATGGCACCAGGATTTGCTATTAGCTTTAGTATAGTCCCTGAACCAAAATAAAGAGCAAACATTATAATGGCAAGGATTATAAAAAGGATTCCAAGTTTTTTTCTCATGTGTCCTCCTTAGCCAAAGTATAACAAAATTTATCAGAACCTACAATTTAAGCTTAATTAATACAAAGAGGAATTATGAAGAAAGGTGAAATATACTCCTGCACTATTATAAAAAATGAATTTCCCGCCACAGGAACCTGCCTTCTTGAAGAAGAGGAGGTGGCAATTCCTGGAGCCTTTTTGGATGAAGAGGTAGAATTTAGGCTGGGAAAAAAAAGAAAGGGCAAGAGGACAGGCAGACTACTTACCAGGGGCCAGGCCCCCTGTAACCAGTTTGATAGGTGCGGGGGCTGTGTCAGCCAGCACCTGAGCCTTGAAAGGCAGAGGGAAATAAAGGTTCTGGAAATAAAGGACCTCTTTAAAAAACAGGGCCTGGAGCTTGGCGACCTTAGGATCTATGGCGACGACCAGCAGTTCTCCTATAGAAACAAGGTGGAATTTAACTTTGGAGACAGCTACCTTGGAGGCCCCCTGGAGCTGGGATTCTATGAAAGAAACATGGGAAGAAATGTCCTGGCTACAAGCCAGTGCCTGCTTGTCCATGAGGACCTTAGGAAGATAAGGGACTATATCCAAGCCTTTGCTAAAAGGATGGGCTATAGCCACTACCATGTCATGAGACGCCAGGGCTTTGTCCGCCACCTAGTCCTTAGAAGGGCCCATTATACTGGGGAAATTATGGTAAACCTGGTTACAACAAGCCAGGACCAGCTTGATCTTAGCTTTATTAAGGGACTTCTAGAACTTGAACTAGAGGGTGGGATAGTCTCCATCCTCCATACTATAAACGACTCCCTATCAAACTTTGTCTATTGTGATGAGCTAAGGCTCCTCCATGGCAGAGACTATATCGAGGAGAGGCTTCTTGGGCGCTCCTTTAGAATTTCACCCTTCTCCTTTTTCCAGACCAATAGCCTAGGAGCCGAGGTCCTCTTTGAAAGACTAAGAAGGATGATAGGACAAAAGGAAGGCTACCTCTATGATCTCTACTGTGGGACAGGTACCATAGGTCTTCTTTTAAGTGACCAGGCTAGGGGAATTTTGGGAGTTGAGATAGTAGAGGAGGCCGTGGAAGCTGCCCGGGAAAACGCCCTTAGAAATGGTGTTACAAACACTCATTATTATGCCATGGATATAGCGGAGCTTGACTTTAAAGGAGAGAAGAGGCCAGAAATCCTGGTGGTGGACCCACCTAGAAGTGGCCTTCATCCTAAGGTAATAAAGAGCCTGATGGAACTTGAACTAAAGGAAATCTACTACGTCTCCTGTAACCCCAAGAGCCTAGTTAGGGATATCCTGCTCTTTAAAGAGCAGGGCTACCAGCTGGAGGAAATCGAACTAGTGGACCTATATCCAAATACCAGCCATGT
>CAYFUM010000061.1:0-3231 GCA_964346475.1 uncultured Peptostreptococcaceae bacterium
CGCCGCTGACGTGGTGGCGACTTTCCCGGATCATTCCTTGAAGTGGGCTTCGATGACGCCGCCCGCGGACGTTTACGCCGGCGGCACAGTTGGCAACACCTCTATGGCGCTTAGCCGCCTGGGGGTGACCCCAACATTGCTCAGCGCGACGGGGCCTGACGCATTCGGCGATCTGGTCCGGAAGCAACTGTCAGAGGGCGGAGTCGACTTATCTCCACAAGATCCGCGATGCCTTCACCCTGGTGATTCTCTCTGTTTCTGGTTCCGGCGTGGACCGGTTCTTTTGGGGTTTTCCCGCCGAGGGCCGCGCATCAGCGATGCGGCGCCTAGAGGCAGAAGACATTGACTTGATCAAACGTTCAGCGTGGGTGCACATCTCTGGGTCAGGTTTGGGCGAGGTAGATCTTAGGGAAATGCTGCTTGGAGCAATGCAGGAGGCCAGAAAACATGAAGTGCCAGTCTCCTTGGATCTCAAGTGAGGCCCCAAAGCGGTCGGCTTCCGAAGGAGTACTTGGCGGCGCTTCAAGAGGCGGTCAGCCACACGAATGTCCTGCTCGGCTCGGGCGATCACGAGATCAACGTAGTCACTGGAATAGACGACTCATTCGAAGCCGCCAGGAGTGCGGCCTCGCCTGACAGGACGGTTGTGCTGCGGCTAGGCAAGGATGGGGCGTATGTGGTCCCCAGTTTCGACTCGGGGCAGCAAGGCGGAATGGCTCCGGCCTTCGACGTCGAAGTGAAGAGCACACTGGGAGCAGGCGATGTCTTCAACGCTGGGTTCATCGCGGGGCAACTGCGCGGAGAAGACCTACTGGAATCCGCACGTTGGGGGAGCGCAGCAGCGGCCGGCAGACTTTTGGATAGGCCCGATCGCCCGAGTGTGATTGTTGCCGACTCCGACCTGCTTGCCGCCGGAGTGTACGTGGCGGCGCGGGAGCGCCAGATTGAGATCCCAAACGACTTGGCCGTCACAGGATTTGATGACATCGACCTGGCACGGCTCATGGAGCCTGAACTGACTACGGTCGCCATTGGCGGTCAAGCCGCTGGGAAACTGGCGGTTGAAGCCGTGCGGGAACGCCTCGCTGGCACCATTGACCGCGAGATCTCGCTTCTCCCGGTTCATTTCACCGCGCGTGCTTCGACCCTCGGCGATTCAGCAAGGAAGAAGCTGTGATGAAGGAGCAAACTAAGGGGCGCCGCATGAATCTCATCTTCGACGCTGACGACACCCTCTGGGAAAACAACGTTGTGTTCGAATCTGTGATTGAGGATGTGATCACCTGGCTGGAGGGTCCCGGCCTAGGTAGGGGCGAGATTCGCGCAACGCTGGATGACATCGAACGACGCAACATGGTCACCCACGGCTTTGGAACCAAAGTGTTCCGAAAGAGCCTGGAACACCTTGTCGCAGATGTGCGAGGGCAAGCCCCCAGCCCCCAGGACCTTCAACGGCTGGATCAGTACGTCGGGCGACTCCAATGGACCGAACTGGAGATTATCCAAGGCGTGCCGGAAACCCTGGCTGAACTGGGGGAGCGTCATGACCTTCTCCTGCTCACCAAAGGTGATCAAGAAGAACAACAAGGGAAGATAAACACTTCCGGCCTGGCACCGTTCTTCAAGGCAACTAGCGTCGTGCCCGCAAAAGAGCCCTCGAACTACCAGTGGTTCGTCGCTGAACAGGGGCTTGATCCACGCAGCACTTGGATGATCGGGAACTCTCTCAAATCAGACGTTCATCCCGCGCTGAAAGCGGGACTCGGGGCCGTCTATGTACCTCACTCTCACACCTGGCGGCTGGAGCACGCGGAACTCCCAGAATCCTCGCCCAGGTTCACGACAGCAAACTCATTCGCTGCTTTACGTGAGATTTTCTAAACGAGCCGTGCCGCCGCCGACGGGCAGTGATAGGCTGGCGCGCCATGTCTGAATACCGTTTACCCCCTCGCCCCCCAAGTGTGGGACTTGCCGTCACCGCGCTGGTAGTGATCACCACCGTGTCGGCACTGGGGATGAGCATCCCAAACGTTGCGATGCCACTTATTTCAGACACGTTCGAAGTTTCTGTCTCCGCCACTCAGTGGGTTTCCCTCTCTTTCCTGCTCTTCAGCTCCCTGCTGATGGTTCCGGTGGGTCGCCTCGCGGATTCGGTGGGTCGCGTAAAAGTGCTGCTGGCAGGCATCGTCGTCTTCCTCATTGCTTCCCTCTTTGCTGGGTTCGCGACTAGCCTCCCTCTCCTCGTTGCCGCACGCGCCGCCATGGGCATCGGGGGAGCGGCGATGACAACGCTGCCGGTTGCCCTAGTTCGACAAACTGTTGCTGCCAACCGCATTGGCCGCACCATGGGCATCATGGGGTCCTCAATGGCGGCCGGTTGGGCGCTGGGGCCCGCGGTGGGGGGAATGCTTTCTGCTGCCGTTGGTTGGCGGTGGGTTTTCTTCATCTTGGTGCCCCTGGCACTGGCCGCGCTTGCCTTGGCGGCGAAGGCTCTCCCAATGCGTCAAGGCGGCACTGGGCTGCCCCTGCAAACGGATTTCGCTGGGTCCGTGATCCTTGCTGTGGCACTCGTCGCGTACTCTGTGGGTCTGACCCTGCGCCCCTTCGGAGTGGTTGGAACCGTTGTCCTGGTTGCCGTTGGGGCGCTCTGCCTGATCCTTTTCGTCGTTGTGGAGTTGCGGGTTTCCTCCCCACTGGTTGACTTCCGACTACTTTCCAAAGTCCGGGTCTACCCGGGGCTGATCACGGCCTTCCTCGCCTCCACGATCATGATGTCGTTCACGGTGATCCCGCCTTTCTATTTGGCACGAGGGCTTAACCTCACCCCCAGCCAAGTCGGCCTCGCCATGGCCGTAGGACCAACCGTCGCGATCTTGTCAGGTGTTCCCGCCGGGCGTTTGGTGGAAAAGTTCGGGTCGCGGCCGATCTTCCTTGCGGGCCTAACACTGCTGACACTGGCTTCCCTTGGCTTCACAGTGTTGCCGCCCGCACTTGGGTTGGCGGGTTTCTTCCTTTGCGCAGTTTCACTCACGCCGGGCAACCAAATGTTCATGGCCGCGAACAACACCAACGTCATGGCGCGTTCAGGACTGGAAAACCAGGGATCGGTCTCCGGGGTACTCAACTTGTCACGGAACTTGGGGTCAATCACAGGGACGGCTGTGGCAGCCTCCCTTTTCGATGCCGCCGCAGACCGTATCGCGGGGCCTTTGGGGGCAACAGTTGGTCTGC
>CAYFUM010000062.1:0-3078 GCA_964346475.1 uncultured Peptostreptococcaceae bacterium
GGAGAAGTATAAGGATAGTAAGATCAATGGGGTGGTTAAGTGATAAGAGAAGCTAGCATAGATGATTTGACCTTAGTGACAGATTTAGCTTTCTTGCTATGGCCAAATAACATATATGAAGATCTACAAAAGGAAATGAAGAAAGTGCTTTTAGATAAGAATGCTATCTTTCTTCTTTACTTTACTGAAAATAGCCCTGTGGGATTTGCTCAGTGCCAGTTGAGATTTGATTATGTTGAAGGTAGCACTAGTAGCCCTGTTGGCTATCTAGAGGGTATTTATGTTGATGAAAAATACCGTAAAAGAGGGATAGCTAAAAAACTGCTTAATGAGTGCGAAAATTGGGCGAAAGAAAATGAGTGCCTTGAGTTTGGAAGTGATTGTGAGCTTGATAATGTGGGTAGCTTAAATTTCCATCTAAAGGTTGGATTTACCGAAGTCAGTCGTATTATTTGCTTTAATAAGAAACTCTAGGCAGTGTTTACATCCCTAGATGAGATATACCATTTACACTAGCTGCTAGCTGGCTAGTAGAAGGCCAGCTAGGACACACTTGATAAGAAATGGATAAATAGTAATTTTAAGAGGATGGGGTGGAAGAGATGGTTATTTTAATAGCTGGAGCGTCATATACTGGAAAGACTGCTCTTGCACAAAAGCTACTTGAAAAATATAAATATCCCTATCTATCAATTGACCACTTAAAAATGGGTTTAATTCGAAGTGGCAACACCACACTTACTCCTATAAGTGATGATAATGCTCTGAGGGAATATCTGTGGCCAATTGTTAGTGAGATTATAAAAACAGCCATAGAGAATAAGCAGAATCTCATAGTGGAAGGATGCTATATTCCCTTTGATTGGGAGAAATATTTTGAAAAAGAATATCTAGATAAGATGAGATACTACTGCCTTGTAATGAGTGAAGATTATATTAAAAGTCACTTTGACGACATAATAAAACATGCTAATGTTATAGAAGATCGTCTGGATGATAGCCTCTACACCATGGAGAGTATATTAGAAGACAATGCTCTTGTACTAGAGTCCTGTCAAAAATATAAGGTTAATTATCTGCTAATAGATGATGAGTATCAAATTGACATTAGCCTATGAGGGTAAACTCAATCAGAGAAGACAACCTTTTTTCTAAGAGAAATTAATTCTGAAATAAATATACTTTATAAAGCTTGCCAAAGCTACAGAGCTAGGGCAAGCTTTATTCCTATACAGGGCCCTTTAGATTTTATATCTTGGTAAAAATTTAACTGTTTTTAACGATTTAAGGCCTAGGGATATAGCTATCAATAGAATCTTGACATTATTCCGATATAGGTATAAAGTTATTATGAGGTGATATTTATGGACTATATGAGCATTAAAGAAGCAAGTGAAAAATGGGGGATAAGTGACAGTAGAATAAGACTACTATGTCGTGAAGGCAGAATAGAAGGTGCCATCAAGATAGGTAGGAGCTGGGCAATCCCTTTTGATGCTGCAAAACCGATTGATGGAAGAGAAGCTATAAAAAAAAGATATCTTGGTTTGGAATATGATTTTTCTCATATTGACTCACTAAAAGAAAAAATTGATAGACAAAGACCATTTTCAAAAGAGCTTGCGAAATCACTTCATGAAAAGTTAGTTGTGGAGTGGACCTACAACAGTAATGCGATTGAAGGAAACACCTTGTCAATATCTGAAACAAAAGTTGTGCTTGAAGGGATTACTGTAGGTGGTAAAACCATGATTGAACACCTAGAAGTTATCAATCACCGTGATGCTATTTCTTTTATAGAAGATTTAATTTCTAACAAAGAGCCACTTTCAGGATGGAATATAAGAAACATTCACTCTTTGATATTAAAGGAAATCGATAAAGAAAATGCTGGAAGATATAGATCTGAGAATGTAATGATTAGCGGCGCAAAGCATATTCCACCAAGACACTTTGAAATATCTGATTTAATGCAGGAGCTTGTAGAGGAATATGATAATAACTGGAAGGTTTATCATCCAGTTATTAGGGCAACACTACTACATGGAGAATTCGTGAAAATCCATCCCTTCATTGATGGTAATGGTAGAACAGCAAGGCTTCTACTAAACTTTGAGCTAATGAGAAATGGCTACCCTCCAGTGATAATCAAAAGTGATGATAGAGCAAAATACTACGAAGTACTGGATATTGCACATATGACGATGGATTATACAGCCTTTGTAAGGCTGATTACAAAGCTTGTGTTAGAGGCTGAGAAGCTTTGGTTATCAGTGCTGGATTAATTAAAAATTAAGCCCTTCAGGGACAGAATAATAGAATTATATATTGTGTGTAACCTATAAATTGGAGATGCTAATGTTGCAAATAAAAAAGCACTAGTCTTTTATGGTCACCAAAACCATAAGATGTACACCTACTTTATAATGACCAAAATACTGGTATAATTTAATAGACTTGCTATTTACTATGAGGAGGTATATTTAAGTGAGCAAATTTGTTATTGAAGAGGATTTTTGGGACTTGTTTCCTAATGCAAAAATTGGCGTCCTTGTTTGCAATAACATAAATAATTCTATAATAGATAAGGACAAATATAAGGAAATGATACTTGTCTCAGAAGAACTGGCTTTAAAACATCTTAATAATGAGGTATTCAGCAGTAATGAGGTTATAAGGGTATGGAGAGAAGCCTTTCAAAAATTCAAGACAAAAAAAGGAGCGAGATCATCAATCGAAGCCCTGCTAAAGCGAGTGCAGAAGGGGAATCATTTAGGGACTATTAATCCTCTAGTTGATATTTACAACTCTATTTCATTAAAATATGGCCTGCCTTGCGGCGGGGAAGATATTGATTCATTTGTCGGTAATATAAGATTGACTAAGGCAGTTGGAGACGAGAGTTTTGTTACACTAGGAACAGAGGAAAATTCACCACCCTATGAAGGGGAAATAGTATACAAGGATGATGAAGGCGCAATCTGTAGATGCTGGAATTGGAGGGAAGCAGTGAGGACCATGCTCACTGAGAGTACTAAAAATGCTTTTCTCTGCATTGAATTAGTTGATGAAAGTAGA
>CAYFUM010000063.1:0-2973 GCA_964346475.1 uncultured Peptostreptococcaceae bacterium
CCCAGGGTCATGGAGAATTTCTCAGTTAAGAAATTAAAACCAGGATCCTCCATGGCAGATTTATGGGTCTTTTCATCCCAAAGGGAATACTTTAGGTATTCAGGAATCATAAAGGCGTATCTTTCGCTTTCATTTAGGTAGCGGCCCTCAAGAAGAGGCTTTTCAAAATCTTCAAAGTACTGGGGGTCCACCGCTTTAATATCAGAGTAGAGCTGATATTTTCCTATGCTCATTGAACCGTTTAGATAGAGGGTTTTTATACCATAGACATGGTCAACATGATTTTTAGCCTGGAGAAGCTTAATGGTAGCGTCATTAAGGGGTGGTGCCTTGACGCTGGGATCACTGTCTCCAAATTGCATGTACTGGGAGTCATAGATTGTTATGGTCCTTAAATCTCCCAGGCTCTCCACCAGTTCCATCTGATTTTTTTCTATGGCAAGTCCTAGGCTAATCATAATTATTATGGAGGTGGCACCAATTATAACACCTAAAACTGTAAGAAAGGTCCTGAGCTTTCGCCTCCAAAGATTTCTTAGGGAGATGGTAATGGTATCAATCAAGCTCATTGAGATCCAGCTCCTTTTGTTTTTTCTTTTTATTTCTTCTTTTTATTAATAGGACTATCAGGAGAACTAATATAGCTAGGCCAGCTAGGACTAGCTTGTAGTTTTGTAAAGGAGAAGCCACAGGCTCCTCAAATTCGAAGACCTCAAAGTCCATGGGCTCCATCATTTCCTGGTAGGCTGTGAACTCCCTCTCTATGGTGTGGGCCTTACCTGTGGAGTCCTCATAGCTAACTAGCACTTTTCCACTGTACTCACCCTCGTTTTCGACGTAGATAGTTGTTGAAAAACTATCGCTACTACCGGTTTGAAAATTCCCTACAAAGTATCTTTGCTGGTCAGCACTAAAGCCCTGACCTTCGATGGAGACCATAAAGTTTGTAAGATTGTCCCTACCAGTGTTGTAGAAGTTAACATCTATCATGGCAGGTGCCCCGGGCCCCATGGAGGAGATAAGGGGCTCATCGACCTGGACCTTGGACACCTGGACTACAGGAATTCCTATTAGTTCCGTCGCCTTGAGCTCATTACCAAGATAATCTTCATATTCAAAGTTAGCGCTCATAGTATAGGTCTTGCTGGCAGCTGTGGGCATTGTGTTAAAGGTAATAGTCTTTTCCTTGGTCTCACCGGGTTCGATATAGCCAATGTAGAAGGTATTTGAACTTCCTACAGGGCTAAAGACTCCGCCTGAGGCTATGCCTGCTGTGTCAGAGTCTGCACCCCCATCGGAGGTTAGGAAAATTTTTATATTTCTACAGCTCTTCTCGCTGTTGGTATTTAAAAAGGTCAGAGTCATGGTAAAACTCTCTCCAGCTCTAGGCATACTTGGCTCTATGCTGTATTTGGAGATTATAAGCTTGGGTTTATTTTTATTGTCGCTAGAACTATTATCCTCATAATAGTAGCCGCCATCATCGTACCAGTAATCATCCCCAGACTCTTCTACTTCTATAAGATAGTTATTTCTTATTTCTATTTTTTCACCCAGGGGGCAGCCCTCCTCATCAACTTCTCCCTCTTGAGTGCAGCTTGTGATAAGAGAAAAGGAGCTGGGGCCTGTAAGCTCACTGGAAGCCTTGAGGAGAAAAATAAGCTGGATCTCTTCTCCAGCCTCCAGGTCAAAGACTTGACTTGCCTGGCCAGGCTCAGAAAACTCTAAAGCTCCATCATCTGCTAGATTTAAGATAGAGCTGATATTTGTAAGTTTACTTGAACCCTTGTTTTTCACCTTGAATTGCAAGGCCAAGCTTTCTCCGGCTTCCACGCTATTTCTAGGATTTTCAATCTGGATTTCGAGGATATCATTCTCACCAAAGGTGGGCAGGGTAAGAATCATTATGAGTAGGACCGGTAGTATGTTTTTTAATATTCTCATGGTTTTACCTTTCTTTTACAGTAGTCCGTTGGATCTTGCCATCTAGCATATGAAAGGATCGGTCTACATAGTCAACAAGGCTCTCATCATGGGTTACCATAATTAGAGTCTGCTGGTTTTTTCTTGCTAGACCAATAATAAGCTCAATTATTTCAACCGTTGTCTTAGAGTCTAGGTTGCCTGTGGGCTCATCGGCAAAGACTATTGAGGGAGAACCCACAAAGGCCCTGGCTATACTTACTCTTTGCTGCTGGCCTCCAGAAAGCTCACTGGGCTTGTGTTTTAGCCTATCCCCCAGGCCCACCAGCTCAAGCATCTCTCTAGCCTCCCTTTCCCTTTCCTTTCTTGGAACTCCCTTGAAGGTTAGGCCCAGAGAAACATTCTCCAGGGCATTTAGGGTGGGTATAAGATTATAGGACTGGAAGACAAAACCGATATTTAGACTCCTAAAAAGGGTAAGTTCTTCTTCTTTTAACCTATCTAACCTAATGGGCCCATAGTGGATCTCGCCCCTAGTAGGGGGTTCCAGTCCCGCCAGCATATTTAAAAGAGTGGATTTACCTGAACCCGAGGTACCCAGTATGCAGAGGATTTCTCCTCGGAATATCTCTAAACTCACACCATCAAGGGCATAAATTCTCTCTCCGCCCAGGGTATAGATTTTTGTGAGATTTTTTAGTTCTATAAACTTCTTCATGCCTCTTCCTTTCAACTATGTATTATACACCAAGCTTGAATAACTAACAATTATCTTCTACTAGATCTCAGATAGGCTTTATTAAGCCTTGTTTTTATTAAAAAAGTACCCCATTAGTAATTTCCTTATAAGGGGTACTTTTAAAATAAAAATCAGCTTTTAGTTGTTAAGTTTTTTACTAAGGGCAATAAGCTCTTCTACCAGACTTTCTACATAGTCTATGCTGCTGATTAGACTTTTATTATCCCTCAGGTCAATGCCCAGTTGCTGAGCAAATTCCTGAGGCATTTTGGTTCCGCCAAGCTTTAAAACTCCTAGCCAATCCTCCGTAC
>CAYFUM010000064.1:0-2613 GCA_964346475.1 uncultured Peptostreptococcaceae bacterium
GGGATGAAGAAGGCGCTGACAAAGCCTGGCTGCAAGCGGCGCTCGCGGGCTGCTTCCATGCTTTCGCGCACAGCAGCCAGTTCCGCGGAAGTTGAGACTTCGGGTGCCAGTGCCCCCTCGCGCGTCAGAATGTCCAGTCCCGACGCAATGCCTTTGTCCACGACTTTGAATTGCTTTTCCCGAACCTCAGGGCTGTCTCCGTAGCGGATCGCCTCGACTATCAGGTCTCTCAGCGACTGCCCGTCGAAGATATCGCCCTCGCCCAAGACGTGGAAGAGTTTTCCGTTGTAAGCCTTGGACATTTGCTCGATCTTGGTGAGGAGGCGGCCGAAGACGTCACCCTCGCGGGTGTCGGCGGCGACAAGGTTCCACAGGTGGCAGACTTCGCGCTGCCCGATTCTGTGGATGCGACCGAAACGTTGCTCAATGCGATTCGGGTTCCACGGCAGGTCGTAGTTCACCATCAGGTGAGCCCGTTGCAGATTGAGGCCCTCACCGGCCGCGTCGGTTCCTAGGAGCACCTGGGTCCTTGGGTCATGGGTGAACTGCTCCCGCACTTCCTTGCGCTGTGGGTGGGTGAGACCTCCGTGGATAACCACCACGGCCTCCGGGTCGCCCAGCATGTCCCCGATCTTCCTATGCAGATAATCGAGGGTATCCCTGTGTTCCGTGAAGATGATGATTTTGCGAGGGTCACCGGAGACTGTCGTCGACAGAACCTCTCGGTCAAGGATTTGTCGCAGCTCTACCCACTTTGTGTCCTCGTCCTGCTTGCGAACAACGTCTGCAGCTTCGATAAGGGCTTCGAGGCTCGCGATTTCTGCTTCTAGCTCGGGGACAGTCTGGGCGGCGGTGGCCATGCTCACGACCTGGTCAACCGATGTTTCGAGCGCAGCCTGCTGGGCGGAGTCGAGGTCGTCGTAGTCGTCAAGCGCCTGCTCTGACAGATCCAGTGATTCCCAAGGTTGGTTCGAGAGGCGTGCGGTCAGCTTTGAGAACGAGGCGTCGCGCGCAGATGAATAACCGGGCCGCGGCGTCTCGAAGGCGCCGAGGGGTGCTCCAGACTGGATCTCATTCAGCCAGTCTGTGAGCTTTTCTTTTCGTCGAACCAACGAGCGGTAGATTGCATCTGGGCTTGAGGCGAGTCGGCGTTGCAGAAGGGTAAGGGCGAACCCCACGGCGTTGCCTCGTTTGCCGTCACCGGCGTCGATGAGCCGTTGGGCGCGGCCCATCTCATTCCTCACGTAAGCCGTGACTTCCTCGTACAGTTCACGCTCAGCGGGACTCAGGTCGTAGGCGACCGTGTAAGCGTGGCGCTCCGGGAAGAGGGGTGCGCCGTCGAAGGTCAGCAGCTCTTCTTTGACCACACGGCGCATCAGACCGGAAGTGTCCGTGCGGTGAACGCCGGGGCGGTACTTGCCCTCGAACCTGTCCTCGTCCAGTAACGACATGAACAGTTGGAAGTCCTCTTCCTTGCCCGCGTGCGGGGTGGCGGTCATGAGTAGAAAGTTGTGGGACCTGTCAGCCAGGATGCGCCCCAGTTGGAACCGCCGCGTTTCCTTAACGCCGCCGCGCCACGAAGAAAACTGGGCGGACATGCGGTGAGCCTCGTCCACGATTGCGATGTCCCACCACACGCCCTCGAGTTGTGCCATTAGCTCATCATCGCGGGCAACCATGTCCATGCGGACCAGCAAGTATGGATGCAGGTAGAACACGTTTTGGTCCCCAGCGGCTGTGACCATCTGCCTGTCCAAAACTTCAAAGTGCAGATCGAACTTTTCACTGAGTTCATCACGCCACTGGTCAACCAGGCCTCCGGGAACCACGACGATTGCGCGCTCACAGTTGGAGCGCAGCATCATCTCCTTCAGATAAAGCCCCGCCATGATAGTTTTGCCTGCCCCTGGGTCGTCGGCGAGGAGATAACGCAACCCCACCTCTGGCAGAAGGTGTTCGTAGACTGCGCGGATTTGGTGGGGGAGCGGATCGATGCGGGAACTGTTGACGGCTATGAGTGGGTCGTAAAGTGCTGCGTACTTTATGCGCAGGGCCTCGGATGCCAAACGGAACTCGTTCGGGTCTGCTTGGAAAGACGGTTGCTGCTGAAAGAGCGGCACTAGTGAAAGGGCGTTCAAATCCGACGTTTGGAGGATGCGGCTTTCGGTCACTCCTTTGTCATCTTGAAAGGTGACGTATGCGCTTTCGTTGTCCAGTGGATCGATGCTCACGATCGTTACGGGATCAGAGCCTTTCAGTCCGGTTATTCGCACGCCAGCAGTGAGGTTCTCGAATGTCAGGCCAGCCATTTCAGCTACCCTCCAGATAGCGCTGGATCGCGGGGGCGATCTCCTCAACAAGTTCGTCGTGCGACATCGTAGCTAGAGGGGGAACCTGGAACACGGATCTTGCCACTGCCGTTCCGAACAAATGCGATGCCGCTAAGAGTAGGCCGCGGGCGCGTGCTTCGTTGTTCTCCTGAGGTGGTGCGTGCTTCGCGGCTCGGCCGGTGAGCACTTCAGCGAGCAGTTCGGCTCCGCGGGGGGACGTCATCGCCGAGCGCACCAGGCCCGTCAGGATCTGCCGCGTCGTCTCGTCCTCCCATAGCCGCAG
>CAYFUM010000065.1:0-2591 GCA_964346475.1 uncultured Peptostreptococcaceae bacterium
GTGAAGCCTGCTTCATCGTCGAAGGCTGGTGCTCCGCGTGATGCTTTGGCGGAGTGGCGGGAGAAGCAGGAGAAGGCGAAGCGGTCTAGGGCGGGGTGAGTTTCTTGCCGAAGCTGGTTGGCGCTACTGTTCCGCGCTTGTGGACGAAGCCGCTTCGGGAGTTGACTCCTGAGACTTCGCTGGGTTTTGAGGTCATCGAGTTCGCTAGGGACTTCTTGGGTATCACGTTGCGGCCTTGGCAAGAGTGGCTGCTGATTCATGCCCTGGAGTTGAAGGAGGACGGGACTTACCGGTTTCGTCGCGTCATTGTCCTAGTGGCGCGTCAAAACGGGAAGACGTTGCTCGCTTCGATTCTTGCGGCGTGGTGGCTGTTCATTGACTCTGCGCGGCATCCTGACCGGGTTCCGCCCGTTGATTTCAAGATCGTGGGTACTGCGCAGAATCTGGATATTGCTCGTGAGCCGTGGTCCTCGGTGAAGCTTTGGTGTGACCCGGAGCCGGACACGGAAGCTGCGGGGGCGGCGGCTATCCCGATACTTCAAGAGGCGACGGCGAAGGTCTCGGATACGAACGGGAAAGAATTTATCCAGGCGCAGTCTCTTGCTCACTATGAGATTCGAGCGGCGAAGAATGCTCGAGGTAAGCCTGCGGCGCGGGTCATCATGGATGAGTTGCGTGAGCAGACCACTTGGGTTGCTTGGAACGCGGTTTCACAGACGACGAAGAGCTTTTGGTCTGGTCAACTCTGGGGCATCTCGAACGCTGGGTCCGCTGCGTCTGTTGTTCTGGCGGCGCAGCGCGACGCGGCGCTGAAGTTGATCGACGAGTGGGAACGCTACGTTGGTGCCGGGATTATGGCATCCGAAGAGTACGCAAACGGCATGCGGGATACCTCGATCGGCCTGTTTGAGTGGTCCGCCCCGGATGGGTGTCCCCTTGATGACGTTGAGGGCATACTGCAGGCCAACCCCTCGATTGGTTACGGCGGTATCACCGTTGCGGACTGCCTGTCTGACTCCACATCGATGCCAGAGGCGGATTACCGCACTGAGGTGCTCTGTCAGTGGGTGACGGTGCAGGTTGAGTCTTATGTGGATGTGAAGGAGTGGCGCCGTCAGGAGGTGTCACCTGTGAATGTGACTGTTCCGGCCGGTTCACGCACCGTTTGGGGCGTCGACGTCAGTTTTGATCGGCGTTGGGTGTGGATTGCCGCTGCGGTTGACCTGGGCGACGGAACCAAACTCGTGCAGGTCCGCAACCGCGTCAAGTCGATGTTTGAAGCCGTGAACATGCTCGGTGAACTCGCGAAGGAGTCGGGTTTCCGGGAAGTGGCGCTGCAGTCGCGTGGCTGTCCAGCAATGGAACTGATCGAGCCCTTGAAGAAAGAGGGGTTGACGGTCCATGAGATCGACGGCTCCCACATTGGTTTGGCGACAGGACGCTTGCGGGATCGTGTCCGCGAGGGCATCCTTGTTCACCCTCCGCAGCCGTTGGTTGATCTGGGTGTTGAGGGTGGGTTAACGAAGGTCATTGCGGAGAACGAGGCCTGGGACCGTAAGCGCTCGTTGGTGGATATTTCTGGGTTAGTCGCTGAGACCGTCGCCCTCTATGGTCTTGAGGCGTTTGAACCGGCTGCAGAAGAAACTGCTTCGGCGTATGTCGAGTATGACGTGATGACTTTTTAGGGGGTCCTGATGCGTGCTGTGAGAACTTGGATCAACCAGTTGGTGATCGTTTCTACTCCTAGTTTTGATGTGAAGGGTCGCCTGAGTGAGGTGCGTGGTGGGTGTCTGATCCTGAAAGACGCTGTTGCTCTACAAGGCGATATGAACACGCCTGTCGATGGGGTGTTGATTGTGCCTGAGTCGGCCGTGAGATATGTGCAGGTGCCCTAATGACAGTTTTTGAAAGCCTGGGTGCTTTGAATCAGTGGGTGGCTGAAGCGAAGGTTGAGGTGGTTGATCCGGGCCAGGATTTACTGTCGTATGAGCCGGTTCAGTCGCAGGGTTATGATGCTCCGCCGGTTCGGACTGTTGTGGACTTTATCGCCCGCCATGTCTCTTCCCTCCCGTTGAAGGTTTATAGTCGCGGTCCAGATGATGCTCGAGAACGGGTCCGCGGCACAGAGTTGGCTGACCTCGTTAGTGACCCATGGGATTCTCCGCTCCCTCCGATGAGGTTTTGGTACTCCCTGATTGCCGATGGCCTCATCGCTGATCGGATGCTCGCACTCTCCTCCTTGGAGAACGGTCGCACCGTCCTGCGCAGGGTCCCTCCGAAACGGTGGCGGACGCTTTCAGATTCGACCAATCAGATAACTGGGGTTCGCGTCCTCAACGCTAAGGGAGTGGGTGAACACCTCGACATCCGCATTGGTGAGGTTCCGATGATCCTCGATGTTGGCTATGCCTACAGCGGTGCTAAGGGAACCTCCCAGATCAAGACTTTGAAGGCGATCCTTCAAGAGTATTCCGAGTCGGTTGACTACCGCGCGCAAGTGAACAAGAAGACGGCGCGGGCCCCGTTCGCGGTGCTTCGCGACAAGCCCTGGCCCGACACCGAGAGCCGTGAGCGATTCCAGCGTGGGATGC